>JAPUEC010000133.1 GCA_027492775.1 Rhodocyclaceae bacterium
CGAAGCCGTCGGTGCCGAGCACGGTGTAGCGGCGTGGCACCCAGGGCCGGATGAGATCGGGGTAGGCACGGACGAAATCGCTGGCCGCGATGACCGGCCCGGCTTGAGGCGCCAGTTGTTCGGCGATGTAGGCCTGGCGCGGAGGCTCTCCGGGGTGGAGCAGGTTCCAGCGCTCGCAGGCGATGCCGTCCTTCCTCAGTTCGCCGAAGCTGGTGGCGCTCCAAACCGTGGCGGCGACGCCGAATTCGCGCTCCAGCCGCCCGGCCGCGCTCAATACCTGTTGCAGGATGCTGCCGCTGCCGATGAGCTGCACCTGCGGCGCATCGGCGCCGAGTTGCGAAGGGCGCAACCGGTAAATGCCGCGCCGGATACCCTCCTCCGCACCCGGCGGCATCGCCGGCTGGACGTGGTTCTCGTTGTACAACGTCAGGTAGTAATAGCCGTTTTCGCGCTCGCCCAGCATGCGCCGGACGCCGTCCTCGACGATGACCGCCATTTCGTAGCCGAAGGCGGGATCGTAGGCGCGGCAGGTCGGGACGGTGGCGGCGTAGACCTGGCTCTGGCCGTCCTCGTGCTGCAGGCCCTCGCCCGAAAGCGTGGTGCGTCCGGCCGTGGCGCCGAGCAGGAAGCCGCGTGCCTGGCTGTCGGCGGCGTTCCACATGAGGTCGGCGACGCGCTGGAAGCCGAACATGGAATAGAAGATGTAGCAGGGCAGCATGGGCTGGCCGCTATGCGACCAGGCGGTGCCGGCGGCGATCCACGAACCCATGGCGCCGGCCTCGGTGATACCCTCCTCCAGTATTTGCCCTTGCACATCCTCGCGATAGAAGGCGAGCTGGTCGGAATCCTGCGGCGTGTAGCGCTGCCCCCAGGGCGAGTAGATGCCGAACTGGCGGAAGAGGTCCTGCATGCCGAAGGTGCGCGCCTCATCGACGACGATGGGCACCACCCGCGTGCCGAGCGCGCTGTCGCGCATGAGCTTGGTGAGCAAGCGGACGAAGCTCATGGTGGTGGAAAGCTCGCGTTCGCCGCTGTCGGCATGGAAGGCGCTGAACATCCCCGGTTCCGCCGGCACCAAAGGCGTCGATTGCTGGCGCCGCTGCGGCACAAAGCCGCCGAGCGCCTGACGGCGTTCGAGCAGGTAGCGCACCTCGCGGCTTTCCGGCCCCGGATGGTAGAAGCGCACTTCGTCGATGTCGGCATCGCTGAGCGGCAAACCGAAACGCTCGCGGAAGCGCAGCATGTCCTCGCGCGCCAGCTTCTTGGTCTGGTGCGAGGTGTTGGCGCCCTGGCCGGAAGCGCCCATGCCGAAGCCCTTGGTGGTCTGGGCGAGAATGACCGTCGGCTGGCCGCGATGCGTCACGGCGGCGCGATAGGCGGCGTAGATCTTGACCGGATCGTGGCCGCCGCGCATGAGGGCGTCGATGTCCTTGTCGGACATGTTGGCGACCAGCGCCGCCAGTTCCGGCGTGCGCGAAAAGAAATGCTCGCGGTTGTAATGGCCGTCGGTGGCCGAGAGCTTCTGGAACTCGCCGTCCACCGCCTCGGCCATGCGCTTCAAGATGGCACCGCTGCGGTCGCGGGCGAAAAGCACATCCCAGTTGCTGCCCCACAGGCACTTGACGACGTTCCAGCCGGCGCCGGCGAAGAGGGTTTCCAGTTCCTGGACGATGTTGCCGTTGCCTCGCACCGGGCCGTCGAGGCGTTGCAGGTTGCAATTAACGATAAGAATGAGGTTGTCGAGTTGCTCGCGCGCCGCCAGCGAAATGCCGGCGAGCGATTCCGGCTCGTCCATTTCGCCGTCGCCGAGGAAGGCCCAGACTTTGCGATCGCTGGCAGGCAGGATTTCACGGTGCTGCAGGTAGCGCTGGAAGCGCGCTTGATAAATGGCGGTGAGCAGCCCGAGGCCCATCGAGCCGGTCGGGAACTGCCAGAAATCGGGCATCAGCGTCGGGTGCGGATAGGACGACAGTCCGCTGCCGATGCCGCCGGAGACTTCGCGCCGGAAGAGATCGAGCCGGCTTTCGTCGATCCGCCCTTCGAGGAAGGCCCGGGCATACACCCCGGGCGCGGCGTGCGGCTGGAAATAGACGAGATCGCCGGGATGATCGGCCGATGGCGCCCGGAAAAAGTGATGGAAACCGACTTCGAAGAGGTCGGCGATCGAAGCATAGGTGGCGATATGGCCGCCCAACTCGGGATGCGCCTGATTGGCGCGCATCACCATCGCCAGCGCATTCCAGCGGTGGATAGCGGTGATGCGTGCTTCCAAATCGAGATCGCCGGGATAGGGTTCCTGAGCTTCGACGGCGATGGTGTTGCGATAAGGCGTGGTGTGCCGGGTATGGAAACGCCCGCCGGCGCGGCGGCCTGATTCGATGAGACGGTCGACCAGGAATTCGGCGCGGGGCAGGCCATCGCTTTCGATGACGACAGCAAGGCTCGCCAGCCAGTCGGCGGTTTCGTCGCGGTCGATGTCGGCGTCCGGTGCCGGTTTGAGATGGTCGTTCATGGCGCCCTCCTTTGCGCTGGCGATTTGCTTTCCAGCAACAACTATAGGGCGACACGAGGCGAAATTAATTGCCAAATCATCTTGATTTTGGCTTTAATGAGCAATTAAATAACGTTTTTATGAGCGCCGGAGCAACAAATGAGCACAGTACGCCTTGATGCCATCGACCTGCGCCTGCTTGAGCGCCTGCAGACCGATGCACGCATCAGCAATGTCGCCCTGGCGGAGAGCAGCAATCTTTCGCCGGCGCCCTGCCTGCGCCGCGTTCGCGACCTCGAAGCCTCCGGGGTAATTCGCGGCTATGTCAGCCTGCTGGATCCGGAAGCCCTCGGGTTGGACGTTTCCATGTTCATCCAGGTCAGCCTGGAAAAGCAGATCGGCAGCGCCCTCAAGACATTCGAGGAAACCATCGAGAGCTATCCGGAAGTCATGGAGTGCTATCTCATGACCGGCGATTCGGATTACTTGCTGCGCGTTGTCGGCCGCGACTTGAAGGCACTGCAGCACTTCATCGTCGATCGGCTGGCGCGCATTCCCAACGTTTCCAACATCCGTTCGAGCGTGACTCTGAAGCAGGTCAAGTACAAGACGGCGCTGCCCATCGAATTGGCGGGGAGTTAGGGGTTACCTGCTGCCGCCAGCAGCTGTCGGAAGGGCGGTGTGGCAGCCGCGTATATCGCCAGGGTAAGACTTGAAACCCCGCACAAGCATCGCTTGATTGATGAATGCGCTTCAACCCCGCGGATGATGCACCGCGTGCAGCGATTTCAGCCGCTCGCGGGCGACGTGGGTATAGATTTGGGTGGTGGAAATATCGGCGTGCCCGAGCAGCAGTTGCACCACCCGGAGATCGGCGCCGTGATTGAGCAGATGGGTGGCGAAGGCATGGCGCAATACATGCGGCGAAAGCCGCCGCGGGTCCATCCCCGCCTTGAGCGCGTGGCGCTTGACCAGCGTCCAGAACATCTGGCGGGTCATGGGTGCAGCGCGGGCGGTGATGAAGAGCGCGTCGCTGCGGCGATTGGCGAGCAGTTCGGGGCGCGCTTCCTTCAAATAGCGGGCGATCCAGTCGAGTGCCTGTTCGCCCAGCGGCACCAGGCGCTCCGTGCTGCCCTTGCCCAACACCCGCACCACGCCTTCGTTGGTGCCCACTTCATGCAGCTTGAGATTGACCAGTTCGGACACCCGCAGGCCCGTAGCGTAGATGGTTTCCAGCATGGCGCGGTCGCGCAGGCCTAGCGGCGTTTCGACATCGGGCGCCCCCAACAGCGCCTCGACCTGCACCTCCGCCAGCACCTTGGGCAGGCGCGAGGGACGCAGGGGATTGACCAGCTTGAGGGTGGGATCGCTGGAAAGACGCCCGCGCCCGAGGTGCCAGCGGTAGAAACGGCGCAGGCTGGACAGGTAGCGCGACTGCGAGGTGGCCCGCTTCCCTTGCGCCACCTTGGCGATATAGGCGATCAGCGCTTCCTCGTCCGCCCCGAGCAGGGAACCGCGCTCGGTGGCGGCGAGCCAGCGGGAAAAAAGGGTGAGGTCGTTGCGATAACTATCGAGCGTGGTCTTGGCGAGACCGTCTTCAAGCCAGAGGGCGTCGCAGAAATTGTCGATTTCCGCCTGTTCGGACGGTGACAGTGCGCCGGAGTCAGGTTCCGCGGACGCGCCAGCGCTTGAGGGTGTCACATCGCTTTACCTGTCATGTAAATGTCGTATTTATCGAGCGGCTTGCTTACATCCGTGCCTGAACTGAAAAATGACACCTTGACGACCCGTGCGAGTTCCTTGGAGTACCAAACCGTGGCTCTGATGTTATTGACCCCTATAAGGGACGGACTTCCCGACGTCGGCACTACACCTTTCCGCACCCCTAAAATATTGAATTTTGTCGTTGCAAAGGTGCCAGCGGGGACGGAAACGGTTTCGTCACCAACACTTCTTAAAGTAACCTGGAATTTTTCGCCAAAAGCGGAAATCTCCTGCGTGCCGCGATGTTGGTTTGCCATCGATTCCATGAAAACAAAAGGTGAAATCTCGACCCATTCGACACCGCTACCCGAGCGGAAGCGCATGAAAGGAGAACTCGGCGTCCATTGAAGGCTGCCAACATCGATGGCATCGATTGTCGCCTCTTCGGAAAGACTATCTTTACCCGTTTCGCGGGCAGTCACGGTGATTTGTTTACGCTTGTGATAAATATCTCGATATTCATATCGCCACACTTTTCCCGCCGCGGACACTGCGCCGGTAGAATTTGCGGCGGCCGAAACCACCGTTTTCTCGACTTCTTTCTTTTGCAGCGCAGCCTTGTGCCTGGCCGGGACGTCCCGAATCCAATCCGAGGGGATCGCAAAATTCAGATTTTGTCCATCTTTGGCGCTCAGCGTCGTCAGCCCGATCAAGCGTCCTTGATCGTCAAAAAGTCCGCCTCCACTTGACCCCATCGAAACTGGCGCAGACGTCTGGATCAGCACCAGTTGTTCCTTGTCGTCTCGCCGCAGGCTTGAGATCAGGCCGGCGCTCAACGTCAGCTCCAATCCCTTTGGATTGCCAAGGGCGTAGACATTTTGTCCAACCATCAGCGAGGAGGCGCCAGCCAGTTTGACCGGGAGCGCATTTAGATTTCGGGCCTTGATCTGGCAAAGGTCCCGTTCGGTATCCCACATATCCAAAGTGCCACCAAGCGACATGTTGTCCCGTGTCACGACAAAGCGGCTGGATTTGCTCAAAACGTGGCAATTGGTTACAAGCGTTTCATTCGCGATCACGACAGCGCTGCCGGTCGCTAGTGGCAAACCGTCTTTGTCATATGTCCGGACACCCCAGACACTGGGAGACACTTTGGTGAACAACTCCGAGGGCGTCAATGCCATTGACGAACCAGCCGTGGCCCAAAGAAAAATCAGCGCAAAACAACTTCTGGCACCTACCAAATTCTTAAAACAAATCACTTTCCACCCCCGATTAGTCCCTTGAGATCGTCATCTGACGCATTTTTATGTAACCGCGGCGCGGCAGCGTTGGATGCTGCATTTGCCCTTGGCACAGGAAGTGAAAGCACGCCATCCCCTTCCTCTGTTTTCTGTTCCCCGCCAATAGGTCGTGTTTCAGAAATTGGGATGCACCAATTTCCGCGGGATTCCCTCCGACGTGCAGTTGCTTCAAGCACGATATTATCCGGATCGGACGCATTCATAAGGAGCGCCTTACAGCCGCTCCTAAGGAATTGCGATTGTATTAAATATGTCTTTCCTGGCTTTGGATAAAAGGACCATCTCACTTGGCAGTAAATTCGGTTGTTGCGCGCAAACACAACATCAACCGTTGCCAGGCCCGAGGCAGGAATCGTGGTTGCCTGCGGATCAACGCCGGTGGTTCCAAGGCCGACCCGTTGCCTACCCCGACAACCCTCGGGGTCAGAAAACAAGTAAACCCCATAGGCTTCGCTATAGTCAACGCTCCCTCGCATCAATAATTTGGCGTTGGTCATTGAAGAGCCAACCGGCTGCTGGTACGTGACTTCAGGCGCGACACAACCACAAACAAGGGAAATAGCCCCGCCCGCCAACATTATTCGTCCTAGTTTTTTTACATGCACCTCCCCACCTCCCCTTTTCTCATGGACGCTTATAGACCGCCGCAAATTATTGGTTTTTTTGCCGGCAATCGGCTTTTCCTCCGAAAGCGTTTTGCCAACGTACTTCGATATTGTCAACAGCTGCGGCGTGCCCCTCCGGACTCATGCGCCAACAGCCAGCGCTTGACGTCGAGCAGGAAGCCGCCGCCATTGCGGGCGAAGCCGCCGAGGCCCTCGTTCAAACCCTTGCTCGAAGCAACGATGCGGTGGCAGGGCACGACCACCGGGAAGGGATTGGCGCCGCAGGCCTGTCCCACCGCGCGCGGGGCGTTGTGCAGCGACTTGGCCAGTTCGCCGTAAGTTTTGGTTTGACCGGCGGGAATGCTGCTGATCTGTTCCCAGACGCGGCGTTGGAAAGTGGTGCCGGAAGGCTTCAAGGGCAGGCCGAAGTCGAAATCGGGATTCTCCAGCCAGCTCCGCAGTTGGCGCACGGCTTCGGCGGCGAGCGGTGTTTTCGGCGCGACTTCCGGCTGGGGTTCGAGAAAGCGGATCTCAGTGATCCAGTCCTCGTCGCAAATCACGCCGAGTGAAAAGGTCGGGGCGGAAACGATGGCGGAATAGGAAGGGGTTTTCATGGGCACCTGCTGCTATCGAGGCGTTCCTGGAAAGGAAGAAACGCTGTTCCGCGCGGGGCGATCCACACGCACTGCTAAGACCTCGCCGGGCGGATTCCGGTTCGGATTCCGCCCGTTTGCGATGAACAAGGCGCGCCTTTACGCCCGGATGTGGCCATCGCCCAGCACCACCCATTTCTGGCTGGTCAGCCCTTCCAGGCCGACGGGGCCGCGGGCGTGCAGCTTGTCGGTGGAAATGCCGATCTCGGCGCCCAGGCCGTACTCGAAGCCGTCGGCGAAGCGGGTTGAGGCATTGATCATGACCGAGCTCGAATCGACCTCGCGCAGGAAACGCATGGCCTTCGGGTGATTGTCCGTGACGATGGCGTCGGTGTGATGCGAAGAGTAGGTGTTGACGTGCGCGATCGCCTCGTCGATGCCCGCCACTACCTTGACGGAAATAATCGGCGCCAGGTACTCCGCATAGTAATCCTCTTCAGTCGCCGCCTTGGCTTCCTTCACCAGCGCCTGCGTTTCCGCATCGCCGCGAATCTCGACGCCCTTGCCGAGCAGCATGGCAGCGATGGCGGGCAGTTGCGCCGCCGCAACCGAGCGCGCCACCAGCAGCGACTCGGCGGTATTGCAGGTGCCGTAGCGCTGGGTCTTCGCGTTTTCGACAATCTTCAGCGCCTTGGCGGGGTCGGCCTCGTCGTCGATATAGACATGGCAGTTGCCGTCCAGGTGCTGGATCATCGGCACCCGCGATTCGGCCAGCAAGCGGGCGATCAGCCCTTTGCCGCCACGCGGCACGATGACGTCGACAAATTCGCGCATGGTAATGAGTTCGCCGACGGCGGCCCGATCAGTGGTATCCACCACCTGCACGCATTCGGCCGGCAGCCCGGCAGCCGCCAACCCTTCGCGGACGAGGCCGGCAATGGCGCGGTTGCAGTTGATCGCCTCCGAACCGCCCCTTAGGATAGCGGCATTACCCGATTTGAGGCATAGCGCCGCGGCGTCGGCGGTCACGTTCGGCCGCGCTTCATAGATGATGCCAATCACCCCCAGCGGCACCCGCATCTTGCCCACCTGAATGCCACTCGGCAGGTACTTGAGATCGGTCATCTCGCCAATCAGGTCGGGTAGTTTTGCGACCTGCTCCACCCCGTCGGCCATGTTGTCGACCCCCTTTTCGGTCAAGGTCAGGCGATCGACCATGGCCGCCTCCAGCCCGGCGGCGCGGGCCGCGGCAAGATCCTGGGCATTGGCCGCGACCAGGGCGACTTTCTCGCGCCTGATGGCGGCGGCGATGGCCAGCAATGCAGCATTCTTCTCGGCGGTCGATGCCATGGCGAGCCGCCGCGAAGCCATGCGCGCCTGCCGGCCGAGAGTCTGCATGTACTGTTTGATGTCCATGATCAAAAATAGCCCGAGGGAAAGCGTTATTATAGCCAGCAAAGCCGGATGAACCGGCAGCTCGAAGACGCACTCCAATCGCACATGGAGCGTGAAAATTTACCGCATTTGCCGGCGGAACTTTTTACGAAAGTAATAGGTCCTAGAGCAAAATAGCACTTGAGAGGGTGACATGGCAGACAAACTGATTATTCCCGCCGAGGTCAAGGTTTGCGCGACCTGCAGTTACTGGGACGGCGAACGCAAGGTCGACAGCGACGTCAATGTGGTGGTGGTGAGCAGCGATTGCGAAGGCGAATGCCTGGTGCACGCGCAGAAGGTCCCCGCACTCTGGGACACCCGGCAGGATACGCAATGCCTCTGGGAAGATCTCACGCCCGACGACCCGGAAATCGAACAACGGCCGGCGCACCGCGCCACGGGCTAGCGCCCTTATTTGGCGAAGCGCATTCCCAGCCTGAGAAACTCTTCCCAGGCGTTGCCCTTCCCAATGCCCTTGACCAAGCGGTCAATGCGCGCGGCGTGACGAAGCGCCGCTTCCAGCGCCTTAGCCGATGAAACCCTCTGCAGGGCGCGCTTCACGAGCCCCTGTCGCACTCCCCAAACCCGCGCATCGCGTAACAGCCCATCCATGGGCTGGCCGCGTTCAAGGCCGGCCTGAATGGTTGCCAGGGCGCGAATTTCCTCGCTCATTGCCCACAACACCAGCGGCGGGGCTTCTCCCTCCTGCTGCAGGCCATCGAGCGTCCGCGCCAGACGCGCGGCATCGCCGGCAAGCAGCGCGTCGCGTAGGCTGTCCACGTCATAGCGCGCGACATTGAGCACAGCCTCGCGGATTTGCTCGACCGACAGCGGCCCGGCCGGATAAAGCAGGGCGAGCTTTTCGATTTCCTGATGCGCGGCCAGCAAGTTGCCTTCGACGCGCTCGGCAATGAAACGCAAGCCTTCCGCCTCGGCCGTCTGCTGATGACGACGCAGGCGGCCGGCGATCCACCCCGGCAGTTCGGCGAGCGGCGGCGCGGTGAGCTTCACCGCCACCCCTGCCTGAACCAGCGCGGTGAACCAGGCGGCCTTTTCCTCTTTCCAATCCAGTTCAGGCAGCGTCACCAGCAGCGCGGTATCGGCGGAGAGATTGCCGCACCACGCTTGCAGCGCCGCCCCGCCCTCGCGGCCGGGCTTGCCGGTGGGCAGGCGCAGGTCGATGAGCTTTCGGTCGCCGAAAAGGGAAAGATTGCCGCCGGCGGCAAGCAACTGGTTCCAGTCGAAGCCGGGCAGGACGGTCAGGACTTCGCGCTCGCTGTAGCCCTGCCGGCGCGACGCGGCCCGGATGGCGTCGGCGGCTTCGAGCACCAGCAGCGGATCGTCGCCGTACACCACATAGAGCGGTTGGAATTCGCGCTCCAGGTGGGGCGCGAGTTGATCACCTCTGAGCAGCATTGGGCGGCACCGGTTGGGGGAGCATCAACGGCGATTCTCACTCACTGCCTGGCGCCTTGGGCTTGACGATGGAGAGCCGGCGCAGGATCTGGGAAACCAGATCGTTATTGATGTCGCGCCAGAGCAGCGCTTCTTCCTGATCCTTGGCGAGAATGGCGGCGTCGGTATAGGTGATGTCGCGCGTCAGGTTGATTTCATTCACTGGAACCAATTCGCGGCCCGCGTTATCGACGATGCGGAAGCTGTAGTTGGCCTGGAGTCGGTATTCACGCACCTGCCCTTGGGCGTTCACGCTGAGAATCGCCTTTTCACGGCGATCAGCCACCTGCTCGAACACTGCCTCCGCTTCCTTGGCGCTATTGGCGAGTTTGGTCGTAGGCAGGGAGGCGATGTAGCGACGCAGCGAAATCCCGAGATCCGAGTTTTCCGGCAAATTCACATAGATCGTCTTGTAAGGCAGCTGGCCGCTGAAAGTGCCGCGCAGGTGGAAGCCGCAACCGGCGACCAGCACCGCCGCCAATAGGAACACAACCGACCATCTGCGCATAAGCACCTCTCTCAGACCACGATATTGACTAGGCGGCCCGGCACGACGATCACCTTCTTGGCCGGATTGCCTTCCATGAACTTTTGCGCCGCTTCCGAAGCCAGCGCCGCTGCCTCGATAGCGGCCTTGTCGGCACTCGCCGCAACGCGCAGGGAGCCGCGCAGCTTGCCGTTGACCTGCAACATCAGTTCAATTTCATCCTGCTTCAACGCCGCCGCATCCACCTTGGGGAAGGCGCTACGGCCGGCATCGGCGCCCACCTTGAGCTCGGCATAGAGCGCCTGGCCGATGTGCGGGACGATGGGGAAGAGCATGAGGACGGCCGCTTCGAGCACTTCCTGCGCCAGTGCTCGGCCTTGCGGCGAGGCGAGATCGGTCTTGTCGCAGGCGTTGAGTAGTTCCATCACTGCGGCAATGGCCGTGTTGAACTGCTTGCGCCGGCCGTAATCGTCTGTGACCTTGCCGATGGTCTGGTGCAGCTTGCGACGAAGGTCGGCCAGCGGCGCCGGCAGGCCGTCGCTACTGGCGCAGGCTTTGACGACGCCGTGCTGAACGTGTTCATGCACCAGCTTCCACAGGCGCTTGAGGAAGCGGAAGCCACCTTCAACGCCGGCATCAGACCATTCCAGCGATTGATCCGGCGGCGAAGCGAACATGATGAAGAGCCGCGCCGTATCGGCGCCGTACTGATCGATCAGGGCCTGCGGGTCGACGCCATTGTTCTTGGACTTCGACATCTTTTCGGTGCCGCCGATGGTCACCGGCAATCCGTCGGTCTTGAGGGTGGCGCCAACCGGGCGGCCGCGCTCGTCGGTCTTGACGTCGACCTCGGCCGGGTTGATCCACTGCTTCTTACCGTCGGCACTCTCGCGATAGAAGGTCGGCGCCACCACCATGCCCTGCGTCAGCAGGTTGGCAAAGGGTTC
>JAPUEC010000134.1 GCA_027492775.1 Rhodocyclaceae bacterium
ACGGTCAGCAATCCTGCCGGATGTGCCGCCTTGGCCATGGCGTCCAGCTTGTTCTTGGCGGCGGTATGGTTGAGCAGGCCGGTCAGACTGTCGTGGCGGCCGGAACGCATCATGTCGCGATAGCGCTCGATCTTGGTCTTGACCACGGCGGCGAGCACGATGGGATTCACCGGCTTGGTCAGGAACTGGTCGCCGCCCAGGCGCAAGGCTTCCACCTGCTGGGCGATGTCGGTTTCGCTGGAAAGGTACACCACCGGCACCGACTGGTACTCGGGCAGTTGCCGCAACGCCCGCGTTACTTCCACGCCCGTGCAGAAGGGCATGTACATGTCCATGAGGATGATGTCCGGCCGGTAATCGACGGCGGCTTCGAGCAGGAAGCGCGGGTCGCCGATGGCCCGGCTGTCGATGCCGTGCTGCGACAGCGAGCGGCGGATGTGGGCGACGGCGGTGGCGGAATCCTCGACCACGAGCACGCGCGGAATGGTCTGCTCCTTGGTCTGCACCAGATCGAGGATGCGCGAGAGCACGTCGCTGATTTTGTCGCCGACCGGCACGCAGGCGTCGGCGCCGGCGCGTTGCAAATGGACGATGGATTCCAGGATCGACGGCACCGAGAGGCAGTAAAAGAAGCTGGCGGAGAACTCGGTACGCAGCTTGCGGATGGTGGCCGTGGCCTCGGTCGAATAGGGCAAGCCCTCGCGGTCCGGGACGAAGACCACCGCGAGCGGCGTCGAATCCTGCGGCGGCTCCTGTTCCCAGCGCATTTCCTGCGGCCGGAAACCGAAGAACTGCAACTGTTCGGAAAGCGAAGCGGTCCACGGATGGCCGAGGCGGGAAACGATGAGCACGTCGCGCGGCCGGGTCCAGCTTTCGCCTTCGTCGTCCGGTTCGCCGTCGGAATGGCGCAGGGCCACGGCCGGCGTTTCATGCCGGTGCAGCTCGCGCAGGATGACGCCGAGCTGGCGCTGGATGGAGTTGGAATCGTCCTGCCCGATCGGGTGGGTGTCGGCGCTGCCGAACAGGGTGAGCGCGAGATTTTCGAGTTCCTGGCAGGCGCGCACCAGACCCGGCAGTTGCAAACGGTCGAGTTGTTCGGTCAGCCCATTCAGCGACAGCGTGAACTCGACGAACGCATCGAAGCTGCCGCTGTGGAGATATTGCTTCCAGCGACGCTCCAGTGTTTCGGCGAGCGCGATGACGGCGTGCGGAATGGCAGACATGAACTGCTCCGATTGGGTAGGCATGATTATGAGGCCGTCACTTACCCGGGGCAATAAGCGAAGCGCATGCTTCCGGCTTTTTTGTTGCCCCGGGGGCAATCTCGGGTACCATAAACGCCCTCGTTTTTCCCCGCCGCCAATGAAACCCAGCATCCGCATCAAACTCGAACAACTCGCCGACCGGCTCGAGGGAATCGATCGGCTGCTTTCCGCCGAAGACGCGGCCGCCGATCTCGACCAACTGCGCAAACTCTCGCGCGAGCGTTCCGAACTCGAGCCGGTGGTTCGGCTGTTCGACGAATACCGGCAGGTGGAAAGCGACATTGCCGAGGCCGAGCAAATGCTCACTGACCCGGAAATGCGCGACTTTGCCGAAGATGAACTGGCCGGCGCCCACGCCAAGCTGCCGGCACTGGATTTGGAATTGCAAAAGCTCCTGCTGCCTTCCGATCCCAACGATGAAAAGAACGTCCTGGTGGAGATTCGGGCCGGCACGGGCGGCGACGAATCGGCGCTCTTCGCTGGCGAATTGTTCCGCATGTACACACGCTACGCCGAACGCAAGCGCTGGTCAGTCGAGGTCATGTCGGCCAACGAATCGGATCTCGGTGGTTACCGGGAAATCATTTGCCGTCTGGTCGGCAACGGCGTTTATTCGCAACTCAAGTTCGAATCCGGCGGCCACCGCGTCCAGCGCGTGCCGGAAACCGAAACCCAGGGCCGCATCCACACTTCCGCCTGCACCGTCGCAGTGATGCCGGAAGCCGATGTGGTCGGCGATGTCGATCTCAATCCCGCCGATCTCCGCATCGACACCTTCCGTGCTTCTGGCGCGGGCGGCCAGCACATCCAGAAAACGGATTCGGCGGTGCGGATCACCCATATTCCGACCGGCATCGTCGCCGAATGCCAGGACGGGCGCTCACAGCATGCCAACAAGGCCTCGGCCATGCGCGTGTTGGCGGCGCGCATCAAGGATGGGCAGTTGCGCGAGCAGCAAAGCCGCATCGCCTCGACACGCAAGTCGCTCATCGGCTCCGGCGACCGTTCGGAGCGCATCCGCACCTACAACTTTCCCCAGGGCCGGGTCACCGATCACCGCATCAACCTGACCCTCTACAAGATCGCCGCCATCATGGACGGCGATCTCGACGAACTGCTCGGCGCGCTCGCTTCGGAACACCAGATGGAGATGTTGGCCGCGCTCGCGGGCGAAGAATGAGCGATTCGGGGCGCACCGTCGCCGGGTTTTTCGCCGCCGCGCGCGGGCGCATCGACCGGCTCGACGCTCGCCTGCTACTCCAGCATGTGAGCGGGCTTCCGCATGCGGCAATCATCGGTGAGCCGCAGCATCCGCTTTCCGCCGAACACTGGCAGGCCTTGCAGGCGCTGGTCGAACGTCGGGCGGCCGGCGAGCCGCTGGCTTACCTGGTAGGCAGCGCCGATTTCCGCGGCCGCTGCTTCGTCGTTTCGCCGGCGGTGCTGATCCCGCGCCCTGAAACCGAGGGGCTGGTCGATCTGGCGCTCGAAAAACTGCAAGGCCGCCACGCACCACGCTGCGTCGATCTCGGCACCGGCTCCGGCGTCATCGCCGTCAGCCTCAAGCTGGAATGTCCGGCCGCTCGGGTAATAGCGGCGGATGTCTCGCCAGTGGCGCTGGAAGTCGCGGTGGCCAACGTCCGGCGATTGGGCGCCGAAGTCGATTTCCGCGCCGGCAGTTGGTATGCGCCGCTGGCCGGCGAGCGCTTCGATCTCATCGTCTCCAATCCGCCTTATATTGCCGAGGGCGACCCGCATCTCGAGTTGAATGGCCTGCCTTACGAACCGCACACGGCATTGACCGACGGCGGTGACGGCCTCGGCTGCCTGCGGGCGATTGTCGGCGGTGCCATGGCGCATCTCGAGCCCGGCGGGTGGCTGTTGTTCGAACATGGCTATGACCAAGGTCAGTTTAGCCGGAACTTATTGATGGCCGCAGGGTTCGAAGGAACATTCACAGCGCCCGATCTGGCCGGCATCGACCGGATCAGCGGCGGTCGAAAACCTCTAAACATGAAGGAAAGCGGAGCGTAATGTCTGAGAACATCAAGCAGGAAATCCACGAAACCGTGACCCAGAATCCGGTCGTGCTCTACATGAAGGGCTCGCCGCAATTCCCGCAGTGCGGCTTTTCGGCGGCGGCGGCGCAGATGCTCAAGCAATGCGGCGTCAAGAAGTTCGCCAGCGTCAATGTCCTGGAAAATCCCGAGATTCGGCAGGGGATCAAGGAATACGCCAACTGGCCGACCATCCCGCAGCTCTACGTGCGCGGCGAGTTTGTCGGCGGCAGCGACATCATGCGCGAGATGTATCAAGCCGGCGAATTGCAGAAGTTGCTGGAAGGCATCGCCGAGCCCGAGGCGCAGGCCAAGTAGGCATCGGCTAATCCTCACCCCTTGCGAAAACGAGGGGCATAAAAAAAGGCGGCTCAAGGCCGTAATGCCGTTCAGTTAAGGTCTTTACAGAGATATCTTACGGTATAGCGCTTGGGGATGGCTTTGACGAGACGGGGGCATTAACGCCCCCGTCGTTTTTCCACGATAGCGAACTGCATCTGGTTGCGCAATCGCAGGAGATGGGCGGGCAGTTTGCCGGGCGCCATGCCGACGGCCCAGATCATTTCATGCTGCAGGATGTGCAGTGCGCGGAGGAAGCTCAAATCGGTTGGCTCGACCTTGGCCGCGATGGCGGTTTTCGCCATCTCGAGGCGAACGAGGTTATAGGCGATCAGGGCGCCCCAGATTTCCTGCTCGAGGCCTTCGGGCTGCTGGCTGCGCAAAGTCAGCGCCTCGCCCAGCAAGGATTGCTTGAGTTCGCGATAACCGGTTTCGATCTCCCAACGACGCCGATAGCACTCGGCCAGCGCGTCTGCCTTGAAGCGTCGGCGATCCAGCAGGGAGGTCAGGAGCGTCCGCTGTTTCCCGTTGGCGCAGACCACCCGCACTGCTCTGGCGGTCCAGTATTCAGGCAGTTCGGGCGCTTTGGCGCGGGCCTGAGGGGAGACTCGCATGCGGACGAGGCAGTCCTCGGCGGTCCCGGAGAGCACTTCCCATTTCGTGTTCGATTTGGCGGGGATGAGGTAGTGGCGCTCCCGGCCACCCAGGGTCAGCCCCAACAGAATCTCGGCACAGAGAAAGCCACGGTCGAAGACGGTCAGGGAATCATCGGCGATGCGCTCAACCAATGTCTTGGCGTACAGCATCTCATTCTGACCATAGGCGCCAAAGGCAATATCTGAAACCAGATGGGTGGGAATGGCCGTGACGCTGACCGCTCGCACCTGCGGGTAACTGGCGACCTTGCCGCTCGCGTAGGCCTGGGCGCCGAAGTGTGCCCGGTTGTCGGCGCTGTCGGGCGTGCGAAACGTCGTGCCATCCATGGCCCACAACGACAGTCCCTTCCAGGTGTGGTACTCGGCGTCCTGCTGACACCAAGCACGGGCGGTTTGGTCGAACAACTGTGCCAGCGGTGCAGCCCCCAGACGTTGCCGAGCCTGGGTCACAGCACTCTTGCTGACCGGCTGCTCCGGCACAGCGGGTAGAGCCAAATCCAGTGTCGCCAAGACCTCAGGCATGGACTGTCGCCGATAAAGTGCCAGCGCAATGACCAGCCACACGACCTGTTCGGCCGGTAGTCGCCGACGCCGGATACTGGCCGACCCCGTCGCATCAAGCGCCTGCTCTATCCATGTGCTTGGCAAATGCTCTGCCAGCCGGTCAAGACCGGCCACCGGCAGAACATCTCTCGTCGCATGAAGTTGGCTCGAAAACATCGAACCAGAAGTTAACAGCCTTTGCTAATGTTTACAATACCTTACGCATAAATAAAAATGCCGTTCAGCGCTAACTGAACGGCATTAGGCTCAAGGCCGCCTTTTTTATTGCTGCGCTTGAAACTTAGCGCTTGGAAACGATTTCCTTGGTGTCGCGGGCGATGACCAGTTCCTCGTTGGTCGGCACGACCATGACCTTGATCGGGGAATCGGCCGTGGAGATGACGGCTTCCTTGCCGCGAACGTTGTTGGCGGCGGCGTCTAGCTTGATGCCGAGCGTGGACAGGCGCTCGACGACGGAACCGCGGAAGTCGATGGCGTTTTCACCGATGCCGCCGGTGAAGATGATGGCGTCGACGCGGCCGAGTTCGATGGCGTAGGCACCGATGTACTTGAGAGCGCGGTGACGCAGCACGTCGATGGCGAGCTTGGCGCGGGCATTGCCTTCCTTGGCGGCGCCCTCGATGTCGCGCATGTCGGAGGAGATGCCGGAAATGCCCAAGAGGCCCGACTTCTTGTTCAGCGCGTTATCGATATCGGCGATGGACATGCCGAGGTTGGCGGCCAGGAAGCTGGGAATGCCGGCGTCGATGTCGCCGCAGCGGGTGCCCATGACCATGCCTTCCAGCGGCGTCATGCCCATGGAGGTGTCGTAGGACTTGCCCCCCTTGATGGCGGTGTAGGACGAACCGTTGCCCATGTGGCAGGTGATGCAGTTGAACTGGTCCTTGGCGATGCCCAGCATCTGCGCGGCGCGCTCGGCGACGAAGCGGTGCGAAGTGCCATGAAAGCCGTAGCGGCGGACATGGTGGTTCTCATACCACTCGTAGGGCAGGGCGTAGATGTACGACTCGGCCGGCATGGTGGAGTGGAAGGCGGTGTCGAAGACGCCGACGTTGGGCGTGCCCGGCAGTGCGTGTTGCATGGCTTCAATGCCGGTGATGTTGGCCGGGTTGTGCAGGGGCGCCAGGGGAATGTTTTCCTTGAGCGCCGCCATGACGGCGTCGGTGATGAGGACGGAGCCGGAGAACTTCTCGGCGCCATGCACCACGCGGTGACCGACGGCTGTGATATCGGCGAGCGACTTGATGACGCCGATCTTGGCGTCGGTCAGCTTGTCCAGCACCATTTTGATGGCGACTTCATGATTCGCGATGTCGGTGGTTTGCTTGACCTTGTCGCCGGTGGCCGGCTCGTAGGCGAGGATGGAATCCTTCATGCCGATCCGTTCCACGAGGCCGGAAGCCACGCGATGCTCGTTGGACATGTCCAGCAATTGGTACTTGAACGAAGAACTGCCGCAGTTGAGAACAAAAACAAACACGTTGAACTCCCTCTGATTTCTAACTAAAAATCCGTGGTTTGGCGAAAAAACCCTGCGCCAAGAATGGGCAGAATTTTATCAGACCGGGTCTATTGCCAAGGTTTGATTTGCTGCGCTGCAGCGAAAAGATGAAGGGAGTTTGATCAGGGTCAAATTGAAAAACCCGGCGATTCGCTTGCCGGGTTTCTTGGGGTTGCTTCGAATGGCGCGCGGGCGATTTACACCCGCCAGGGAAACTAACCCAACCTTCGCCGCGCCCGGACGATGGCGGCACGCACCTGCTCCGGCGCCGTGCCGCCGATGTGGTTGCGGGCGGCGAGCGAACCTTCCACGGTGAGCACGGCGAAGACGTCTTCGCCGATGAGTGGCGAGAAAGCGTGTAGTTCCTCGAGCGGCAGTTGCGGCAGGTCGACACCCAATTGCTCGGCGCGCTTGACCGCCAGCCCGACGGCTTCGTGCGCATCGCGGAAAGGCAGGCCCTTCTTGGTCAGGTAGTCGGCGAGGTCGGTGGCGGTGGCGAAACCCTGGGTCAGGGCGGCGCGCATGGCTTCCGGGCGCACGGTGATGCCGCCCATCATGTCTGCGAAGATGCGCAGGGTGTCGGTGACCGTGTCGACAGCGTCGAAGAGCGGCTCCTTGTCTTCCTGGTTGTCCTTGTTGTAGGCCAGCGGCTGCGATTTCATCAGCGTCAGCAGGGCGACGAGATGGCCGTTGACGCGGCCGGTCTTGCCGCGGGCGAGTTCTGGAACATCTGGGTTCTTCTTTTGCGGCATGATCGAACTGCCGGTGCAGAAGCGGTCGGCGATACGGATGAAGCCGATGCGCGGGCTCATCCACATCACCAACTCCTCGGAGAGGCGCGAGATATGGGTCATGAGCAGGGCGGAGGCGGCGCAGAATTCGATGGCGAAGTCGCGGTCCGAGACGGCATCCAGGGAGTTCTCGCAAACGCCCTCGAAGCCCAATTCGGTGGCGACGAATTCGCGGTCGATCGGATAAGTGGTGCCGGCGAGCGCGGCGGCGCCGAGCGGCAGGCGGTTGGTGCGCTTGCGGCAATCGGCGAAGCGTTCGGCATCGCGGCCGAACATTTCGAAATAGGCGAGGATGTGGTGGCCGAAGGTGACCGGTTGCGCCACCTGCAGGTGGGTGAAACCCGGCATGGGCGTGGCGGCTTCGCGTTCGGCCAGATCGATCAGCGCGCGGCGGAAAGCGGTGATGAGAACGAGGATGTCGTCGATGGCGTCGCGCAGGTAGAGGCGGATGTCGGTCGCCACCTGATCATTGCGGGAGCGGCCGGTGTGCAGGCGTTTTCCCGCATCGCCGACGAGCGCGGTCAGGCGCTTTTCGATGTTGAGGTGCACGTCTTCCAGATCGAGGGACCAGACGAAATTCCCTGATTCGATCTCTTCCCGCACCGTCGCCATGCCGCGTTCGATGTCGGCGAGATCGGCGGCGGCGATGATGCCCTGGCGCGCCAGCATCTTGGCATGGGCGAGCGAGCCGCGGATGTCCTGGCGCCACATGCGCTGGTCGAAATCGACCGAGGCGGTGTAGCGCTTGACGAGGTCGGAAACCGGCTCGGAGAAACGGCCGGCCCAGGTGTATTGGGAATCTTTGGAAGTCATGCGTGTGGTCTAGAATGTACGGAATTCTGCGCGAGCGCTTCGAGATGCCGAGTATAAGACAAAACCCGATACACCCCTTGCCTGACTGGCGCAATTTCGGGGTCGTCCTGCGCGTGCTGCTCGGCGTCAACCTGCTCGGTGTGCTGGCGGCGCTGGTGCAATCCGGCGGCCTCGGAGGCTGGCTGGATCGATATGTCATCCTCGCCGCCTCGCTGGAGCCGGTCCTGCTCTGCGTGCTCGGTCTCCTGGCCTTGTCCCGCGATCTGCTCTGGCGCCTGCCGCCCCGGGCCGGGCAAATTGTGGTGCTGGTCGTGACAGCCTTCCTCGCCGGGGGGCAATACCGCTTATGGACCTCGCTCGGCCTGACCGAAGGCGAACCCCGCGGCGATTTGCAGATGGCCGTCATCGGTGTCGCCGCTGCCGCGCTCATGCTCTTCTACCTCGACCTGCGTGCCCGCGCCCATTCGCCCGCCGTCTCCGAGGCCCGGCTGATGGCGCTCAACGCCCGCATCCGGCCGCATTTTCTCTTCAATTCCATCAACGCCGTGCTCTCCCTAATCCGCGCCGAGCCGCGCCGGGCCGAGGCGGCGCTGGAAACCATCTCCGACCTGTTCCGCGCCGCCCTGCGCGACCCCGCCGACTGGCTGCCGCTCTCCGAGGAGATCGCCCTCTGCCGTCAGTATCTGGAACTGGAAAAACTGCGCCTGGGCGACCGGCTGCATGTGGAGTGGGATATCCGCGATGTTCCGCTCGATGCCACCCTGCCGCCGCTGATGTTGCAACCCCTGGTGGAGAACGCCGTCTATCACGGTGCCGAACTGGCGCCCGAAAACGGCGTCATCCACATCATCTTCGAGCGCCGGGACGACGAATTGCGCATGGAAGTCACCAACCCGATCGGCGGCGCACCGCGCCAGACGGTCGGCAACCACATGGCGCTGGCTAATATCCGCGAGCGGCTCAGCTTGTATTACGATCTCGAAGCCCGTCTCGAAATCGAGGCGACCGACAATCTCTACCGGGTCCGCATCTGCCTGCCATGCCGAATCAAACGCGACCGCTCTCCATCCTGATCGTCGATGACGAGCCGCCCGCCCGCGCCCGCTTGCGCGAGTTGCTGGCGGACATCGCGCCGGAGTTGCCGCTGGAAGTGGCTGGGGAAGCCGAAAACGGCGTGGCTGCACTGGCTTGGCTCGCCGAACATGCGGCCGATGTGGTGATCACCGACATCCGTATGCCGCGCATGGACGGCATCGAACTCGCCCAGCACCTCGGCAGCCTGCCGCAACCGCCGGCGGTGATTTTCGCCACCGCCTTCGACAATTACGCGGTCCAGGCCTTCGATCTCAACGCCATCGACTATCTCTTGAAGCCGGTGCGCGTCCAGCGCCTGCAAACCGCGCTGCATAAGATCGGCCAGTCGGGGCGTCCGGCCGGAGAAGCGCTGGCCGCCATCGGCCGCGAAGTGCGGGGCGGCAGCCGCACCCATCTTTCCTGCCAGGAACGCGGGCGCCTGCTGGTGGTGCCGGTGGGGGAAGTGCTTTATTTCAAGGCGGACCTCAAATACGTCACCGCCCGCACCCAGGACCGGGAATACCTGCTCGACGAGGCCCTCACTCATCTCGAAGAGGAATTCGCCGATCGCTTCATCCGCCTGCACCGCGCCGTGCTGGTTTCGAGGAATGCCATCGCCGGCTTCGAGCGTGCCGGCGATGACGATGCGGAGGCTTATGGCTGGGCCCTAATGCGCGGCGTCCCGGAAAAACTGCCGGTCAGCCGCCGGCAATGGAGTCTTGCCAAGGCGTTCGCGCGAAGCGGCTGAACCGTCGTTTCCGCTTGTTGGGAGCCGGGCCGGCGGCATAAACCACCACCGCCAGCGCCGAAAGGCACCAGACGATCAGCGCACCCGAGGGCAGGTCGAAAACCAGCGAGAGCGCCAGTCCCACCGCGTAGCCGCCGGCGCCAGTGATGTAGGCGAACGGCACCCGCCGCACCGGCGCGTAGTTGCGTACCCCCAGGCTGGGAACGATCAGGCTGGCGAAGACGAGGTAGACCCCGACCAGTTGCACCGAAGCCGTCACCGCCAGCGCGAACACGAGATAAAACCCGAGCCCGCCGAGACGGCCACGCAGGAGAAGCAGCAGCGCAAGGATCACGGCTGTTCCCAACGCCGGCATCGCCAGTTGCTGGTAATTGACCCAGAGAATCTGGCCTGAAAGCAAGTCGCGCAGATGCTCGCCGCCGTGCGGATTATGGGCAAGCAGCAAAAGCCCGCCGGTCGCGGCGAGAACGAAGACGACGCCGATCTGCGCCTCCTGCACTTCCGGCCAGCGCTTCTCGGTCCAGGTCAGCAGCAATGCGCCGAGCGCCGCCGCCAGCCCTGCTGCCGCCTGAACCTGCCAGCCATGCGGTTCAAAGTCCATGAGGCCGGCGGCGATAACGCCGAGCGCGGCGATCTGGGCGATGGCCAGGTCAATGAAGACGATGCCGCGCTTGAGAACCTGAGCTCCGAGCGGAACATGCGTCGCCAGGACGAGTAGCCCGGCCAGGAAAGCCGGGGCGATGATGCTCAGGTCGAGGGATTCGGTCATTTCGCCGCCTCGATCAGGCGCTGCACGGTATCGTCGAAGAGGCCGAAGAGGTCCTTGGCGCGGTCGCTCCCGCCGACGGTGAAGGGTAGTTCCACCGCCGGGATATGCGCCCGTTCCGCCAGCCATTGCGAAGCGCGTCCATCCTGATAAGCGGCACGGATCACCATTTTAGCTGGCTGCTTCTGCAATTGGGCGAGCAACTGCGTCAGGTGCGCGGCGCTGGGTTCGACGCCAGGCTTGGGTTCGAGCGTCGCCACCGGCTTCATGCCCAGCCAGTTGAGGAGGTACTCCATGTTCTTGTGGTGCTCGATCACCGGCACGTTCCTCAATCCGCGCGCCTGCTGCTCCCACTTTTGCATGGCGGCTTCCCAGCGCGCGGCGAAATCCTTATGGCGGCCCTGGTAGTAAGC
>JAPUEC010000135.1 GCA_027492775.1 Rhodocyclaceae bacterium
AGGATGACGAACTTGCCCGGCTGCTGCGCCGTGTAATAGCGCCCGACGATCTCATCGACCACCAGTGCCTCGATACGGCCGATTTCCAGGTCCTTGAGGGCGAAGACATTGTCCGGATACTTCTTGATCTCCTTGGTCGTCTTGCCGGCCGGATCCTTGGCGATGGCCTCGACGGCGCTGCTACCTTCCTGCGTGCCGACGATCTTGCCGGCCAAGTCAGCCTTGGCCTTGATTGCGGAACCCGCCTTGACCACGACGATCTGGCGGTTTTCCAGATAGGCCGGGGTGAAATCGATGTTCTTCTTGCGGTCTTCGGTGATGGTCAGGCCGTTCCATAGCACATCAACGCGCTTGCCGCTCAATTCGGCTTCCTTGCTGTTCCAGTCGATGGGCTTGAACTCGACCGGCACGCCCAGGCGCTTGCCAGCTTCCTTGGCCAGATCGATATCGAAGCCGATGATGGAATTGTCCTTGGCGTCGTGGAAGCCCATGGGCGGGAAGTTGTCGTCGAGACCGACGACGATCTTGCTGAACGCCAGCTTCGGCGCCGCCGGCGCAGCGGCGGGAGCCGCCTTCTCATCCTTGCCGCAAGCGGCGAGCACCACGGCGAACACGGCCGGAACCATCCAGATCAGCGATTTCTTGAACATGACCTACTCCCTGAGAAGAAAAATTTTTATAGGCGAGCATGATACCAGCGGCCCGCATGGATGTTTTGCGGCCGCTTCGGGCACCGGCACAAATACTTATCCGCGCCATTTCGCGCCGCCGCCGCGTGGCGTTGATGATGATGGCGCATCCGTGTCCAGACGGGTTTGCCAACCTCCGGTTTTGTTTGCGCACGGGCTTTCCCGATGCCAGAATGAATACGTCGTTCCCGGTTCAAGGTGCCCTTGTGAACGCCCAGCACGCCAACCCGCTTGCCGCCGCACTTGCCGATGTCGCAGCCAGGACGGGCGCCTGCATGGTGCTGCTCGGGGAATTCCTCGCTTCTCCCCTGCCCCGAATACGCACCCTGTGCTGTCTCCAGCATGGCGAGATCATCGACAATTTCAGCTTCCGCACCACCGGCGACCCGGCAGATGCGCTTTCCGAGCATGACCCGCTTGTCGTTCCCGAACGCGTGCGCGAGCTTTTCCCGGCTTCCTTGTTCCAGCGCGATCTGCGCACGGAAGCCTATGTCGCGAGGATCGTTCCTCTCGACAGCGAACACCGCGGCATGGTCGCGCTGCTGTGGAAGACACCCCAGCCGGACGCCGCCAGTCACCTTCCCTTGCTTGAGGATCTGGTAAGCCGCTTCGGCAGCCAGGCCGGTGCGATTCCGCTTGAGGTGGAGCGTGAGCGCGCCCGCTACGGCTCTTTTGTCCACGACGAATTTTTCCGCGAGTTCGTGCTCGACAATCAGGAAGCCTTCCACTTCGCGGAATACATGCCGCCGGTGCCGCTCGACCTGCCCGAGGAGGAATTGCTCGAGCGGCTGATGCATACCGCCCACGTCATCGAAAGCAACCGGGCGATGGCTCACTTCTACGGTTATCCCGACATCGCCGCCTACATGGGCATCACGCCCTACGATGCCAACGGCCCGGAGCGGGCGCCGCGCATGATCAAATACTGGAAGGAAAACAATTACTGCCTACGCGACGTGGAGAGCCAAAGCGTCGATGCCGATGGCAACATCGTCTGGGTGCGCGGCACGGTGGTCGGGCTTATCGCGCACGGCAAGCTCACGTATTGCTGGGCGCACCGCCGCGACGTCACGACGCAGCGGCGCTATGAGACGGCGATCGAACATCGCGCCCAACATGATGCGCTGACCGGGCTGCCCAATCGCTACTGGTTCCAATCCCATCTCGCCGACCTCATTCAGGATAGCCGGTATCGGCAGGTGCAATTCTGCCTCGGGCTTCTCGACCTCAATCGCTTCAAGGAAATCAACGACACCCTCGGCCACGTGGTTGGCGACCAGATTCTCGAAGCGGTCGCCAAGCGTCTGGTCAAGGGCTTGAGGCCGCATGATGCCGCCATCGCCCGTCTCGGCGGCGACGAGTTCGCCATCCTCATCCCGGAAGTGAATCGTCTCGAGCGCTGCGAAGCCATGGCCTTCGCGCTTGAGCAGTTATTGGCTAAACCTTTTGCCGTCGAAGACATGCAAATTTCCATCGGTGGGGCGCTTGGCCTGGCGCTTTATCCGACGCATTCCGACAATGGCGACGACCTCCTGCGCATGGCGGATGTGGCGATGTACGCGGCAAAGCGGGCCGGCCGGTCCTTCGATTGGTACCGCCCGGAACTGGACCATCACTCCCGCCGCCGCCTCTCCTTGCTCACCTCGCTCGGGCCAGCGATTGAAAAGGGCGAACTCTTCCTGATGTACCAGCCCAAGATCGACCTGCGTGCAGGCGGAATTGCTGGCACTGAAGCGCTGGTTCGCTGGAACCACCCTTCCCTCGGGCTGATTCCGCCGAGCGATTTCATCCCCTTCGCCGAAACCGGCGAAGTCATCCGGCCGCTGACGCGCTGGGTCCTGGCAGAATCCATCCGCCAGGCGGCTGTCTGGCAGGCCGAAGGACTGGGCATTACCTTGTCGGTCAACATTTCCGTGCGCAACCTGCTCGACGATCAGCTCGGCCCCTTCATTCGCGACTGCCTCGCCATGCACGGCCTGCCACCTTCCGCCATTGAGCTGGAAGTCACAGAATCCGCCTTGATGACGCAGCCGTCGCAGTCCACCGAAATCCTGCACACCCTGTGTTCACTGGGGTTGACGGTCGCCATCGACGATTTCGGCACCGGCTATTCGAGCCTGGCCTACCTTGCCCGCCTGCCGGTCAATACGCTGAAAGTTGACCAATCGTTCGTCCGCGACATGCTGCGCTCGCCGATCGATGCGCAAATCGTGCGGGCCATCATCGGACTCGCCCATCAAAGCCGACTCGACGTGGTAGCCGAAGGCGTCGAGGACAGCGAGACGCTGGCGGCACTTACCGCCATGGGTTGCGACTACGCCCAGGGATTCCATATCGCCCGGCCCATGTTGCCTGAAGATGCACGAAGCTGGTTGCGGGCTCGGGCCACGGGTAGCCGCCTCACGGTTTGATCTCTGCCCCGGTACCCGAAAGAGAAATACAAAAAGCGGCGCCTTGAAGGCGCCGCTGATCTGCAGCCTAGGCGAGGGATGCCCGTTGGCATCCTCCGCCGCGGCGCCTCAAACCTTCATCGATTTACGCCCGCTGGATGGCGAAATTCAAATCGGCGGTCCCGAGCGCGCCCCAGAGACGGATCCAGATCGGCAACATGGCTTCGGTGCCGCGGGCGCTGGTGATATCGCCGAGGTCGATGATGTCCTCCCAGCCGAAGCTCTTGAGCAGGGCCTTGACCTGCTCCTTGGCAGCCGTATCGTTGCCGCCGACGAAGACGCTGTGGCGGCCCGGCACCCGCGCCGGATCGACCATCACCTGGCAATTCATGGTGTTGAGCGCCTTCACGACTCGCGCATTGGGGTAGGTGCGCTGGATGGTTTCGCCGAGCGAATCGGTATTGCCGACGAAGAGCGAAGGCGGCATGCCGTGCGAAAAATCGAGCGGGTTGGCGACATCGAGCAGCACCTTGCCATCCAGGTTCTTGCTCCCGGCCAATTCCAGAGCGGGAAGCGAAGCCGCACCCTGGGTGCAATTGACGATCATCTCGCTCTGCGCCGCAGCCTCGGCGAAGGTGGCGAGGCCGATTTCCGGATGGCTCTTGTGCCAGATGGAAAAAGCCGGCCCGCCATAGGCGTTGGGTTCGACATTGGCGTTGGTGGCGGCGACGTCGCGGGTGCCGACCACCACCTTGTGGCCGAGAGATTGCAGTTTGGCGGCAAGCGCCTGACCGACGACGCCGGTACCGAGGATGGCGATATTCATGTTGGGATCTCCTGTTGGGTTGATGGAACGAACTACCAGGCGAGCGCGGTGCGTTCGCCAAAAAAACCTCCGGTCGGGCCGCCGGCCGGCAGGGTGGCCAGCCACACTGCCGTGTCAGCGCCCTCTTCCGGCGTACTCGGGGCCTCCGGCCCGCCCATGTCGGTCCTGACCCAGCCGGGACACATGGCGTTGACCAGGATGCTGTCGGCCGCCAAAGCCTTGGCAAGTAAAACTGTCACGCCGTTGAGCGCCAGTTTGGATAGGCGATAAGGTCCGGCCTGGAATTGATCGAGCGGCGAGTTGGGATCGGTGATGGAGGCGATCTGCCCGCCGCGGCTCGACATGTTCACCACCCGCGCCGAATCGCTCTTGCGCAGCCAGGGCAGAAAGGCGCGAGTCACACGCAGCGGCCCGTAGGTATTGGTGGCGAGGGCGCGGTCGATGTCGGCATCCGGGGCGTCGAGCAAGGTATCCGGCATGCCGACCATGATCCCGGCGTTGTTGATCAGCACGTCCAGCCGCTCGTGGCGCTGCCCGAAAGCTGCAGCGGCGCGCTCGATGCTGGCGGTGTCGGTAACATCCAGTTGCAGCGCTTCAGCCGAGCCGCCGGCTGTGCCAATGGCCCGCAACGTCGTTTCGGCGTTCTCGGGCCGACGCACCGCAAGCACGCAATGAAAGCCGTCTTTGGCGAGCCGCTCGGCAATGGCGCGGCCGATGCCGCGGTTAGCGCCGGTAACGAGGGCAATTTTTTTGGACATATGGAAACTCCTGCTGGGTGACGACGAGCCCATTCTGGAGGTTTCCTTGTGGCTCCGGTAGCCTACAATGACGAGACATACTGTTGCATGCGGAGACACAATGAACGCCGAACGACCAGCGCTGCGCGAACTTGAAATTCTCGAAGCCGTCGCCCGCGAGGGAAATTTCTCGCAGGCCGCCCGAGCCCTCGGGTTGGCGCGCGCAGATGTGAGCCGCACCGTGGCGAGACTGGAACAGCGGCTCGATCTGCGCCTCTTTACCCGCACCACCCGCCAGGTGGTGCCGACCGAAGCGGCCCGCGGACTCGTCGCCCGTATCGGGCCGGCGCTGCGCGAAATCGGCGCCGCGCTGGACGCCGCCAGCGAACGCGAACGCGATCTCGCCGGCACCATCCGCCTCTCCTGCAGCCATGCCTTCGGGCGCCGCTACCTGCTGCCGCCCCTGGCTGACTTTTGCGCCCGGCACCCCGGCGTCGATATTCAGCTCAGCTTGAACGATCATTTCGACGACCTCCTCGCGCGCCAACTGGATATCGCCGTACGCCTCGGCCCGCTTGCCGACAGCTCGATGGTGGCGCGCCGCATCGGCCGGGTGGAAGTGGCGCTGGTCGCGGCCCCAAGCCTCGTCGCCGCGACACCCAAGATGACGCGACAACAAGTCGCCGCCTTGCCGGCAGTGGCCTTCCGCGTGCCCGAATCGGGCGAGCGCAGACCTTGGCGGCTAAGGCTGGGAGAGCAGGAAATGTCGCTGACGCCGACCCGCGTCGCCATCGAAACCGACTCGATCGAAGCGGTATGCGACCTCGCCCGGGCCGGCGCCGGCGTGGCGTTGGTACCGCGCTACCTTGTCGCCGACGACCTCGCCGCCGGACGCATGCTCGAAATCGACATCGAAGGCGGCAGCTTCGAAGGGCCGGAGGCGCGCCTGTGTTACATCAGCCGCGCGCTGCAGCCGCGGCGGGTTCAGGCATTGTGCGAATACCTGGCCGGGGTGTTGCCTGCGGTGTTGTGAAGGCGCACGGGCTGCTGCCTCTGCATGCTGCGAACACGCGTTTGATTGGTGCATGCTTTTCACTTCCATGGCTTCCGCCAATCCCTCGACGCACAGAGAAATTCCATGGCTTTACACTATGCTTTGCAGATATGACTTGCGACGATGACTCACGAACACGCCGGAGTCATAAGGATTGACTTGGTCATTGGTAACGCCGAACTTACGGGGAGATCGTCACTGAAAAAACGGCTTACTACAGCAATACTCGCCGCAGCACTCATTCCGATGACGTCGTTCGCGGTCATGGCAGCAACGGCGGCCGACAATGCACCGGTGAGCAATCAAACCGTCGCGAAGGCATCCGCGCCCAAGAGCAATGCGCAAACCAAGGAGTCATGGGATTGGGGCAATTTTAAGGGGCAGGCAGGCGCCTCGTCGACCAAGGCCGCTGAAAATTCCGGCCAAAAAGCATCCAAGGATGCGCCCGGCAGCGCCGCAGCAAACAAGGCCATGAACAAGACCGACAAGCCGTCTCCGAAGGCCCCGGTCAAAGCGCCGGCAGCCGGCAGCGGGGGGCAGCAATCCGCTGAAAGCAGGACCGATCCCGACGGCAGACAGCAGATGCACAAACGGCGCCCATGAGGCGCCGTTTTTTCTTTATCGCAAGCGGGAAAACGGCTTGAATCGCCATTGACTCCGCCGCTTCACTGAACTCCGCCATGTCCGGCTTCATTCCTTCGGCCTACCTTCCTACGCTCCGGGAAAGAAAAGGGAGACAGCGCAAGCTAACCGTCGCTAGCCCGCGTCTGACCAGGCGAGGCCAGCTCGACGCGATTGCGCCCGGCTGTCTTGGCGCGGTAGAGCGCCTGATCGGCGCGCTCGATGAAGCGGGCCATCGACTCGTGGCCGTCGTACTGGGCGACGCCCAAGGAGACGGTCACCGCGCCCGAGCGGCCATCGAACGCCATCTCCGCCGTCGCCACGGCTTCGCGAATACGCTCCGCGAATTGCTGGGCCCCGTCCTGCCCGGCGCCGGAAACGATGACCACGAACTCCTCCCCGCCGTAACGGCAGACGACGTCCGTGCGCCGCGCCAGCCGGGAAATGCAGCCGCTGACATTGACGAGTGCCGCGTTGCCGGCAAGATGGCCGAAGGTGTCGTTGAACTGCTTGAAGTGGTCGATATCGAGCAGGATGAGGGACAGCGGCCGCGCCTCGCCGGGCTTGCTGCGCCAGTGTTCGTGAATGCGCCGGTCGAGATCGGCCTGCAGATAGCCAAAGTTGTAGACCCCGGTGAGCGGATCGTGCACCGCCTGCTCGCGCAGCTTTTCGTTGAGTTGCTCCAATTGCGTATACAGCCGGGCGTTTTCGATGGCGCTGCCAAGGAAGCGCGCCAGCAGTTCCATGCGCCGGATCTGGCCCTTGTCGAGCGCGAGCGCGCGGGATGCCGCATAACAGCTGAGAAGGCCCGTGGCCCGCTGGCCGACGAGTACCGGAACATGCACGATGGTGCGCAGCGCGATACCTTCGGCCGCGATCGCGCCGAGCCAGCTGGCGTCGGTTTCGGAGACCCGGAAGTGCATCGCCTGGGGCGCGTCCGGGAAATTCATGGTCATCTTGCGCAGGACGACAATGGCGGGCGCGCCTGCCGCGACGTCCAGCTCGTATGACGGCGAAGCAGCAACGACACGCCCGATCGGCGCGCGCAACTCTTCCTTGAGCGTATCCCAGTAGCGCGCCACCAGCCGTTCGTCTTCGACCAGGAAAAGCAGCGCGAAATCGAAGGGAAAGTACATCAGGAAACGCTCGATCAGGCGCTGGCAGAGCTTGTCCGGCGCGCAGAGGTTGCTCGCCTCGGAAGAGAACTCGATGAGTTGCTCGCGCTCGATGCCGCTGCGCAGGTAGTCGGATCGCCCCTCGGAGAGCGCCGAATGCTGCAGGGCGTTGCACAGGGGCTTGGCCAGCGCATTGATGATGGCGGATATCGCTGCGACGAGCTCGGCGTCGAGTCGCTCGCGCTGGCTGAAGAGCATGGCCACGCCGACCGCCTCGCCGGCCAGCAGGATGGGAACGAAGACGAGCGAGCGCATGCGCCAGCGCTCAAAGCGGGTCCGCGTATTGGCGTGGCAGGCCGCAATGCCGCCGGCGTCGATCTCGATCACCTTGCTGGACAGGAAGCAGCGCACTGCATCTTCCGGGGCGTCGCCGATCAGGAATCGAAAATCGCGGTAGGCCGATTCAACCATCTTGAACTCGTCCGGCAGCGACACCGCGTGGCAGACCAGCGCATTGCCGATGTCGTTGCGGAAACTGAAGAGATAGCCGTCGATCGGCGCCAGCTGCCGGAGGACTTCGCCGACCAAGGCCAAGCGCTCGGGCAGCTCGTCGACGGCCAATAGCCGGCGGCAAAGCGCCTCCTGCTCGGCGGGCGCCAGCACCGCCAGGCCATCCCGCGCATCCGCCATTCCGGACTCCATGGGCTTAGACATGCGCCACCTCCGTCCGGTTGCGGCCGCCCGCTTTGGCGGCGTAGAGCGCGACGTCCGCCCGGCCGATCAGACCGCCGGCCGACTCGGTGCCGTCGTATTCGGCGACGCCGAGGGAGATAGTCACGGACGCCTTGCCGCCGTCGAAATGAACCGGTTGTGTTTCCACCGCCTGGCGGATGCGCTCGGCCAGGCCATGCGCGCCGTCCACACCGCAATTCGGCAGGATCACGAAGAATTCCTCGCCGCCGTAGCGGCAGACGATGTCCATGCGCCGCACGAGCGTCGCCACGCGGTTGCTGATCTCCACTAGCGCCCGGTTGCCGGCGAGGTGCCCGAAGCTATCGTTGAAGGCCTTGAAGTGGTCGATGTCCATGATGATCACCGACAGCGGCGAATGCCGCTCCACCTGCTCCCGCTGCCTTTCCAGGATGCGCCGTTCCAGTTCCTCCTGCAGGTGGCCGAAGTTATAGAGCCCGGTGAGCGGATCGTGCATCGTCTGATCGAGCAGTTTCTCCCCGAGCCGCTCGACCTGCTGGCAGAGGTGGCGGCCCTCGATGGCGCTCGCGAAGAAGCGGGCCAGGAGGTCGATCAGCGCAAGTTGTTCGCGGTCGAGGTTCATGAGCTTGAGGACGCTGTAGCATCCCATGCTGCCCACCGCACGCGTGCCGGCGATGAGCGGCACGTGCATGAGGGTGCGGAGCGGATAGCCCCGTGCCGAGAGATAGTCCAGCCAGTCGCGGTCGAGGTCGCTCATGGGCAGGTTCATCACCGCCTGCACGTCCGGGAAGTGCAGGGTCATGCGCTTGAGCACGGCAAACGGCATCGCCGCCGAAGTCAGGTTCAATTCATAGAGCGGGCAGGCCCGCATGAAGTCTTCGACCGGGGCGCGAAGATCCGGGTTAAGCGTTTCTCCGGCCCGCGGACCGAGTCGATCGTTCTCCAAGAGGAAGAGAATGACGAAATCGAAACCGAAATAGCGCAGCAGACGCTCCATCAGCCGCTGGTAGAAGGTGTCGTCGACGGCAAGGCTGCCCGCTTCGGAGAAGAAGTCGATCAACTGTTCGCGCTCCTCGGCGCTGCGCAGGAACTTGGCCTTGCCTTCGGCCAGCGTCGAGAAGCGGCGCGCGCGGCCGATGGCGCTCTCGGCCATCTCCAGGATCTTCCGCACACACTCGATCTGCGGCGCCTCGATCACCTCGCGCTGGCTGAATATCATCAGCGTTCCGACACACTCCCCGCCGCAGAAGAGCGGAACGAACACCAGCGAGCGCATCCGCCACCGCTCCAGGCGGGCACGCGTGGCCCCATGCAACTGAGCGACATCGCCAGGATCGGCGCTGATGACCACGCACTGGCTGAAGCAGCGCACCGTCTCATCGTCATCCTCGAGCGGGAAGCGCAGTTTCCAGTAGGTCGAGCGCACCGATTCGAACTCGGGAGGCAAAACAATATGTTCGCAAACCAGCGCCAATCGCTCTTCGTCGAGGAAGTTGAACAGATAGCCATCGATCGCGCCAACGCCTTTGATCAGCTCCCCGACTACAGCCAGGCACTCGTCGAGCCCGTTGGCATCGAGCAAACGCCGGAAGAAGTCGATGCGCTCCTGCGCGGGCGGCTGACAGTCGTCGATGATTCGCGAAAGGGCATCCATGGGCTTCAGGCGGGAGCGGGCTGTTCGAGCGCGTGGCGCGACTGCACCCAGGATCCGGCCATGTGGCCGAAGAGCGTGGTCACGATCAGGGCGGCCGCGAAATGCGCTTCCGGTGGGACTTGCCCCTCCCAATGCTGACATATCCGGCTAAACATCTTTCCCCCGACGCACCCGTCGACCCGTTCTGTGCGGCCCTGGCGGAAGCAGTATCACTGATGTTCGTTGATCCTAATCCCGCAACCTCATATCCGCAACACCTCGCCATCCGAAACCAACTTGAGGATAGAAAAGTGCAGCAGCACCTCCCTGATCGCTTCGCTCTTATTGACGAAGGAATCTCAACGCTAACCGCCACTTCCTTGAACTCGGTGATCTGGTCGAAGCTTTTCGCAACATGCGGCGGCACTCAGAACGACGATTCGTCCTAAACCAACCAAGCTGGAAGATAATGACCATGGGACCAGTCATGACAATCGGGACCATAAAACAACACTCGTCGGGCGGCCTCAACGCGATAGATACTCAGGAGATCATTCATGAGAGCGAGACGTCTTTATTACGCATTGCTAACCGCCGCCACATTGGGCATCGCCTCGGCAGCAGACGCGGCATCGGTGACTCGGGAGCCGCTTTCGACGACCGCCAACGCAGCCAATCTACGAGCCCGGCTCGGCAGCGGCATTGCCGATTGGCGCTCCGTCCGCCCGGAGGCAAAGGTGGCCCTGGCCCGTGTCGGCCATGGTAGCGCTCTAAAGGTGGAGGGAGTGCTCGCGCGGCTGGACGGCATCATCGGCCGCCTGGACTCGCAGTTAAAAGCCCCGCGTCTAACCTCGGCACAAATCGCGGAACTCACCCAACAATTGCAATCGGATGAGGACAAGCTAAGGGAAGCGGTGAAACAGGCGCGCGAGGAGGCCAAGACAGGCTTCGAAGACGCCGATCAACGGACTAACCAGCTCTTGAACATCCTCGTCGGAATCCTGCGGACGATGAACGATATGCGCGCTGGTAACTGCAAGGGCTGTCTGTAACTAAAGCCGGCAGCAGCAACATCCTCTCTTTCCCGATGAACCCCG
>JAPUEC010000136.1 GCA_027492775.1 Rhodocyclaceae bacterium
CCACTTCAAGGACGAGACCTTCACGATGTCCCGCAAACGAGTCGTGGAACTCTGCCAGGCCATGATCGAAGCCCGTCTCAATCTATGGTGGACCTGCGACACGCGCGTGGATTGCGTCGATGAGGAACGCCTCTACTGGATGCGCAAGGCGGGATGCTTCCTCGTCAGTTTCGGCATCGAATCGGGCAGCCCGGCAATGCTCGAGCGAATCAATAAGCGAACCTCCCTTGAGAAAGTGCGCAAGGCGACCTCGCTGGCACGGCGCTTCGGCATGCTGGTGCGCTATTACCTGATGGCGGGATTGCCCGATGAAAGTGAGAGCGATCTCAATGCCACGCTGGATCTGGTGCGCCAAAACCAGCCGCATTCCATCGCCCTCTGCGCGCTAACCGTTTCGCCGGGCACTAAAGTGTTCGAGGAATATTGCCAAAAACGCCGCGTAGACAACGGACTGTGGTTTGACGAAACGCAACCTACATGGATACTTTTCGACGCCGGAGAAAAATGGCGGCGTTTCCCCGCCGCGCCACCGCTGCTCGAGCTCTGCAGCGCTGGAGATGTTGCGCCCATCCACCCCTTCACCGAGGCGGAACTGCGCGAAGCACAGCAACACCTTGAGGACTGCTTCGCGCCGAACTACGATCTGGCGCTGTTTTTAAAGAACATGTCGCGGCCGGCCGAAGCCGAACCGTTCTACCGCCAAGCTCTGGCCCTCCGGCCGGAGTTTGGCAAGGGGTGGCTGGACCTGGGCATAATCCTGGACAGCATGGGCCGGCACGAAAAAGCCATGGCCTGCTGGGAGCATCTCGATGGACTGGAAGGCGAAGCGGAGAACAACCGCCTGCTGGCGCTGCTTTACCGCGGCTTGGCCCACGCGGCAGGTGGCAGGCTCGATGAAGCGCTGGCACTCTGGCGGCAGGCCTATGGCATCAATCCTGCAGCTGTGGACGTCCTGCAACTGATGGCGGAGCATTGTGCCCAGGCAGGAAGATGGAGCGAGACGGCTTGGGCCGCGGAACGCTGGATCAAGCTGGAACCGGCAGCGGGAAAGGCGCATTATCTGATGGCCCTGGCGGCGATGGTCGAAGGTGTCCACCAGGCGGCACTGGCCTGCTTCGAAAACGCCTTGCGCTTGCTGCCTCAAGACTCGGGGGTCTTTTATCACTGTGGCGTGCTGTTGGCACAAATGGGTGAAAACACGACAGCCCGGCAAATGCTGCAGACAAGCTTGCAACTGGAGCCCGATCGCGCCGATGCCCGGTCGCTGTTGGAAGAACTTGCGGGGTAGCGAGGCGGGTGAAAAGGTCGGCGAAAACGAACGATCTGAATTAATCGACCGAAGCGACGGTTCTTACAACGGCGACCCACCAACACGCGTCATCGCAGGGGTTCGGCGCTGACGCCCGAACGGTATCACGCAGCTCCGCCTCCCGCCCGGGCCGGCAGGCGTATGGAAACGGCCTTGGCGCTAGCGCTTGCAGGGGGTTGCTTCAACAGGCTCTCGAGCGTGACGTCGTCCAGCACTTTTAGATAGGCGTCGATCGCTTCGCCGAGCACGCCCTTCAACCGACAGGCCGACGAATAGGCGCACCCCAGGTTGTTCTGGTCGAAGCACTCGGCCATGTAGAAATCGCTTTCGGTGGCGCGCACCACTTCGCCGACGTTGATCGCCGCCGGTTCGCGGCCCAGCCGCAGACCGCCATTCCGCCCGCGCACCGTTTCCACCAGCCCGAGCAGACCGAGTTGGTGCACCACTTTGGTCAGGTGATTCTTGGATACGCCATGCAAGGACGCGATGTCCTGGATGGTCACCAGCTTCTCGCGGTGGGTGGCCAGATACATGAGGGTGCGCAGGGCGTAATCGGTGTAGGTGGTCAGTCTCATGGGCAGCGGTATGGGTTGGAGAATCCTAAAGCGCCATTCATTTTATACCTTTATGGCGACAAGGTAACGGAGAGCGCATTTAAACATAACTTTTGTTTGCATGTTTTAAAAGATGTTTATAGAATGCATCTTAAATCGGCCCTCACCCGGCTTTTTCGAACCCTTCAATCCAAGGAAACGCCATGCAAGCAACGCGCAAACTCTGGACTTGGCTCGCCATTATCTGCGCCATCTCATTCTCGATATTGGGATGGGTCGGCACCGAAATTTATGTCGCCGCGCCGCCAATCGCCAAACAAGTCATCAGCAACAACGGAGATGTGATCTTTACCGGCGAACAGATGCAGGATGGCCAGCGCGCCTGGCTGGCGGCTGGTGGGCAGCAGGTCGGGTCGGTCTGGGGCCATGGCAGCTACCTTGCGCCGGATTGGTCGGCGGACTGGCTGCACCGCGAAGCGGTGACGTTGCGCGAAATCTGGTCCAAGCGCGACTTCGGCAAAGCCTACGCCGAGCTCGATCCCGGCCGGCAAGCCTTGCTCAACGGTTTGTTGAAGGCCGAAATGCGCCGCAACACCTACGACGCCAAAACCGGGCAGATCACCCTGAACGCCGAACGCGCCCAGGCGATCCGCGAAGTCGCCGACCATTACGCCGGTCTCTTCGGCGACGACAAGGCCTTCAGCGGCTTGCGCGAAAAATATGCGATGAAGACCGGCGCCCTGGCTGACCCGGCCGACCGCGCCGCCCTCGCCGGCTTCTTCTTCTGGTCCGCCTGGGCCGCCACCACCGACCGTCCAGGCGAAACCGGGCTGAGCTACACCAGCAACTGGCCGCACGAGCCGCTGGTCGGCAATACTCCGACCGCCGGCACCGGCATCTGGTCCATCGCCAGCATCATCCTCATGATCGGTGCCATCGCCGGCATGATTTTCTTCCATTCCCGCGCCAAGGAAGAAGACGATCCGGCGCCGCCCAAGGCCGATCCGCTCTTTTCGTTGAAAGCGACGCCCTCGATGCAGGCAACCAAGAAGTATTTCTTCGTCGTCATCGGCCTCATCCTGGCGCAGGTCGGCATGGGCGTCATCACCGCCCACTATGCGGTCGAGGGCCAGAGTTTCTTCGGCATCCCGCTCGGCGAAATCCTGCCTTTCTCGGTCAGCCGCACCATCCACACCCAGTTCGCGGTGCTGTGGATCGCCACCGCCTGGCTGGCGACCGGCCTCTATATCGCCCCGGCGATTTCCGGCCATGAACCCAAATTTCAGAAGCTCGGCGTCAATGTCCTGTTCTACGCGCTGCTCTTCATCGTCGTCGGCTCCACCGCCACCGGCTGGCTCGGCACCCTGCAAGGCGCCGGCAAGGACTACAGTTTCTGGATCGGCAACCAGGGCCTGGAATTCACCAGCATGGGCCGCGTCTGGCAAATCCTGCTCTTCGTCGGCCTGCTCTTCTGGGTGACGCTGCTCGGCCGCGGTCTCTGGCCAGCCTTGAAGACGCCTTCCGAAAGCCGCGGGCTGATCGCCATGGTTTTCCTGGCGGCGCTCTGCATCGGCGGCTTCTACGCCACCTCCCTGACCTGGGGCCAGCATACTCATTACTCGATGGTCGAATACTGGCGCTGGTGGCTGGTGCACCTCTGGGTTGAAGGCTTCTTCGAGGTGTTCGCCACCGCCGTAATTGCCCTGCTCTTCACCCGCCTCGGCTTGATCCGCACGGCAACGGCCAATAGCGCCATCGTCCTGGAGACCATCGTCTTCCTCTTCGGCGGCATTCTCGGCACCCTGCACCACCTTTACTTCACCGGCACGCCGACCATGGTGATCGCCGTCGGCGCCATGTTCTCGGCGCTGGAAGTGGTGCCGCTGGCCATGATCGGCGTCGAAGCCTATCGCAACTATCAGCGTTCCCGCGCCGCCGCCTGGGTGCAGGCCTACAAGTGGCCGATCCTGTGCTTCATCGCCGTTGGCTTCTGGAACGTGGTGGGCGCAGGACTGTTGGGCTTCTCCATCAACACCCCGATCGCGCTCTACTACATGCAAGGCATGAACATGACCGCCGCTCACGGCCATGCCGCACTCTTCGGGGTCTACGGCATGCTCGGCATCGGCCTCATGCTCTTCTGCCTGCGCGGCCTTTCGGAACGCGCCGTCTGGTCCGACCGCCTGCTGGCACCCGCCTTCTGGCTGCTCAATATCGGGCTCGGGATGATGGTCTTCTTCTCGCTCGTGCCGGCCGGCATCTACCAGGCCTGGGCGAGCATCACCCATGGCGTCTGGTTCGCGCGCTCGAGCGAAGTCATCCATTCGGGGTTCATGGAAACCATGGTCTGGATGCGGGTGCCGGGCGATATCGTGTTCTCCATCGGCATCGTCTTCCTGACGCTGTTCGCCTGGAAGCTGCTGACCGGCAACCGCTCTGGCGTCAACGTGGCGCCGGCGATCGAACCGGCCAAGGCCTGAAAATCCAACCGGGCGGGCCGCGACCCGCCCTGTCTGGCGAAACCAAAAGGGGCTTGCGGCAACGCAAGCCCCTTTCTTCGTCCACCTGGCGCATTGCTTGCGCTACGACGACCGCCCCCTCAGAGCAGCACCGCGACCACCCGGTTTCGGCCGCCCTGCTTGGCACGATAGAGTCCTTCGTCGGCGCGGCGAACCAGCGATTCGATCGTCTCTTCCTTCCTGAATTCGGCCACGCCGAAGGAAGCGGTGATCCTTCCCGGGCCGGCAAATCGATGATGTTGCACGGCCTGCCGCAACTTTTCCGCCAGTTCTTCGCCACCGCTCACGATGGTGTTCGGGCAGATGATCATGAATTCCTCGCCGCCCCAGCGGCCGATCCTGTCCACCAGGCGCACGCCGCCCTGCAGAATGGCGGCGGTTTCAGCCAGGATCTGGTCGCCAACCAGGTGACCGTAACCGTCATTCACATCCTTGAAGCGATCGATATCGACCATGATCACGCTGAACGACAATCCCGTGCGGCCGGCCCGCGCGTGCTCGAGTTCCAGGTCTTCGTCGAGCTTGCGGCGGTTAGCCATTCCCGTCAGGCGATCCGTCGTTGAAAGATTCTGGAGCCGCTTCTCGTTGGTGATGTCGGTCAACACCGCCATCATGTGTCCATTGTTCAGCATGCGGAAATTGGCTTGCAGATATCGATCGCCGCGCTGGAACTGCTGTGGCAACGCCATGACGGCAGCGGCGCCTTCCGCGCCCCCGTCGGAAAACGCAGTCGACATCGATTCGCGGCACTGCTCCCGCAGCGCCAGGTCATCCGGGCAGAGCAGGTCGAGCACATTCTTGCCCGCGGGCGATGGGCCGAGCATGGTCTGACAGGCCTGGCTGAATTCGGGATCGATGCGGAGGCTGGCGCCGAAGGACAAAAAACCCTGGCCTGAACTGTTGAGAAGAATCGCCACCTGCTCCTGCTTCCGGCGCAGCGTCCGCAGCGCGGCCTCAGCCGCCTCCTTGGCCTCGAGCAACTCCACTTCCATTTGCTTGCGTTCGGTGATGTCCAGGAAGACGCTGACGAAGCCACCGTTCGGCAAGGGGTTGCGCCGGACCTCGAGCACCGTGCCGTCCGGCATGTTGCGCTCCAGGCGCATGGGCTGCCTGGTATAGAAGGGGTGCATCTGCATGGCGATCTGGGCATCGACGTCGCCCGGGCCGAAATCGCCGCGCTCGGCGAAATAGCGCGCCATGGTCAGCATCGGCAACCCGACCTTGAGCGTCCCGTGGGGCAGATTGAAGTAGTCCTCGGTGCGCGGCGTCCACCACAGGTAGCGCAGGTCGTTATCCCAGATCACCATGGCGCCCGCCATGTTGTCGGTGCCTGTCTCCAGTAGCGCGGTTTTGGCTGCCAGTTCCGTCTCGATGCGTTTGCGCTCGGTGATGTCCTCGATCATCCAGATCGCGCCCCGGGTCGGATCTTCGGGGTCGATGGCGGAACCGCGAAGGATGCCGAGCATGGTACTGCCATCCTTCTTCGCGAACACATGCTCGGCGTGGTAGGTGCCGCCGAAGCAGACGATTTCGGTGTAGCCGGTCGACACCAGGTTGTATTCGTGATCATTCGGATAGAGCATGCGCGTCGCCCGCCCTTCGAGTTCCGCCTCGCCATAGCCCAGCAAGCGCTCGAGCGTCCGATTGACCCGCCGCATGATTCGCCGGCCGTCGTTGGTGGGCACGACGGTGAGAATGCCGAGCGAGGCGTTTTCCAGGATCAGCTCGAGTTCGCTCGTTTTTTCGGACAAGCGCTGCTGATTTTCCAGTAGCCGAACCTGGGCGTCCTTGTGGTGGGTGATGTCGGCATGAATGGTGATATAGCCGCCGCTGGCCAGCCTCGAGGTATGCGACTCGAAAACCCGGCCGTCGGCGATGCAGCGTTCGAAGATCAAGGGCTGGTCGTCCGCTGTGCGCAAGGAAGTCAGCGCGTCGTGGACAAAACGGTCGGGATTGACATGACCGTAGGCGCCGCGCATCGCGAGCAGGTAGAGGACGGGGCCCAGCGGCGCGCCGGGCTGGGTCATGGCTTCCGGCAGTTCGAAGATGTCGCGGAAGGTGGGGTTGCAGATCACCAGGCGCAGATTGTCGTCGTAGATCGAAACGCCGACATTGAGTTGCTGCATGCCCTCGCAGAGCAGCATGAAATTGCTCTGCAGCGCGTTGCGCGGCAGCGGCAAAACATCCGGGTTGAAGTCGGCAATCAAAATTTGTGGTGAAGACGTCGCGGCTCAGATATTCACCAAAGCATAATCCTGCCAACTGCTCAACACCATAAAAAAATCGCAGACGCCGGAGGTACCAAAATCAGCCTGCCGCACGGCCAAGAATGGCGCCATTCCGCTGCCCGACGCCGCCGCTTGGGGGCATAATGAGGACCAGTGGGAGCGGGAGGAGTGGGAAAAACATGAAGGGAAAATCCTTGCGCAATGCGCTCGGGCGAAGCTTGATCGTCGCCCTTGGCGCCTTGCGCCTGGCGGCGCGCCCGGCCTTCCTCGCCGGAGCGCTCCTCGCCTGTTGCGTTGCCGCCGGGGCGCCCTCGCCAAAAGCCGAAACTGGCGGTGCCCGCGCACTCCGCGTCGTCATGGACGACAACTACCCGCCCTACGTTTTCCGCGATGTCGGCGGCGCCCTCAATGGCTATCTGGTCGATAGCTGGCGGCTGTGGCAGGAAAAAACCGGCGTGCCGGTCGAACTCATCGCCGGCGACTGGGAGAAAATGCAGCAGCGCATGGCGTCCGGCGAGGCCGATGTCATCGACACCATTTTCCGCACGCCGGAACGCGCGAAAACGCTCGATTTCGGCCCGGCCTATGCCCGCGTGCCGGTGACCATCTACGTCCACACCAGCATCGGCGGCATCGCCGATCTCAAGACCCTGCGGGGCTTCCTGGTCGGAGTCAAGGCGGGCGACGCCTGCGCCAGCCGGCTTGAGGCCGCCGGTATCGACACTCTGCAGCGCTTCCCCAATTACCAAAGCCTGGTCCAGGCCGCCGTCGCCGAAAAAATCCGGCTCTTCTGCCTGGACGAACCGCCGGCCAATTACCTGCTTTATCGCGTCCATGCCGAAGGCGCCTTCCGGAAGGCATTCGAACTATTCACCGGCGAGTTTCACCGGGGCGTGAAAAGAGGCGATGCCGAAACACTGGCGCTGGTGGAAACGGGTTTTGCGGCCATCACGCCCGCCGAACGGAGGTCGCTGCAGGAAAAATGGATGGGCAGCAGCCTCAGCCTTTCCCCCTACGCGCGCTATCTCGGGCACGCGCTCCTGGCCGCGGTGCTCATTGGCGGCGTGCTGGCGCTCTGGGGGTTCGCGCTGCGGCGAACCGTCAAGCAACGCACGGCCCAGCTCGGAACCGAGCGCGCCAGCCTGCAAGCGTTGGTGCAGACCATCCCCGATCTGATCTGGCTAAAGGACATGGAAGGCATCTATCTTCGCTGCAACCTGGCATTCGAGCGTTTCTTCGGCGCCAAGGAGGCGGAGATCGTCGGCAAGACCGACTATGACTTCGTTGCCAAGGAACTCGCGGATTCTTTCCGCGCCCACGACCGCAAAGCGGTAGCGGTCGGCGGGCCGAGCCGGAACGAGGAATGGCTAAAATTCTCCGACGGCAGCGCGCAAGGCCTGTTCGAAGCCATCAAGACACCGATCTACGACGCGCGTGGCGAGGCCGTCGGCGTACTCGGCATCGCCCGCGACATCACCGCCCGCAAGCAGACAGAGGAGTCGCTGCGGCTTTCTGAGCAGAAATTCGCCGCCGCGTTCCGCTCAAGCCCGGACGCCATGCTGATTTCCACCCTCGATGATGGGCGCATCGTCGACGTCAATGCCGCACTCAGCCGCGTCTCAGGCTTTGGTCGCGAAGAGATGATCGGACATTCGGGGAAGGAACTGGGCCTGTGGAGCGATGCCAAGGTTCACGAAAGCTGCTTCGCCCACCTGCGGGAAATCGGCCGCGTCGATGAAATGGAAGGGAGCTTCCGCATCAGGTCCGGCGAAATCCGCACCGGCCAGATCTACGCCGAAAGAATCGAGATCGATCAGCAACCGCACGTTCTCTGGGTAATCCGCGACATCACCGAACACAAGCTGGCCCAGGCCAAGATTTTCCGGCTCACCCGGCTTTACGCGGCCTTGAGCGAGTGCCGCCAGGCAATCGTGCGCAGCGCGACCGAGGAAGCGCTGTTCGAACGCATCTGCTGGATCGCGGTGGAATTCGGCGGAATGAAAACGGCATGGATCAGCCGCCTGGATGCCACCTCGCGAACGCTCGGCAAGGTGGCTTCATTCCGCGACGACACCGGTTATCTCGATGACGTGCGGCTCCCGATGGACGCCAGCGACCCGCTCGGCCGGGGGCCGACCGCTTCCGCCGTGCGCGAAAACCGGCCGATGTGGTGCCAGGATTTCGCCAATGATCCGAAGACTGGGCCTTGGCGGGAGCATGCCGCGAAATCAGGTTGGGCAGCCTCCGCCGCGCTGCCGCTACATCGCAACGGCGCCGTGGCAGGGGCCTTCACTATCTATTCGGGCGAAGTGAACGCCTTCGACGAGGTGGCGCGCAACCTCCTGATCGAAATCGCGCTGGACATCGACCTCGCCTTGACCGGGTTTGACCGCGAGGCCGAGCGACGGCGGGCGGAAAGCGCGCTGGTCGCGGCCAACCGCAACTACGACGAACTGACCGCCCGCATCCCCGTGGGCATCTACAAGCTGCGCCAAGAGGCCGGTGGCAGTGTGCGCTTCGACTACGTCAGTTCCCGTTTCTGCACCATGCTCGGCCTCGAGCCGGAGGCGGTGCGACGCGACGCCGCACTGGCTTACAACACCGTACATCCCGAGAGCCGTGCGGAATTCCTGCGCCTGAACGAGGAAGCCCGTTTCAGCCTCAAAAAGTTCTCCTGGGAAGGCCGCGTGCTGGTTAACGGCCAGGAACGCTGGATGCAGACCGAATCGCAGCCGACCCGCGAAGATAACGGAGACATCGTCTGGGATGGCGTGCAGATGGACGTTACCGAACGGCGGCGCATGGAAAACGAACTGGCCGGTGCCAACCAGCGCCTGCAAGCGCTATCGACCCGGCTGCTGCAGGTGCAGGAAGAGGAGCGCCGCACCCTCGCCCGCGAGTTGCACGACGAAATCGGCCAATCGCTGACGGCACTCAAGATCACCCTGCAAAGCCTGAATCTCCGGCCGGAAACGGAAGCCTTGCGCGGGCAGATCGACATGGCCATCGGCATCACCGACACGGCGCTGAAACAGGCACGCCAGATGTCGCTGGATCTGCGGCCGGCCCAGCTCGACGATCTCGGGCTACCAGCGGCGATCCGCTGGAACCTGGAGCGCCAGTGCAGCCTCGCCGGGCTCTTGCCGCGTTTTTCCACCGACAGCATCCCCGCCCGGGTAGCGGAACCGGTTTCCATCGCCTGCTACCGCATTTCGCAGGAAGCGATCACCAACGTCATCAGGCACGCGGCAGCCAACACCATCGGCATCGCCCTCACCGCCGGCGACGGCAAAATCACGCTCGAAATATGCGACGATGGCAGGGGTTTTGACGCCGCGCCTTCGGGCGGCATCGCAAGAGGGATGGGGATGGTGAGCATGCAGGAACGCGCGGCCCTGGCCGGCGGTGAATTGACGATCGAAACACGACCGGAGGGCGGCTGCATCGTGCGAGCGACCTTCCCGCTTTCGAGCGCAACGACATGATGATGGAAGCCGAGGAGGCCATGACCGATCACGCGACGATCACCCGCGTGCTGCTCGCCGACGACCATAAACTGGTTCGCGCCGGCATTCGGGCGCTGCTCGAGGCGATGCCGAAGGTCGAGGTCGTCGGCGAAGCCGGCGATGGCGGCGAGGCGCTCGACCTGGCGCGCAAGTGCCGCCCCGACATCGTCCTCATGGATATCGCCATGAAGGGCATGAACGGCCTGGATGCCACCGCCCGCCTGCGTCAGGATGCGCCGCGGTGCCGCGTCATCATCCTTTCCATGCACGCTACCGGGGATTACCTCGAACAGGCGTTGCAGGCGGGGGCCAACGGCTACATGCTGAAGGATGCGGCGACCTTCGAACTGCAACTCGCCATCGAGACGGTTTCGCGAGGCGACACTTACCTCAGTCCGGCGGTCTCGGCGCTGATCGTCAAGGGCTACCTGCAGCAGGAAAAACAAGCCGGCGACAATCCGCTCACCCCGCGTCAGACGGAAATCCTGGGCTTGATCGCCGCCGGCCACAACACCAAGGAAATCGCCTTCCAGCTCGGGTTGAGCATCAAGACCGTTGAAACCCACCGGGCGCAATTGATGGGTCGCCTCGATATCCACGACATCGCCGGCCTCGTGCGCTACGCCATCCGCACCGGCCTCATTGACGTCAGCGACTGAAGCGCCCCGCCAGCGCCACCTTGCGACGGCGCGCCAATTCTCAGCTCTGCGCCTACACCTCTTGAAGAGGCCGTGGACTAAGGTAT
>JAPUEC010000137.1 GCA_027492775.1 Rhodocyclaceae bacterium
GCATGTTCTCGACCCAGTTGAGCGAGTCGAAGACGCGGAAGATGTCCATGCCGTGCTCGGCCGCCTGCTTGATGAAGAAGCGGACGACGTTATCCGGATAATTGGTATATCCAACGGCGTTTGACGCGCGCAGCAGCATCTGGAAGAGGATGTTCGGGCAGGCTTCGCGCAGCTTGTCGAGGCGCTCCCAAGGGTCTTCCTTCAAGAAGCGCAGGGCAACGTCGAAAGTGGCGCCGCCCCAGCATTCGAGCGAGAAGAGTTCGGGCAGCCGGGCCGCATAGTAGGGCGCGATCGGCAGCATGTCGGCGGTGCGCATGCGGGTGGCGAAGAGCGACTGGTGCGCATCGCGCATGGTAGTGTCGGTGAGCAGGATGCGCTGCTCGTTCTTCATCCACTCGGAGAACTTGGCGGCGCCCAGGCGCTTGAAGATATCGCGCGAGCCTTCCGGCAAGTCGAGCGGCAGCCGGCCTTCGGGGAGTTGCGCCGCATCCATCGGCAGCTTGGGCAGACGGCGGCCCTTGACTTCAGGGTTGCCATTGACCACCACCTCACCGACGAAGCGAAGCAGCCGCGTGGCACGGTCGCGACGCAGCGGGAAGTGGAAGAGCTCCGGCGTTTCGTCGATGAAGCGTGTGGTGCACTGGCCGTTGCGGAAGAGCGGGTGCGAAACGACGTTTTCCAGGAAGGGCAGATTGGTCGACACGCCGCGAATGCGGAATTCGCGCAGCGCCCGATCCATGCGGATGGCGGCTTCCTCGGCGGTCTGGCCGGAGGCGGTGACCTTGACCAGGAGCGAATCGAAGAAGGGCGTGATGACCGCGCCGTTGTAGGCGGTGCCGCCGTCGAGACGGATGCCGAAACCAGCCGGGCTGCGGTAGGCGGTGAGCTTGCCGTAGTCCGGGGTGAAGTTGTTTTCCGGGTCTTCGGAAGTGACGCGGCATTGCAGGGCGTGGCCGTACAGGCGCAAATCTTTTTGCGCCGGGATGTCGGTCGGCGGATCGCCGATCTTGGCGCCCATGGAAACGCGGATTTGCGCCTTGACCAGATCGACCCCGGTAACCTGCTCGGTGACCGTGTGCTCGACCTGGATGCGCGGATTGACTTCGATGAAGAAGAACTCGTCGGTGTCGGCATCCATGAGGAACTCGACCGTGCCGGCGTGGGTATAATTGACGGCGCGGCACAGCTTCAAGGCCGATTCGCAGAGGGCGGCGCGGCGCTCCTCGTTCAGGTAGGGCGCCGGGGCGCGCTCGACCACCTTCTGGTTGCGGCGCTGCACCGAGCAGTCGCGCTCGAACAAATGGATGACGTTGCCGTGCTTGTCGCCCAGGACCTGCACTTCGACGTGGCGGGCGCGGCGCACCAGGCGCTCGAGATAGACCTCGTCGTTGCCGAAGGCAGCCAGCGCCTCGCGGCGGGCGACATCAAGCGCGCCCTTCAGGTCGGCTTCGCTCTCGACCACGCGCATGCCACGTCCGCCGCCGCCCCAGCTCGCCTTGAGCATGAAGGGATAGCCGACCTTGGCCGCCATGGCCGCCGCCTGGGCGTAATCCTTGGGTAGCGCCTCGGTCGCCGGCACCACCGGCACACCGGCGGCAACGGCCGCCTTGCGCGCCGCGACCTTGTTGCCCAGGGTCCGCATTACCTCCGGGCGCGGGCCGATGAAGACGATGCCTGCCTTTTCGCACGCCTCGGCGAAATCGGGATTTTCGGAAAGGAAGCCGTAACCCGGGTGGATGGCATCGACGCCGGCCTGCTTGGCGACGCGGATAATGTCATCGATATCGAGATAGGCCTGGATCGGTTTTTTGTCTTCCCCGACCAGATAAGCCTCATCCGCCTTGAAGCGATGCAGGCCGAGACGATCTTCCTTGGCGTAGATGGCAACCGTGCGAATCCCGAGTTCGCTGGCCGCGCGCATGACGCGGATGGCGATCTCACTGCGGTTGGCGACAAGCAGCTTACGAAACTTCATGAACCTTCCTCTTCCTCAATCCAGATGGACCCCGTCCCCCAGGCTCCAGGCGCGTGAAATCGCCGATTCGGTCTGTTGCCGATTGATCGACATTCGCTGAACAAAACCTGCGAATGGTATCACTGTCGGCAGGGGTTTTTGGACGTTTGCGACATGTGAATTGTGATGCGGCGATCGAAAAATCAGCGTGCCCCGGGAGGCCGTCGTCAAACGACCCCGCGGCCTTTAAGCTCGTCCTTGAGGTAGGCGTAGAAAATGGGCGCCGCCACCACGCCAGGCACCCCGAACGCCGCCTCCATTACCACCATGGCGATCAGCAGTTCCCAAGCCTTGGCGCCGATGCCGGAGCCGACGATCCGGGCGTTGAGAAAGTACTCGAATTTGTGGATGAGGATCAGAAATACCAGCGAGGCCACGGCCGCATCGAGCGAATGGGAAAGGCTGACGACGACGATGACGACGTTGGAAACGAGATTCCCCAGCACCGGCAGCAAGCCGGCGATGAAGGTGACCGCCACCAGCGTCTTGCCGAGCGGCAAATGGACGCCGAACAAGGGCAGGACGACGAAAAGATAGAGCGCCGTGAACACCGTATTCACCAGGGAGATGCGGACCTGGGCGAAGACGATGCGACGGAATGCATCGGCGAGCCGCCGCGCCCGCTCGGCCAGCGCCTGCGCCAACGGCCCCGGCATCCGGGCGTCGGCCTTGGCTTCCTGCAGGGCGAGCATGCCGCCGATGATCATGCCGATGAGCACATGCACGAATCCGATCAGCGCTTCCTTGCCGATGCGCTGCAGGTCGGCGGCATGATGACGGAGCCACTCGCTGACGACATGCTTGACCCCGTTCGCATCCTCGGGAAGCTGCGCCGCCATCCAGGCAGGCAGCTGGCTGCGCGCGCCTTCAAGGATATCGGCCATCTTGTCCATGAGCACGGGCAGGCTGCCGGCATCGGAGCGGAAGAATACGATCGTTCCCAACGTCGCCGCCGTCACCAGGGCAATCACCAGGGCGGCGATCAGGCTGACGGCCAAAAGCCGTGACCGACCTCCGGCCAATTGTCTCGGCAGCCTCGCCGCCAGCATGTGGGTGAGCAGAAAGACGAGCAAACCCGCCAGCAATGCCGGCAGCAGATGCAAAAGGAGTACGGCGAGAAGCGCGACGGCGGTGAGGCACCAGGCGGCGACATTGAAGCGCATGGGGCAGACTCCAGAGGGGAATGGGGCGATTGTAATGATTTTGCCGGCGCCCTCATATTTCCCAAGGCGGCAAAAACTTGGCACCGTGGCGTCAAGTTTTGAGAAAATAGGCGTTTGCTTCGCGCCGCGCGCCCGAGCCCGCCGCAAAGCCCCCTCCTGGAGCGCCAAAATGCCACACATCGCCGATATTTCGCCCGCCGACGCCATCATTGCCGACATCCGCGCCGGCAAGATGGTCATCCTGGTGGATGAGGAAGATCGCGAAAATGAGGGCGATCTGGTCATGGCGGCCGAACATGTCACCCCCGAGGCGATCAATTTCATGGCCAAGTTCGGCCGTGGCCTCGTCTGCCTCACCCTGACCGAAGCGCGCTGCAAGCAACTGGGCCTGAGCCTCATGGCGCGCGACAACAAGAGCGCCTACAACACCGCCTTCACGGTTTCCATCGAAGCTGCCGAGGGTGTCACCACCGGCATCTCCGCCGCCGACCGGGCGCGCACCGTGCTCGCCGCAACCGCCAAGAACGCCAGGCCCGAGGATATCGTCCAGCCCGGGCATATCTTCCCCATCATGGCCCGCCCCGGCGGCGTGCTCGTGCGCGCCGGCCATACCGAAGCGGGCTGCGACCTGGCCGGGTTGGCCGGCCTGGAACCAGCGGCGGTGATCTGCGAGATCATGAACGACGACGGCACCATGGCGCGCCTGCCGGAACTGGTCGAATTCGCCAAAACGCATGGCCTCAAGATCGGCACCATTTCCGATCTCATCCACTACCGCGCCGCTTCCGAAACCCTGGTGGAGCGCGTGCTTTCCAAGCCCATCCAGTCCGCCCACGGCGAATTCACGCTGCACGCCTATGTCGACCGCGCTTCCGGCGCCACCCATCTCGCCATGACCAAAGGCGAAATCCGGGCCGACGAACCGACGCCGGTACGGGTGCACGAACCCCTGTCGGTGTTGGATTTCATCGACCCGACCAGCCGCAGCCAGACCTTCACCATCGACCAGGCGATGACGGCGCTGGAAAAATACGGCTTTGGCGTCATCATCCTCATGTACCACCCGGAAGACGGCGAATCCATCCTCGCCCGCCTGCGCGGCGACAGCAAGCCCGCCCGCCAGAAATGGGACCCGCGCAGTTACGGAATCGGCGCCCAGATCCTGCGCGATCTCGGCGTCACCCGCATTCTTTCCTTGTCCAGCCCGCTCAAGATGCCGTCGGTGCACGGTTTCGACCTCGAGGTCGCCGGCTTTGTCTCCTCCCTTTCGGAAATGAAATAAATGCCACGTTTTAGCCCGATCTTCGAATACGACAGCAACCTCTCCGGCGCCGGCCTCAAGGTCGGCATTGCCATGGCGCGTTTCAATCTCGATGTCTGCGAGGGCCTGCTCTCGGCCTGCGTGGCGGAATTGAAGCGCCTGGGCTTGAGCGATGAAAACATCGTCATCGCCACCGTCCCCGGCGCTTTGGAAATCCCGCTCGTGCTGCAAACGATGGCACAAAGCGGCCATTACGACGCGCTGGTGGCGCTGGGCGCGGTCATTCGCGGCGAAACCTATCATTTCGAAGTGGTTTCGAACGATTCCTGCCGCGCCGTCATGGAAGTGCAACTCGATACCGGCGTGCCCATCGCCAACGGCATCTTGACCTGCGAGGACGACGACCAGGCGCTCGCCCGCATGCAGCAGAAAGGGACCGACTGCGCCCAGGCGGCGGTGGAAATGGCCAACCTTCTCAAGGCGATCACGCAATGAACACCCCCGTCAAAACCCCGAAGCCGCCGGCCAAGTCGCCGCGCCGGCGCGCCCGCGAATTCGCCCTGCAAGGACTTTATCAATGGCGCCTCGGCAGCAACGACCGCAGCGCCATCGAAAAACATCTGGGCGAAATGGAAGGCTACGCCAAGGCGGATGGCGAGTTCTGTCTCGCCCTGGTGCGCGGCGTCATCGCCAATTACGACGAACTGGCGGAATTGTTCACGCCTCATCTCGATCGCAAGTTCAGCGAACTTTCGCCCATCGAGGCCTGCGTCCTGCTGCTCGGCGCTTTTGAATTGACCCGCTACCCGGAAACGCCCTACCGCGTCATCATCAACGAGTCCATCGAACTGACCAAGTCATTCGGCGGCAGCGATGGCCACAAGTACGTGAATGGCGTCCTCGACAAGCTGGCCGCCACCGTCCGCGCAGTGGAAGTCGAAGCGCGGCGGAAGAAGGAATAGCCGTCCGCGAGGATGGTCGCAAACGGCATGGCCGGCGAATTCGATCTCATCCGGCGTCACTTCGCCCGTCAGACGCCCTCCGCCGTGCTCGGTCCCGGCGACGACTGCGCTCTGCTGGCGCCCACCCCCGGCGCCCAGTTGGCGGTCACCACCGACATGCTGGTGGCCGGCACCCATTTTCTGCCGGAAACCAACCCCACCAACCTCGGCTGGAAGGCGCTCGCCGTCAATCTTTCCGATCTCGCCGCCATGGGCGCCAAGGCGCGCTGGGCGCTCCTCGCCGGCAGCTTGCCGGAAGCCGAGGAGCCCTGGATCGCCGCTTTCGCCGACGGTTTCTTTGCCTGCGCCAACGCATTCGGCGTTGACCTCGTCGGCGGCGACACCACGCGCGGGCCGCTGAATCTGTGCATCACCGCCATCGGCGAAGTCGAGCCGGGGCGGGCGCTGACACGAAACGGCGCTGCCGCCGGCGACGATATCTGGGTTTCCGGGCAACCCGGGCTGGCGGCCTTGGGATTGGCGCATCTCCAGGGCCGAACGAATCTGCCCGAAGCCTGGCGCCGCCTCTGCGTAGCACGACTCGAAAAGCCCATGCCGCGCCTGGCGCTGGGGCGAGCGCTGATCGGCATTGCCAGCGCCGCCATCGACGTCTCGGACGGCCTCTTGGCCGATCTCGGCCACATCGCGGAACGCTCGGAACTCGCCGCCGCCGTATTCCTCACGCAGTTGCCGCGTCTGCCGGAAGGCGTCGGCCGGGCGCTCGCCATCGATTGCCTGTTCGCCGGCGGCGACGATTACGAACTTTGTTTTACCGCTTCGCCGGCGCAGCGTCTGGAAATCGGCCGCATCGCCGCCGAGCTCGAGTTGCCGCTCTGGCGCATCGGCGAGATGCGTGGCGGAGAAGTCGGCGCGGTCACGGTTCTCGATCCGGACGACAATCCAATCGAAATCGCCAGGAAGGGGTTCGATCACTTTGGCTAATCCTCCGTCCATCCGCTTTCTGATCTCGCATCCCGCCCACTTCATCGCCTGCGGCTGCGGCAGCGGCCTGGCGCCCTGGGCGCCCGGCACTTTCGGAACGCTGTTCGGCTGGCTCTCCTACCTCATCCTGCGCCCCTATTTCGGCGAGCTGCAGTTCGCGGCGCTGCTCGTCGCCGCTTACATCGGCGGCATCTGGTGCGTCCACCTGACGGGTCGGCACTTGGGCGAACCCGATCATGGCAGCATCGTCTGGGATGAGATCGTCCCCTTTTGGATGGTGCTTTTCCTCGCGCCGCCGGGATTGGCCTGGCAAATCGGCGCCTTTGCGCTTTTCCGCTTCTTCGATATCGTCAAGCTGCCGCCGGCTGGGTGGTTCGACCGCAACGTCAAGAACGGCTTCGGGGTCATGGCCGACGACCTTTGTGCGGCCCTTCATACTTTAATCGTCCTCGCCGGAATCAAATGGATACTCTCGTAAGTCAGCCCGAACTCGAAAAACTCGCCGCCGAAGTGGGCGCTCGCCTGCTGGAATTGAAACGATATCTGGCGGTAGCCGAATCCTGCACCGGTGGTTGGGTGGGGCAATGTCTCACCGCCATCCCTGGCAGCTCCCGCTGGTTCGACCGGGGGTTCGTCACCTATACCAATGTCGCCAAGACGGAAATGCTGGGCGTGCCCGACTTCACCATCCGGCGCCACGGCGCCGTTTCCGAAGCCACGGCGCGGGCCATGGCGCAAGCCGCGCTAGGGGCGGGTAGCCTCGCGGCCTGGTCGCTGGCGATCACCGGCGTCGCCGGCCCGGATGGCGGCAGCGCGGAAAAGCCGGTGGGCACGGTCTGCTTCGCCTGGGCAGAACGCGACGGCGGCTGCACGGCGGAAACCTGCCATTTCGGGGGCGATCGGGCAGCGGTACGCGCGCAGTCGGTACGGCATGCGCTGGCCGGGCTGCTGGCCCGTGTGGGGTGAGATCATGTCTTCACAAAAACCCGACCAAGCAAGCGCTTCCGCCCCTGAAACAGCCGCCGATGGCGGCAACCGTACCCCCATTGCCGACGCATTGCCCGCGGCTTATGATGTTCCTCGATTCACGAATATCTCGAAAGATACCGGGGGAAACATGCCAAGACTGATCGTGGATTTCATGGATGGCACGCAACAGGTTTTCGAAGTGCCGAAGCCGACCGACCCCGTCATGGCGCGCCGCGTGCGGCTGGAGATGCTGCTGGAAGGGCGATTCCTGATTATCGAGGAAGGCACGCTCGAAAACGCGGTGCTTTTCTTCCCCATCGAGAACATTCGCTCGATTCGCGCCGAAGGCAACGCGCCGGGGCTGGAATTGCCGCCCTACGCCGTCCGCAACGCCACCCGCATCAGCTGAAGCTGAGCGCCGGCGTTCTCCGCTTGCGCCAAGTCAAGCGCGCGACCGTTCGTGGGCGCAGGCGTCACGCTCGAGCGCCGCTCCCGCATAGCCCGACTCGATAATCTGCGGAATATAGGCGTTGAGGAAGGCGGCGACCGAACCCGCCTGCTCGAATTGATGGACGTGCCTGAATTCGTGCGTCAACAGCCGCGTCGTGCGATGGCCGTGGCGCAGGACGATGCCGTAGCCGAGGCTCAACCCATCGGTCCGGCCGCCCAGCAATCCTGTGGCGAAGGATGCCTGGCGCAGCTCTTCATCATCCGGCATGGGCAAGTGCTCGACCTCCAGAATACGGATGTTTTCGGCGTTCGCGACGCCGACGCTTTTTGCCAGCGCGATCATGCGCTCGTCGAGCGGCTGCCCTTCCCGAAGAATCTTCGACGACTCGGCCTCGGCCCAGGAAACCGCTTTTTCGATGAGATAGGAAAGCCTGGCGACGAGATCGAAGGACATAGCGGGCCCTTTAGTGCAGGGTGAGAATGATGGCTACGGCGATGACCGCGAGGAGGACGACGATCACCGCCAGCAGCCGGCTTTGGCGGCGCTGCTCGATCAGCAGGCGTTCGATTTGCAGGCTCTGGTCGACCGCCGGCGGGCGCGCCAAGGCCTGATGCACCAGCCGCGGCAGTTGCGGCAGCGTCCGTGCCCAGTAAGGCGCTTCCTGTTCGATGGTCTTGCGCAGGCCGCGCCAGCCGACCTGCTCGCTCATCCAGCGCTCGAGATAGGGCTTGGCGGTCTCCCAAAGATCGAGATCGGGATCGAGTTGGCGCCCGAGACCTTCGACGTTGAGAAAGGTCTTCTGCAGCATCACCAGTTGCGGCTGGATCTCGACATTGAAACGGCGCGAGGTCTGGAAGAGGCGCAGGAGCACGCGGCCAAAGGAGATTTCCTTGAGCGGCCGGTCGAAAATAGGTTCGCAGACGGCGCGGATCGCCGCCTCGAACTCGTCCGGACGCGTGTTCTTCGGCGCCCAACCGGACTCGATATGCGTCTCCGCCACCCGTTTGTAGTCGCGGTTGAAGAAGGCGAGAAAGTTCTGCGCCAGATAATTCTTGTCGACGTCGGTCAGGGTGGCGACGATGCCGAAATCGAGGGCGATGTAGCGCCCGTCCGCATGGACGAAGATGTTGCCGGGGTGCATGTCGGCATGGAAGAAGCCGTCGCGGAAAACCTGGGTGAAGAAAATCTCGACCCCGGCGGCGGAGAGGCGCCTGAGATCGATGCCCTGGCTCTTGAGCGCCGCCACGTGCGAGATCGGCGTGCCGTGCATGCGCTCCATCACCATGACGGTGGTTGTGCACCAGTCCCAATAAATCTCGGGGACGATCAGCAGCTCGGAATTGGCGAAATTGCGCCGCAATTGCGAGGCGTTGGCCGCTTCGCGCATGAGATCGAGTTCGTCGTAGAGGTATTTGGCGAATTCCGCCACCACCTGCCGTGGCTTGAGGCGCTTACCGTCGGCCCACAGCCTTTCCAGCAGGCCGGCCAGGGTGTCGAGCAGCGCCAGATCATGGGCGATGACCGGCAACATGTTCGGACGCAGGATCTTCACCGCCACTTCGGTGCCATCGGGCAGGACCGCAAAATGCACCTGGGCGATGGAGGCGGAGGCCACCGGAATCGGGTTGAATTCGGCAAAAACCTGATTGACCGGGCGGCCGTAAGCCATTTCGATCTCGGCCAGCGCCAGCGTTGAATCGAAGGGTGGGACCTGGTCCTGGAGCTTCGCTAACTCGTCGGCGATATCCATGGGCAGGAGGTCGCGGCGGGTGGAGAGGACCTGGCCGAACTTGACGAAAATCGGCCCGAGTTCTTCGAGTGCCAGCCGCAGGCGCTCGGCCCGCGGCCGGGTCAGCTTGCGCCAGAACTGGATGGCGTTGGCAAGACGGACCAGCGTTCCGGTCGTTTCGTGTTGCAGGACGATTTCGTCCAACCCATGACGGCTGGCAACCAGGGCAATTCGAATCAGCCGAAAGATTCGCATATCCCCCTCTCGACCTACTTCAAGTTACCGGAAAGGAATTGTTGCAGGCGTTCGCTGCGGGTGTTGCCGAAGACCTCGTCCGGCACGCCTTCTTCCTCGATGCGCCCCTGGTGTAGAAAAATGACGTGGGAAGAGACTTCGCGGGCAAAGCCCATTTCATGGGTCACCACCACCATCGTGCGGCCTTCTTCCGCCAGGCCCTTCATGACTTTGAGGACGTCGCCGACCAGTTCCGGGTCCAGCGCCGAGGTCGGCTCGTCGAACAGCAGCACTTCCGGTTCCACCGCCAGGGCGCGGGCGATTGCGACCCGCTGCTGCTGGCCGCCGGAGAGGTGGGCGGGATAAGTGTCGCGGAATTTCCACAGCCCGACGCGTTCCAGGTAACGCTCGGCGCGATCCAGGGCTTCCTGGCGATCGAGTTTCAAGACGTGAATCGGCGCTTCGATGACGTTCTCAAGGACTGTCATATGCGACCACAGATTGAAATGCTGGAAGACCATCGCCAGTTGGGTTCTGATCCGTTGCAACTGCTTCGCATCCGGGACGAGAGCGCCGCGCCGGTCCGAAACCAGGCGGATTTCTTCGCCATTGACGGTGATGCTGCCCTGGTTGGGATGTTCGAGAAAGTTGATGCAGCGCAGGAAAGTGCTTTTGCCGGAGCCGGAGGACCCGATCATGCTGATGACGTCACCTTTGGCGGCCTTGAGCGAGACGCCTTTCAACACCTCGTTCTCGCCGTAGCTCTTGTGAATGTCGTCAACGATCAACGGATACATGCCAACTCCATGAAAAACTCAATGTGCCGCCTTGGGCTTGCGCGGCTTCAGATGCGCCAGCCAGCGGCCCTCTGCCAGCCTGAACAGGCCGACGATGGCGAAGGTTAGCAGCAGATAGACCAAGCCGGCAAAAATAAAGGCTTCGAAAGGCGCGAAATGGCGGGAATAGACGTTGCGCGCGGCGCCGGTCAGATCAACCAGCGTCACGGCCGAAGCAATGGCACTGCCTTGCAGCATGAAGATCACTTCGTTGCTGTAGGCGGGAATGGCC
>JAPUEC010000138.1 GCA_027492775.1 Rhodocyclaceae bacterium
CCGTCCTGACCTTTTTCGGCTGGGGTTTTGTCGGGCCGCACCCGTGCTGGGTGTACGGATTTATCGCCGCCGTCTCGGTGCTCATCATCGCCTGCCCCTGCGCGCTGGGGCTGGCGACGCCGATGTCGGTGATGGTCGCGACCGGCAAGGCGGCGGGGCAGGGCGTACTTTTCCGCGACGCGGCGGCGATCGAAATGCTGCGTCAGGTCGATACCCTCATCGTGGACAAGACGGGAACGCTGACCGAAGGCAAGCCGGCGTTCGACCATGCTGTCGCCGCCGAAGGCTGGCGCGAGGACGATGTCCTGCGTCTCGCCGCCAGCCTCGACCAGGGTAGCGAACATCCGCTCGCCCATGCCATCGTCGCCGAGGCGCGGCGGCGGAATCTCGCCTTGTCCAAGGCCGAATCCTTCGAATCCTCCTCTGGAATCGGCGTCCGTGGCATGGTCGAGGGCCGGGCGCTGGCGCTCGGCAACACCGCCTTGATGGAAGACGAGGGGGTTGCCTGGCTGTCCCTCGAACAATCGGCGGAAGTTCTGCGCCAAGAAGGCGCCAGTGTCATTTTCCTGGCGGTTGGCGGCGAGGTGGCCGGCCTGCTCGCTGTTTCCGACCCAATCAAGGCAACTTCGGCCGAGGCGCTGAAAACCCTGCGCGCCGGCGGCATGCGCATCGTCATGGCGACCGGCGACGGCGAGACGACGGCCCAATCGGTCGGCCGCCGCTTGGGGATCGACGAGGTGCATGGCGAAGTCAAGCCGGCCGACAAGATGCGCTGGTGGCGCGCTTGCAGGCGGAAGGCGGCATCGTTGCCATGGCCGGCGACGGCATCAACGACGCGCCGGCGCTGGCCCGCGCCAATGTCGGCATCGCCATGGGCACCGGCACCGACGTGGCGATGAACAGCGCCCATGTGACGCTGGTAAAGGGCGACCTGCGCGGTATCGCGACGGCGCGGAACATCTCGCTGGCGACCGTCCGTAACATGCGCCAGAACCTGGGCTTCGCGCTGGTCTACAACGCCTTGGGCGTGCCGCTGGCGGCCGGCGTGCTCTATCCCTTCACCGGACTTTTGCTTTCGCCGATGATCGCCGCGCTGGCGATGAGCTTCAGTTCGGTGTCGGTCGTCACCAACGCGCTGAGGCTGCGGCGGGCGAAGGTCTGATCCAAAGGTGCAAGAGAGCGGAGTGCGCTCCTCTTGCCCCGTTACAGCTTGCCCAGATCCTGGATGGCATCGACGACCATGCCGGTGCCGATGGCGATGAGCAGGATGTCGCTGGCGATCCGGACGTAACGATAGCCTGCCGGCGGCGTTCCGAGCTTGACCACCAGCCGCGGCGGAAGGTTATAAGTGACGACGTCTTGCGGCAACGGCTCTCCCACCGCCCATTTCTTGGCTTGCCCCGGCGGCAGGCAACCATTGTTCTTCTTGGCCAGCCCCGGCGGACAATGCCCGGCGCGGGCGCGTTCGCGGAAATACTGGCGGGCGGCGGTTTCCTGCTTGGTTTTGAAATAGCCCTTGATGGGGACCTGCGCGCCTTGGCCGTCGGCCGGGTTGCCGGTGCCTTCGGCCTGATGATGCTTTCCGCCGCCATGCTTTTTCTCCTTGCCGCCACCGGCCCATTCGGGTTTGTCCGCAAACGCCGGGCCGGCCGACAAGGCGGCCGCGACGAGGAGAATCAGCGCTGTATTGATGGATTTGGTCAGCTGCGGCATATGGGTTCCTCTTCGGCAGTTGCCGATAAGTTCGGCGTCATGGATAGACGGGTTTGGCGCAATGAAGTTCGAGGGTGGGCGCCTAGGCTAGCGGGCAAGGATAGGGAAAAGCTTGATCAGGCCATCCGACATGACCTCTACCGCGATGGCGGCGAGAATCAGGCCCATCAGGCGCGTCATGATATTGATGCCGGTTTGACCCATCGCTCTTCCGACCCGCGTTGCCGCCGACAGCGTTAGCCAGGTGGCGAAGGCGATAACGACGCCGTAGCCGACCAGTAGGCCAAGCTCCCAGGCACGACTGGTCTTGTCGGCGTAGATGACGACGGTGGAAATGGTGGCGGGGCCGGTCAGCAGCGGGATGGTGAGCGGGACGACGGCGATGCTGGCGCCGGCCTCGGCCTTGCTCTTGCCTTCGTCCACATCCTGGGGATGGGTTTCTGCCTGTTGCGCTTGCAGCATCTGGACGGCGCTCATCATGAGCAGAAAGCCGCCGCCAACCTGGAAGGAAGCGAGCGAAATGCCGAAGAACTCCAGTACCCGAAGGCCAGCCAGGGCGCTGATGGCGATGACGACAAAGGTGGTCAGCGCCGCGACGCGAATGGTGGCGCGCCGCTGCGCCGCCGAGAAGTCACGGGTGACGTGGAGAAAAAAAGGCACCGCGCCGATCGGATTAACGATGGCGAGCAGGCTGATCAGCGGTTTGAGCGAGAAATCCATGACGCATGGTGACGCCAGCGCATAAGCAGCGCAAGTCCCATGGTCATGGAATTAGATCGAGGAAAGGCATTCCGGGATCACTGACGTAGAAGATGACCACGCGCAGCGGCTCGGTCGCGCTGCGGTTGTAGCCGGTCATCCTGACCCTGGGCGGCTCGACGATGGCCTGCCCCGCCTTCGCGGTCATGGTGGGATGACCTTCCAGTTCGAGAGTGAATGTTCCTTCGAGGACGTAAACCGTGACTGGAAAACGGTGGGTATGGAAGACCGTCTTTTCGCCCGGTTTGAATTCGGCGGTAATGACGCTGATCTCCTGGCCTTCGCCCTGGGGCATCCCGCTGACTTTTTCCCTGAGCAGAAGTTGCGGTCGCGCGAGCCCTTCCTGATGCGCCGCTGCAGGGAAAGCGGCAAGCGCTGCCGTGAAAAGGAAAGCCGGTATGAACTGTTTGAACATGGATATTCTCCTAAAGCAGGTTCGCCAGGAGCGACGAGGGCGCCTGCCGGCAATTTTTTGGAACAGCGTTCAGCTACGGGCTCGTCGCCGCATGGTGCCGTGAATGCCGGCGACAAATCATGGAGCCGGCGGAGCGAACTTGGTTCCAGATCGCTGGGGGGAATCGCTACAGCTTTGGAGGGAGAGAGATGAATCGGCGGCAGGGGATTACTGCGGAAAGAAGCAGAGGCGGAAGCGGGTGACTGCCGGCTTCTCAGGGCTGATTGCTGGCCATTCCGTTCAAGCGGAGTTTGCAGTTTTCCCAGTTTTCCGGCGAGCAATGCGGCTTGTTGCAGTCGAACGCGCAAGCCGTGAATTCGTCGGGTGCCTCGCGAACGACGAGGCGCGTCAGGCACAGCCAAAGCCGGCGGAAAAAACCTTTTTCTTGGGAAGGGTAAACGGTTACCGGACATTCGCACTGAGCATTCGCCAGTGCTTGGGATGTCGAACCATTTAGTGCGGCATTGTCCGTTTGCATGCTGGAAATACTAGCACGGCGGATGCAGGTTGTTTATGAATTGTGGTGAGCGTCGGCCCAACAGTTGGGGGTTTCATACAGTCGAACCTGGCGCAGGCGCAGGTGGTTGCCGTAAGTGTCGCGGTAGGCGGCGTCGAGGATGTCAAAGGCGATGCGCGCGAGGTTTTCCGCCGTCGGCACCCGGTCGAGAATGACCGTCTTATGGTCGGGGAGGGTGGCCAGGAAATCGACGATCGCGCGGTCGCCGGAATAGGCGAGGAAAGCGTGGTCCCAAGCGTCGACCACGTATTTTTTGGCGATGTCCTTGACCTCGGAAAAATCCATCACCATGCCGTTGGCGGCGTCGCCCTCGCGGTTGATGATGTCGCCGGCCAGGGTGATTTCCACGACATAACGATGCCCATGCAGGTGCCGGCACTGGCTTTTGTGATCGGGAATACGGTGGCCGGCGTCGAACTCAAGGCGGCGGGTAATCAGCATGGGTAGGCGATGTCATTGATGTTGGCGAATTATACCGGAGTGCAATACCGCCGTCGGAAGGCGGGGCGCGAGGTGGCGGCAGCGGTGATCCCCCAATTCGGGTAATATTTCGCGGCCATGCTCACGATCGAAAACCATCGGCGCGACAGTGCCGCCATGACCTACGTTTATCCGGTTGTCTCGCGCCGCGCAGGCGGCGTTTCGATCGGGGTCAATCTGAACGTCAATAACGCCTGTAATTGGGCCTGCGTCTATTGCCAGGTGGAAAATCTCCAGCGCGGTGGTCCGCCGCCGGTGGATTTGGCCCTACTGCGCGAGGAACTCGAAAGCTTCCTTTCGTCCATCATTGACGGCGACTTCATGCAGCGCGCCGTGCCCCCGGCAGCACGTTGCCTCATGGATATCGCCTTCTCGGGCAACGGCGAGCCCACCAGCGCGCCGGAATTCGCCGATGCCATGTCGATCGCCCGCGAAGTGCTGGAAGAACGTGGTCTTTTGCCGGACGTGAAACTACGCCTCATCACCAACGGCAGTCTCATGCACCGGGAAGTCGTCCAGCGCGGCGTGACGACGATCGGTGAATGCGGCGGCGAGGTGTGGTTCAAACTCGATCGGGTCGGCGAGGAAGCCACCCGCGCAATCAACGGTGTGCCGCAAGTGCCGGCAACCGTCTTGGCCAATTTGCGTCGCGCGGCGGCGCTTGCGCCGACCTGGATTCAGACCTGCTGGTTCGCCGTGGATGGGAAAGCGCCATCGACCGCCGAGCGCCAAGCCTATTGCGAATTACTGCGCCAGGTGCGGGGCGAAATTGCCGGAATTCATTTGTATGGATTGGCACGACCATCGATGCAGCCCTTAGCGGACCTGCTGACACGCCTGCCCAAGGCGGCGCTCGAGGAGTTCGCGGCCGAAATCCAAAAAGAAACGGGCATCAGGGTTGTGACCAACCCGTGATGCCCGGTTTTTGACGCTCGAATTAGGCGGCTTTTTTTGCCTTGCTGCGAGCGGACTTCTTCAGGGTCTTGAAAAGATCGGCTTCCTGCGAACGCAGGTACTCGACGACTTCCCAATCTTCACGCTTGATGGTGGAAATGTCGATTTGCTCGACATGCACCAGGCGCAGCAGTTCGCGAACCGGCTTCGGCATGTTGCGGCCGCTTTCATAGCGGGAGCCGCCGCTTTGGGTGACGCCGATCTTGGACCAGAATTGCTGTTGGTTGAGGCCGAGCTTGCGGCGGATTTCGCGGGGTTCGATTTTCTCGATAGTCTTAACGTTGCTCATTCAATTCTCCACATGCTGGTGTTGTAGGGGAAACTCATTGTCCTATTGATTTATTACCTAGGTCATAGGACTAATTATATAGCCCACCTCGCATATTGCAAGTGGCATTGATAAGTTTCTTTTTGAGGCGACGCATATCCTGAGATGTAACATAACTATTTGATTTGCAACGCCTAAAAAAGTTCACCAGGAAGCAATTGCATATAGCGTATTGCAATGGGTTGTAAGTTCGACCGGGGCGAAAAAAACAAGTTCCAAGTTTTTAGCACATTCGGGAATGACGAAGAGAAGCGCTGCTCGCTGCAAAAGCGGTGGCGCGGTTCGGGAGCTTTTTGGGGTCCGGAGACGCCCGTCAAACGGGGTCTCCGGATATCAGAACGATCGGCGGTGAGGCTTCGCGCGTTGGCGATGCGCCGCCGATCAAGCGACGATCATGCCGGCGCCGACGGTGTTGTTGTTGCTTTCATCGATGACGATGAAGGCGCCGGTGCCGCGGTTCTCGGCATAGGTATCGCAGAAGAGCGGCTGCGCCAGTTTGAAGCTGACGCGGGCGATATCGTTCATGGCGAGCCGATCCGCCGGCGCCCGCTCCAACGAATTGACGTCAAGGCGGTGTTCGATGGCGGCAACCTTGGCCTTGGTTTCGCGCGTCGTATGGCGGATGAGGTAGGTGCGGGCGCGGTCGAGCGGGGATTCGGCCAGCCAGCAAACCATGGCGTCGATCTGTTTGACCGCTACCGGCGCTTCGTTCGACTTGACGATCATGTCGCCGCGGGAAATGTCGATCTCGTCGGCCAGCAACAGGGTAACCGCCTGCTCGCTGGTGGCTTCAGGAATGTCCTCACCGCCGATCTGGATGGCCTTGATCGTGGTGGACAGGCCGGAAGGCAAAACCGTGACGGCATCGCCGACCTTGATGTTGCCGGACTCGATGGTGCCCATGAAGCCGCGGTAGTCGTGCAACTCAGGGTTGGCCGAATCCTGCGGGCGGCAGACGAACTGGACCGGGAAGCGGAATTTCTCGTCATGCTCGCTGTGCGCCGGCGGCGCCGCTTCGAGGATTTCGAGCAGGGTCGGGCCTTGATACCAGTCGAGGCGTTCACCACGATCGACGATCATGTCGCCATTCAGGGCCGAGAGCGGAATGAAGCGCACGTCCTCGATCCCCACGGCCTTGGCAAACTCCAGGTAGTCGGCCTGAATGCGGGCATAGGTTTCCTCGGAATAATCGACCAGGTCCATCTTGTTGATGGCGACGACCAGATGCGGAATGCCGACCATGTGGGCGATGGTCGAGTGACGGCGCGTTTGCGTCAGTACGCCTTTGCGCGCATCGATGAGGATGATGGCGAGATTGGCGGTGGAAGCGGCCGTCACCATGTTGCGGGTGTACTGCTCGTGCCCCGGCGCGTCGGCGATAATGAACTTGCGCGTGCCGGTGGAGAAGTAGCGATAGGCGACGTCGATGGTGATGCCCTGCTCGCGCTCGGCTTGCAGGCCGTCGGTGAGCAGCGAGAGGTCGACCGCCGCCATGCCGCGCTTCTGCGAGGTGCGCTCGATGGACGAGAGGGTATCGGCGAGGATGGTCTTGGTGTCGAACAGCAGTCGCCCGATCAGGGTACTCTTGCCATCATCGACGCTGCCGCAGGTGAGGAAGCGGAGCAGGCCGTGGTCTTCGATTTTTTCCGGGGCGCTCATCAGAAATACCCTTCCTTCTTGCGTTGTTCCATGGAGGCGTCGCTGGTCTGGTCATCCAGGCGGGTGGCGCCGCGCTCGGTAATGGTGGTGGTGGCCGTTTCGAGAACGATTTTCTCGACCGTGTCGGCATCCGACTCGACCGGTGCCGTGCAGGAAATGTCGCCGACGGTGCGGAAGCGCACTTGCAGCTCAACAATCTCCTCGCCGGGCTTGGGCAGGTTGGTCAGCTCGCCGTTCGCCAGCGGCACATTGACCGGGACGATGGCGCGCGAATCGCCAGAGCCGCGGATGACCACCGGGCGCTGATGGGCGAAATAGATGCTGGGCAGTTCGAGCTTTTCGCGTTCGATGTACTGCCAGACGTCCATTTCCGTCCAGTTGGAAATGGGGAAGGCGCGGATGTTCTCGCCCTTATGGACACGGGCGTTGTAGAGGTCCCACAGCTCCGGACGTTGGTTCTTCGGGTCCCACTGGCCGAATTCGTCGCGGAAACTCATGATGCGTTCCTTGGCGCGGGCCTTTTCCTCGTCGCGGCGGGCGCCGCCGATGCAGGCGTCGAAGCCGAATTCCTCGATGGCTTCGAGCAAGGTCACCGACTGGTGCTTGTTGCGCGACTCGCTTTCATGCTTCAGGACGACGGTGCCACGCGCCATCGAATCTTCGACCGAGCGCACGATCAGGCGCTCACCCAGTTCGGCGGCGCGCTTGTCGCGAAACGCCACCACTTCCTTGTAGTTGTGGCCGGTGTCGATGTGCATCAGGGGGAAGGGGAACTTGCCGGGGCGGAAGGCCTTTTCGGCGATGCGCAGCATGCAGATCGAATCCTTGCCGCCAGAAAAAAGCAAAACGGGGTTGGAACATTGGCCGGCGACCTCGCGCATGATGTGAATCGCCTCGGCTTCAAGCCAGTCGAGGTGGGAAAGGCCAATGCGTTGGGAAATTTGAGTCATGCCGGTATCTCGCTGTGTGATGGATGCATTTTAGCTGGCTTGGAATATATTAATTAAGAACGAATAATCATCTTGTTAGATAAATTTGATATAAGGGTTTCGCGGGATTTGGGGAAACGCGATGCGGAGCGGCGATACGGCTCATGCGGCTGATGGGCGCCGCACGCCGTAACGTCCATTTCCTTGGCCCAACGAGCCCTAGCGGCGCTTCCAGCAGCCCGGGCCCCGCCCAGTCACCTCCTGCCCACGCCATGCCCTAGCGGTGCAGCACCGACGCGGGGTCGAATCCTACCCGCAAACAGCCCCAGTGCTGTCCATCCAGAAAAATAGGCAGGGAAAGATCGCTGAGGATCTCGCCGGTGTCGCGCACGTAGGTTTGCAGGAGGATGGGTTCGACATTGGCGGCGCAGCGTAAGCCGGTGATATCCGAAAAAATGCGCTTGTCGCGGCTGTGCATCAGGTCGTGCATGGCATCGCCCGTCGGGGGCTGGGAAAACCAACTGTTATGGGTGGGCGCGTAGCCCCTGATATCGGTGCAAAGCGCATATTTGCCGCCTTCCATCTGGCGGACGCAATTATCCAGCGTGCTCTGAAATTCCTCGGCGAAGAGGCGGTCGTAGGCGTTGCGGTACTTCTGGGGCTGCGTTCCGGGGATCGGCTCATAGCGGTGGTCCATGAGATCCACGCCGCGTGAACGCAGGCCCGCCATGCGTTCAACCATCAGATCGCGAAAACGTCGGGTAATTTCGAGATTTTTTTCGAGCGCGCCCATGCCGAGACGGAAGCGCGCCACCAGCCCCTGCACTTTCTCGGTCGATTGCGAGAGTTCCACCGTGCTTTCCCAAGCGATGCCCGATTTGTCCTGGACGGTCGAACTCAAGTCGGAGATGCGCGCAAGATGGTCGTGCACCTGATGAGTGGATTGCGACACCTCGTTGAGGTTGTTGAACACGCGCTGAATGCCGCCCTCGGTGGCGGTGAAGGAACCGATAAGGTTGCGGAAGTGCTCGCAGACATCGGCAACTTCGGCATGGGCCCGTTCCACACCCATGGCCAGCGTGTGACTGCCCGCACCCGCCGTTTTGGCGCCTTCCAACATGTGTTCGACCTTGGCCGCGATCTCGTCACTGGCGGTGCCCACTTTTTCCGCCAGCTTGCGCACCTCATCCGCCACCACCGCGAATCCCCGCCCGGCTTCCCCGGCCCGCGCCGCTTCGATGGCGGCATTGAGGGCGAGCAGATTGGTCTGGGCGCTGACTTCCTTGATGAACTGGACGATCTGGCTGACGCTGTCCGCCGTCTGCGCCAGGGTCTTTACGTGTTCGCTGAATTCCGACATTTTCACCGCGATTTCGCTCATCTGGGTCGAGACCTGTTCCAGCTTGTCGCGCGCTTCCTTGCCGCGGCTGACGTTGGCCGAAGAGACATCGGCCACTGAAGTCAATTCGACGTTGGAGCGATCGAAGGCGTCAGTCGTCCTGGCGCTGAGATCGTAGATTTCCGAGACCTTGGTCGATTGTTCGGTGGACATGCTGCCGGCGATTTTCAAGGTATTCCCGGCCTTGGCGGCGCCGATGGCGATGGCGATGCTGTTGTTGCGCACCTCGTTCAGCATTTCCCGCAGCTTGGCGATGAAGCGGTTGTACTCCTTGCAGAGGGCACTGATTTCGTCCTGGGTGCGGGTGGGCAGATCGATGGTGAGATCGCCTTCCCCCCGCGAGAGCGTGGCGAGACGATCGGAAATTTCCTGAATCGGCCGGCTGATCAAATGGCGCAGGTAAAGCCAGAGGACCAGCGAGGAAAGCAGGGAAAAGAAGGCGACCAGCCCAAAAACGAGTAGCAGGCGGTCAAGCAGCACTGTGTTTTCGAGCGGGGTGGATACGGCGAGGCGGGCGCCGGCGAACCAGAAGATCACGAACAGCAGTCCGGCGCCGAGGCCCGGGACGATCACGGTCGAGAGCTTGCGGGAGAGGGAGTTGAAGAGGGCGCGCTCGATCGCCCGATACCATCCTTGCTGCTCGATCGCTGCAAAAAGGGCTGTCATGTGTCCGCTCCCCGCTGGGTGGTCCGTGCGCAACCCATCGCAAAATGCAAGCGCCCGGCGATTCTTGTTAACCGACGTGAGCGCTTTGACCGGGAATGGGCGAACCGAGTTGCGAGCCGCTCGAAGTGCGCGATCAATCCGAATTGCCGGAAAACCGGCGCAATTGTCGTCCGTCGCGTTTGGTCGGCCGGCCCTTGATATCGGCGCCGGGCGCTGGCGCCAGTTTGCGGAGTTCCAGTGCCTGTTGGCGCTTGGTCTGGCTCTCGGCGGTTTCTTCGTACAGCAGGCGCGCTTCCGGCGCTGGGCGGCGGTAGGCGTTGATGCCGCGCACCTCCACTGTCCAGGTCATTTCGGAGGCATGGATTTCCAAGAGATCGCCGGGGCCGACCTCGCGCGCCGGCTTGACGGCACTGCCGTTGACCCGGACCTTGCCCCGGTCAACCGCGTCCGCCGCCAGACTTCGCGTCTTGAAAAAGCGCGCCGCCCAGAGCCATTTGTCCAGGCGCAGCCGGGCGGAGGGATCGCCCGTGCTCACGCTTCGACGGCCGCTTTTATTTGACGTGAAGGCCGCATTCTTTGCTCTCCGGGTTTTCCCACCACCAGCGCCCGGCGCGGACATCCTCGCCCAGGCTTACCGCCCGCGTGCAAGGGGCGCAGCCGATGCTGGGGTAGAACTGCTCGTGCAGCGCGTTGTAGGGAACGTCATTGAGCCGGATGTACGCCCACACTTCCTTTTCCGTCCAGTCGGAGAGCGGATTGAATTTTTCCAGGCCATGGGTTTCGTCGAATTCCCGGAAGGGCAAATTGCTGCGGGTGGCCGCCTGCTGC
>JAPUEC010000139.1 GCA_027492775.1 Rhodocyclaceae bacterium
TACGACCGCATCAACGACGCCAACCAGCTGACGGCCGCAGTCACCACCCGCTTTCTCGATGCCGAAACCGGCGCCGAGCGCTTCAAGGCGATGGCCGGGCAGCGATACTACTTCAAGGAACAGCGGGCGCTCCTGCCGGGAGAAACGGTTTACAAGGAAAGTTTTTCCAATTCGCTACTGGCCTTCAACGGCCTGGTGCTGCCCAAGACTTACCTCGACTCGGCCTGGGAATACAACAACCACCTTGCCCGCACCGATCGTTTTTCCATCGGCGTGCGCTACCAGAAGGACAACGCCAAGGTGCTGAGCGCCAGCTATCGCTTCGTGCGCAGTGGCGTCGGCGGTGCCACCACCCAGGTCAGCCAGATCGATATCGCCGGCCAGTGGCCGCTGGCGCCGAAGTGGTATGCGGTCGGACGCTACAACTACTCCATCCGCGACAAGCAGCTGCTGGAAGCGATCGGCGGCGTCGAATACAATGCCGGCTGCTGGTCGGCGCGCTTCGTCGCGCAGCGTCTCGAAGCGGTCGCCGGCACCCCCAACACCACCTTCTTCTTCCAGCTCGAACTGAACGATTTCGCCAGTATCGGCTCCAGTCCCATCCAGTTGCTTCGCCGCAGCGTTCCGGGTTATGGCAAGTCCAACGAATTGCCCACGACCGGCAGCCTTCTCACCAGCGAGTAATCCAATGCGTTTTATCCTTCTTGTTTCCCTCCTGATTTCCGTCCTAATGACGCCCTTTGGCGCCCAGGCCCAGGCCCGGCGCGCTGAGCCGATCGAAGCCGACCGCATCGTCGCTGTCGTCGGGGACGAAGTCATCACCCTGCGCGAGCTTCAGGCGCGACTCGCCACCGCGGTGCGTCAACTCCAGAAGCAAGGCACGTCGCTACCGCCGGGCGACGTCCTGGAGAAGCAGATGCTGGAGCGTCTGATCACCGACCGCATCCAGTTGCAGTACGCCAAGGAGATTGGGTTGCGCATCGACGACATCCAACTCGACCAGGCGATCGGCCGCATTGCCGCCGGCAACAAGATGAGTGTGCAGCAATTCCGCCAGGCGCTGGAAAAGGATGGCGTGCAATTCGCCAAGTTCCGGGAGGATATCCGCGAGGAAATCACCATCGCCCGGCTCCGCGAACGCGAGGTCGAGAGCCGCCTGATGATTTCCGATGGCGAGGTCGATAACTATTTGGCGAGTCAGAACGCCAGCGGCAATGTCGAAGAATACCGCTTGGCGCACATTCTTCTGCGTGCGCCCGAGGCGGCCAAGCCCGATCAGTTGCAGAAACTCAAGGCCCGCGCCGAGCAGGCGCTTGCCAAGGCGCAACAGGGCGCCAACTTCGCCGAGTTGGCGGCGGGTTATTCCGACGCGCCGGATGCGCTCCAGGGCGGCGATTTGGGTTATCGTCCGCTCGATCGCATGCCAACGCTCTACGCCGACGCCGTCGAAAAGCTGAAACCTGGTGAAACCGCTCCGCTGTTGCGTTCCTCCGCCGGCTTTCACGTCATCAAGCTCATCGACAAGCGCGGTGCGATCCTGCCGCCAGTGCGACAAACGCATGTTCGTCATATTCTCATCAAGGTCAATGAAGTGGTTTCGGAAGGCGAAGCGCGGCGACGCATGGAAAACCTGCGGGAGCGCCTGGTCAACGGCCAGGATTTCGCCGAATTGGCGCGCCTCTATTCGCAGGATGGCTCGGCAGCCAAGGGTGGCGATTTGGGCTGGATCAACGCCGGCGACACCGTTCCCGATTTCGAACGCGCCATGGATGCATTGAAGGTGAACGAATTGAGCCCGGTGGTGCAGTCGCCCTTTGGCATGCATTTGATCCAGGTTCTGGAGCGCCGCCAAAAGGATATGTCGGATGAAACGCGCCGCCTGATGGCCCGTCAGGCGCTGCGCGAGCGTAAGCTCGACGATGCCTACCAGGATTGGCTGCGCCAGATGCGCGACCAGTTCTATGTCGAGAACCGGCTGGAAGAAAAGTGAGCGTGCCCGCGGCGCAACGTCGGAGCCCGGCGCCGCTGGCGGTCACTTCCGGTGAACCGGCGGGCATTGGCCCTGAGCTGTGCCTACGTCTGACCGATGCGGAGGCTTCGATCGTCGTGCTGGCGGATCGTGAGCTGCTGGCCGAGCGCGCCGCGCAACTAGGTATCGGCATCCGCCTGCGCGACTACGTCGCCGGCCAACCGCCACGAGCCGGCTGCCTGGACGTCCTGCATGTGCCGCTGGCCGTGCCCTCCACCGCCGGCAAGCTCGATCCTGCCAATGGACGTTATGTGCTTGCCCTGCTCGACCGCGCTCTTGCGGGCTGCCGTAGCGGTGAATTCTCCGCCATGGTCACCGCGCCGGTGCACAAAGGCGTCATTAACGACGCTGGCGTGCCCTTCACCGGTCATACTGAATACCTGGCGGAAAAAACCGGAACGCCGCGCGTCGTCATGATGCTCGCCGGCGCCGGTCTGCGGGTGGCGCTGGCGACGACGCACCTGCCGCTGAAGGACGTGCCGGCGGCGATTACGCCGGCGGACCTCGAAACCACCCTGCGTATCCTCCATGCCGATCTCAAGAGCAAATTCGGCATCGCCGGGCCGCGCATCCTGGTTGCTGGTCTTAATCCCCACGCCGGCGAAGACGGGCACATGGGGCACGAGGAGATCGAAGTAATCGCGCCTGTGCTGGAAAAGCTGCGGGCTGAAGGCATGGACCTCGTCGGCCCCTTGCCGGCGGATACGCTTTTCACCCGCAAGGTCCTTGTTGGCAGCGATGCTCAACTGGCGATGTATCACGACCAGGGGCTTGCGGTATTGAAGTACGCGGCTTTCGAGGAAGGCATCAACATCACCCTTGGGCTACCGATCATCCGGACCTCGGTTGATCATGGTACTGCGCTCGATCTCGCCGGAACCGGCCGTGCCGACGCCGGCAGCCTGTTCGCCGCCGTGGCGCTGGCGGCGCAGCTGGCCGGGCAACGGGTATGAGCCATATCCCGCGCAAGCGTTTCGGCCAGAACTTCCTGGTCGACCAGGGCATCATCGCCGCCATCGTCAATGCCATCAACCCGCAGCGCAGCGAGAAGCTCGCGGAAATCGGTCCTGGCCTGGGCGCGCTGACCGAACCGCTGCTGCAAAAGCTCGATCACCTGCACGTCGTCGAAATCGACCGCGACCTCATCGCCCGCCTCAAGAAACGGCATGCGCCCGAACGCCTCAGCGTCCATGAAGGCGACGCGCTCGCCTTCGACTTCGGCACCCTCGGGCCGGACCTGCGCCTCGTCGGCAACCTGCCCTACAACATCTCGACGCCGCTGCTTTTCCATCTCGCGCAATACGCGGATAGCGTGCGCGACATGCACTTCATGCTGCAGAAGGAAGTGGTCGAGCGCATGGTGGCGGTGCCCGGCGATTCGGAGTGCGGGCGCCTCTCGATCATGCTCCAATACCGCTTCCATCTCGACTGGCTGCTTGACGTGCCGCCCGAGAGCTTCGACCCGCCGCCCAAGGTGCAATCGGCGCTGGTGCGCCTCATCCCGAAGCCGGCCGAGGAACTGACGGCACGCGACGAAGCGCTGCTGGCCAAGGTGGTGACGGCCGCCTTCGCCCAGCGCCGCAAAATGCTGCGCAACAATCTCAAGGGCCTGGTCGGCGACGCCGATCTGGCGGCGCTCGGCATCGCGCCGACTCTGCGCGCCGAGGACGTCGGCGTGGCGGATTACGTCCGCCTCGCCAACCGCCTCGCCGAATAGCGGTTAGCCGCCGCTACACTTCTTGCAGCTGGAAATACCAAGCAGCGGGTAGGCCGGGCACCAGCCGATGAGGCCGGTCAAGAGCGGCACGATGCCGATGAAAGTCCAGGGGGCGCCGATGTCGGCGATGCCCAGGCCGATGAGGATGACGCCCGCGCCGATGCGCAGACCCCGGTCGATTCCGCCTACGTTTGCTTTCATGATATTTCCCTCCGTTGGTTGCAGTGAGGGCAGATTAAGCGCATGCCGCACGCAAGTCTGTAACCAAGGTCACGCAGCCGCGATGGCTTTCAATCCGGCGCGATCGAGCACGGCGATGCGCTCGCGCCCCAGTTCCACCAAGCCTTCCACCGCAAAACCCTTGAGCAGGCGGCTGACGATTTCGCGGACGCTGCCCAGTTCCTCGGCGAGTTGCTGGTGCGTCGCGTTGATGACCTCGCCCTCGCGGGCGAGCAGGAGTTTGGCGAGACGCTGGTCGAGGCGGGAGAAGGCGACTTCCTCCACCAGGGCCATCAATTCGGCGATCCGCTCTGAAAAGAGATGAAAGACGAAATTGCGGAATCCGGCATCCTCCGCCACCAGCCGGTTGAAAAGCGCCGGCGGTAAAACCGCCAGCGTCACCGGCGATTCGGCGATGCCGCGGGCGGTGTAGGCGGCGTCGCCAAGCAGGCAACTCGAGGTGATGACGCAGGATTCTCCGGGTTCGACCCGATAGAGCAGCATTTCCCGCCCCGAAGGCGCGCTTTTGACGACTCGGATGCTGCCCGCCAGGACCAGCGGAAAGCCGCGGCAGGGTTGGCGTTCGGCAAAGAGTTCGCTGCCGGCGGGAAGATGGATCAGCGCCTGCGGTCGCAGCGCCGGTTCGATCAGCTGCCAGGACAGCCCGGCCAGCGCCGGGTAAAGTGCCCCGGCCGCTTCCGGGATCATTGCAGTTCGGCCCAGACCGGTGCGTGGTCGGAAGGGCGTTCCAGCTTGCGCGGGGCGCGGTCGATGCCGGCGGCCGTGCAGCGCACGGCGGCGGCCGGCGAGAGCAGAATGTGGTCGATGCGCAAGCCCAGATTCTTCTGAAAGCCCAGCATGCGGTAATCCCACCAGGAAAAGGACTTTTCCGGCTGCTCGAAGAGACGGAAGCTGTCGACCAACCCCAGTTCGAGCAGCCGGCGGAATCCCGCGCGTTCATCCGCCGAGCACAAGATCTGCCCGGCCCAACGCTTGGGGTCGTGCACATCGCAATCTTCCGGCGCGATGTTGTAATCGCCGCAGAGCGCCAGTTGGGGATGGGCGGCAATCTCCTCTTGCAGCCAGAGGGCCAGCGCCTGCAGCCATTCGAGCTTGTAGCGATATTTGTCGCTGCCCACCGCCTGGCCGTTGGGAACGTAGGCGCAGATAACGCGCACACCGTCGACGGTGCCGGCGATCAGGCGCTTCTGGGCGTCTTCGAAGTGCGGATTGCCGTAGACGACGTCGCTGATTTCACTGCGCGCCAGCAGGGCGACGCCGTTGTAGGTCTTCTGGCCGGAGAAGGCGACGTGGTAGCCGGCGGCCTCGATTTCGGCGCGCGGGAAATTCGCGTCCTCGAGCTTGGTTTCCTGCAGGCAGACCACATCCGGGCGTTGCGCGGCCAGCCAGTCGAGCAGATGCGGCAGGCGGACCTTGAGGCTATTAACGTTCCACGCCGCGATCTTCACTTCGGCAGGCCGCCCGAAGGCTTGGCGCCGTAGGCGGCGGAAGTCGGATAGCCGGCCAGGTCGAGCAGGTTGTTGAAACCTTCCGCCTGATAGCCGCGAACCGTCTGCTTGCCGACCTTGAGCGAGGGCACGAAGGTGTCGCCGACCAGCGCTTTCAGTTCGTCGAAATCTTCCTTCTTGGTCAGCATCTTTTCGCTGAAGGGCACGCCGCGCTTGTTGAGCAGGTCGCGTGCGTTCTTGCATTCGGCAACGCAGTCGGCGGAGGTGTAGAGGGTGACCGGGAAGTTTTCGGCCGCTTTCTTGGTGGCGAACGGGAGGCCATCACCCTCGTCCGAGGCCTTGGTCCGGTTGATCTGCTTGACGTTCCCCGGCGGTGGCGTGTCGGTGATCATGGTCTTGCCGGTGGCCGGGTCGATCCAGCGGTAGGTCTGGGCGACGGCGACGCTGCTGAGCAGCGCGAGGGCGAAAATAGCGAATCGGCGCATGGTTCTTCTCCCGAAAAGTTACGCAGGAATCATACCACTGTGACGGAGCAGCGCATCGACGCTGGGCTCGCGCCCGCGGAAGGCGCGGAAGGAGTCGAGCGCCGGACGCGAACCGCCGACCGAGAGGATTTCGTCCAAGAAGCGCGTCCCGGTCGGGGCGTCGAAGGGATCGCCGGCTTCCTCGAAGGCGGAGTAGGCGTCGGCAGAAAGCACTTCCGCCCACTTGTAGCTGAAATAGCCTGCGCCATAACCGCCGGCGAAGATGTGCGAGAAGCTGTTGGGGAAGCGGTGCCACTCCGGCGGCACCAGGACGGCGACCTCCCGCCGCACTTCGTGCAACAAGTCGAGCACGCTTTTCGGGCCCTTGGGGTCGAAGTCGCTGTGCAGCAACAGGTCGAAAAGCGCGAATTCGAGCTGGCGCACGGTCTGCATGCCGCTCTGGAAATTCTTCGCCGCCTTCATCTTGTCGTAGAGCGAGCGCGGCAAGCAGAGGCCGGTGTCCACATGCGCCGTCATGCCCTGGACCACGGCCCATTCCCAGCAATAGTTTTCCATGAACTGCGACGGCAGTTCGACGGCGTCCCACTCGACGCCGTTGATGCCGGAGACTTCGAGATCGTCCACCCGCGTCAGCAGGTGATGCAGGCCATGGCCGGTCTCGTGGAAGAGAGTGATGACTTCGTCGTGGGTGAAAGTCGCCGGCTTGTTGCCGACCGGGCGCGAGAAATTGCAGTTGAGGTAGGCGACCGGGGTCTGCACGCCTTGGTCATGCAGGCGCCGGCCGCGCGCATCGTCCATCCAGGCGCCGCCGCGCTTTTCCTGGCGGGCGTAGAGATCGAGGTAGAACTGACCGACGAGTTGGCCGCCCTTTGTTTCCAGGCGATAGAAACGGACATCCTCGTGCCAGGTCGGCGCCCTGTCGGGCAGGACACGGACCTTGAACAGGTTTTCGATGACGTTGAACAGGCCGCCCAGCACCTTGGGCTCGGTGAAATACTGCTTCACTTCCTGTTCGGAGAAAGCGTAGCGCGCCTGCAGCAGCTTCTCCGACGCGTAGGCCGCATCCCAGGGCTGGAGGTCCGGGAGATTCAACTCATCGCGGGCAAAGTCGCGCAATTCGGCGATGTCGCGTTCGGCGAAGGGCTTGGCCTTGACCGCCAGTTCGCGCAGGAAACCGAGGACCTGCTCGGTCGATTCGGCCATTTTCGGCGTCAGCGAAACCTCGGCGTAGTTGCGGTAGCCGAGCATCGCCGCCTCTTCCGCCCGCAATTCGAGAATGCGGCGCATGAGCGGCGTGTTGTCCCATTCCGGCTTGCTGCCGGAATCGTCGAATTCGGCGGCGCGGGTGGCATAGGCGCGGTACATGCGGGCGCGCAGCGCGCGGTCGTCGGCGTACTGCATCACCGGGCCATAGGAAGGCGCGTGCAGGGTGAAACGCCAGCCTGCGACGCCGGCGGCTTCCGCGGCTTGGCGGGCGGCGGCCTTGGCATCTTCAGGCAGGCCGGCGAGGCGGGATTCGTCGGTGATGGTTTCGGTGAAGGCGTTGGTCGCATCGAGCAGGTTCTCGGAGAACTTGGCGGCGAGCGCGGCCTGTTCTTCCTGGATTTCCTGGAAGCGCGGCTTCTGGTCTTCCGGCAACTCGGCGCCGGCGAGGCGGAAGTTGCGGATTTCGTTATCGACGATGCGGCGCTGGGCCGTCGTCAATTGCGGATACTCGGCGCCGGCGCGGATGGCTTTGTACTTTTCGAAGAGCTTGAGGTTCTGGCCCAGCTCCGAATAAAAGCGGGTGATCTCCGGCAGCATGTCGTTGTACGCCTCGCGCCAGGGCGGGATGTCATTGACCGAATGCAGGTGCCCGACGACGCCCCAGGCGCGCGACAGGCGCTCCATGCCGTCGGAGAGCGGCTGGGCAAAGGCCGTCCAGGTTGCCGGCGTCGCTTCCGCCGTCAGGGTTTCGACCAGGTTGCGGCTCTCGCCGAGCAAGGTTTCGATGGCGGGACGGACAAGTTCCGGCGTGACGGCATCGAAACGCGGCAGGTCGGAGAAATCGAGGAGCGGGTTGTTTTCGGTCATGGTCTGCTTCAGATGGGGATTCGTTGCGGCTTTTCAACCGATGCACCAGGTAGACGCCGGCGGGCGACGCCAAGTTCAGGACGCGGGTGGATAGAAAAACGGCCGCTTGCGGCGGCCGTTCCACTGCATTCCCGGCGCGGTTACAGCGTCTTGCCGGTCAGGCGTTCGTAGGCTTCGAGGTACTTGGCGCTGGTGCGGGCGAGCACGTCCGCCGGCAGCTTGGGCGCCGGTGCCTGCTTGTTCCAGTCGAGCGTTTCCAGATAGTCGCGCACGTATTGCTTGTCGAACGACGGTGGATTCTTTCCTTCCTGATACTCGCTGGCGGGCCAGAAGCGCGAGGAATCCGGCGTCAGCGCCTCGTCGATGAGATGCAGCACGCCGGCCTTGTCGATGCCGAATTCGAACTTGGTGTCGGCGATGATGATGCCGCGGCCGCGGGCATAAGCGGCGGCTTCCTCATAGAGGGCGAGCGAGACGCGGCGGGCTTCGGCGGCCAGTTCGGCGCCGTTCTTGCCGGTGCCGGCGAGCGCGTCGGTGAGCTTGGCGGCGCAAAGCGCCTGCGCTTGCGGGAAGGAAATGTTTTCGTCGTGATCGCCAATCTCGGCCTTGGTCGCCGGGGTGAAGATGGGCGAGGGCAGCTTGGCGGCGAGCTTCAGGCCGGCCGGCAGGGCGATGCCGCAGATGGCGCCGGTGGTCTGGTAATCCTTCCAGCCCGAGCCGATGACGTAGCCGCGCACCACGGCCTCGATCGGCAGCGGTTGCAGGCGCTTGACGACGATGGCGCGGCCCTTGACCTGTTCTCGCTCGCCGGCGGCGACGACGGACTCAGGATCGACGCCGGTAAGCTGGTTGGGAACGATGTGGCCAAGCTTCTCGAACCAGAAGTCGGCGACGGCGGTCAGGACCTCGCCCTTCCTCGGAATTGGGTCGGAGAGGATGACGTCGAAGGCGGAAAGGCGGTCGCTGGTGATGATGAGCAGCTTGTCGGCATCGACGGCGTAGATATCGCGCACCTTGCCGCGTGAGAGCAGGGGCAGGCTTTTTAGCGAGGATTGATAGAGCGGAGTAGTCACGGTTGGGGTTCCGGTTGTTCGAACAAGGGGTGAATTATGCTTGATCCGGCGGGGGACTCCAACGCTTCCGGGAGTAGGGTCGGGGCGCGGTGCGGGCGCGGAGGGCGGGATGCGACCGCTGTCGCGGAAAGCGATGCGGATATAATCTCCACGTCATTGTCGAGAGGGGTTTCCTTGTCCACACTTCCAGAACATGCCGAGTATCACGGCGATTTTACGACCGTTGCGCGCTCCCTGGACCCCACCGAGGCCCATATTCTCAAATCCTATCTGGAGAGCTGCTCGATTCCCGCCATGGTCGCCGATGCGAACCTGGTGCAGGCGGCGCCCTTTCTCAGCGGACCCGTCGGCGGCGCAAGCGTGCGGGTGCCGGAAGCATTCGCATCCGAAGCGCTGGAGCTGATCGCCAAATTCAATCGCATCGACGTTCAGCCCGACTCGGCTGGGGATGACGCGATGAATGAGCCCTCCGGGTCGGGCGCCCCTTCCGAAGTGCGGAAGCTGAAAACCTACGCGGTGTACGTCCATCCCGGCAAACCGGTTCCGGTCGTGGTGAAAGCGGGCTTTTCCTGGGGCGCCTTCATCTTCGGGCCGCTCTGGTTCCTGCTGAACCGCATGTGGCTCAACTTCTTCCTGGTGATGACCTTGTATGTCGGCGGAAATCTCTACTTCCGCTTCAATCGCGTCGAGACCGACCTTGGCGCGCCATTGTTCATCGGGATGTATGTTCTCTACCTCGTCCTATGGTTTCTCATCGGCAAATTCGCCAATTCCCTGCTCGCGGCCGATCTTGAAGATCGGGGCTACAAGCGCATTGCGACGGTAACCGCCGAAAATCCGGTTTACGCCCGCGAGGAAGCGGCCAGGAGGGTCGCTGCGGACGGCGCTGCCCAAGAGTAGGGGCCCGAAGACGGCGATGGGAACGAGGGCCTTTTCTCGCCTGTATTCTGAGATCAGCGATACAGCAGGAAGTTTTCGCGTTCCGCTGTCCAGGCGTTTTCATCGGTCCACGCCAACGCCTCCAGATCGGCCGGCACGGCACCCGGATCATCCACCCATTCGCGCAGCAGCGGCGAGCCGTTGATGAGGTCGATGGCGAGGCGCTCGTGCTCGTATTCGTAGGCGAAATCGCGCCAGAGCGGATAGCCGGGCGCGAGGCGGCGCAACGCCTTGAAGGCCAGCGCCTGCAATCGCCAGGGGCGGAAGGCGGTGTGGCCGTAGCTGCCGTCCTCGACGTGGATTTGCAAGCCGTTGCAGAGCTTGCCGGCGTGCTTGTGGAAGGTCGGCTCGAACCAGCAGTCGCGCAGGCGGCAGCCTTGCAGCCATTGTGGCGCCAAAACTTGCATCTCGGCCAGCACGGCGCGGGCGTCGAGATCGGGGGCGCCGAAGAGTTCGAGCGGGCGGGTGGTGCCGCGGCCTTCCGACAGGGTCGTTCCCTCGAGCATGACAGTGCCGGCGTAGGCGCGCGCCATCCACAGGTTGGCGGCGTTGGGGCTGGGATTGACCCAGGTGCGCTCACCGAGCGGCCAGCCGAAACCCGGCGCCGCTTCGGGCTGCCAGCCCTGCATTTCGATGACGCGGTAGTCGACGTCGAGT
>JAPUEC010000140.1 GCA_027492775.1 Rhodocyclaceae bacterium
ACCGGCCTGTCACGCCGGGGGTCGCGGGTTCGAGTCCCGTCCACTCCGCCAGTTTTTTGGAAGAGGCGAACGTAAGTTCGCCTTTTTTGCTTACCTGCTCCCGAGAGCCCAGAGCCATGTTCGACGCCGTCCGTAACAACAAGAGAATCGTTCAGATCTTTCTCGCCCTGATCACCCTGCCATTTGCCTTCTGGGGAGTGGACTCCTACGTGCGCAACGCCGCCAATGATGGCGCCGTGGCCAAAATCGGCGATATCAAGATCACGAACCAGCAGTTCCAGAACGAGTTGCGCGAGCGGCAGGAGCGCGTCCGCACCCAGATGGGCCCGTTGTTTGATCCTAAAATGATGGACCTGCCGGAAGTTAGGCGAAGCATTCTCAATGAAATCATTGACCAGCGCGTGCTGATGCTTGAGACACATAAGAATCGCGTTGCGGTGAATGATGAGTCGTTACGCAGGGCAATTGCTAACATGCCGAGCTTTCAGGAAAACGGGAAATTCTCGCAAGGGCTCTACGATAGAGTGATTCAAGAGCGGGGCATGACGCCGGCGGGATTTGAAATGCAACTGCGTCAGGGACTGACCTTTCAACAAATGGGAGGCACGGTGGAAAGCAGCAGTTTTGCTTCCAAGACGGTCAGCGAGCGCGTGCTGGGCATCCAATGGGCGCAACGGGAAGTCCTGGAATATCGCTTTGCCCCTGAAGCTTTCTTGGCGCAAGTGAAGCTCGAAGATGGCGCGGCCAGGAAGTATTACGAAGCCAATGCCCGTCAATTCGAAATCCCCGAACAAGCGCGCGCGGAATTCGTCGTTTTGTCGCAAGAGGCGATCGCGGCCCAAGTGACGGTATCGGAAAGCGAGATTAAGGCCTGGTACGACGGCCACAAGGAGCGCTATGTCACCGCCGATCCCGCCTCGGCGCGCGCCAAGGCGGAGTCGGTACTGAAGGAAGCGCGCAAGAACCCAGATGCCTTTGCAGAGCTCGCCAAGAAGTATTCCCAGGATACGGGGGGTGGGCAGAACGGCGGCGACCTCGGCTACTTCGGCCGGGGAAATATGGTCAAGTCCTTCGAAGACGCAGCATTTAAGCTGAAGGAGGGCGAGATATCGGGGCTCGTGGAATCGGAATTTGGCTTCCACATCATCAAACTGACCGGGGTGCGCAGTGTGCAGGCTGGCGAGGAGCGCCGAGCGAGTCATATCCTTGTCAAGTTCGGGCAGAAAGAAAAGTCGCTTTCAGAGGCGCGCGCCGAAATCGAGGCTGAACTCAAGCGCACTGCCGCGAGCCGCAAGTTTGCCGAAGCAGCCGAGGCTTTCAGCAATGGCGTCTATGAGCAGCCGGACAGCCTCAAGCCGGTGGCGGATAAATTCAAGCTCACCATCCAGCAGTCCGGCTGGCTGACGCGGACGCCCAACCCGGCGAACGGCCCGCTCGCCAACGAAAAAATCCTCAAATCGCTTTTCTCCGAGGACTCGATCAAGAACAAGCACAATACCGAGGCCGTGGAAACTGGCCAAAACACGCTGGTTGCTGCCCGCATCGCCGAATACAAGCCGGCGGCCCAACAGCCGTTCGAAACGATCAAGGCGAATATCGAAAACTTGCTCAAGCACCAGGAAGCCCAGGTTTTGGCGAAGAAGGCCGGCGAAGAGCGTCTGGCTGCACTGCGCAAGGGCGGCGACGAGAAGCAAATCGCATGGTCGGCGGGGAAAACGGTGACGCGCCTCGATGCCAAGGCCGTGCCGCCGCCCGCTGTTCCGGCGATCTTCAAGGCCGACGCCGCCAAGCTGCCAGCATATGCGGGGGTGGAGTTGCCGGGCGCGGGTTATGCGCTATACAAGGTCGTCAAGGCAGAAGCCGGGAAAATTGATGATGAACGCCGCCGGGTCATTGCGGGGCAACTGGAGACACTCGTCGCCCAGGAAGAGATGCAAGCCTATATTGCGGCTTTGCGCGCCCGTTACAAGGTTGAAATTGACAAGAACCTGCTCGAGGCCAAGGAAAAGTAATTCATCACGCAACCTATGGCCACAAAAAAGCCGGCGAACTCGCCGGCTTTTTCATTTCTTGGTGGCTTAAGGCGGCCGTATCAGCCGGGAAGCGGATCGGCATTGCCAAGGGCGGTGGAGTGCATGCCGCCATCGACATAGAGAACTTCGCCGGTGATGCCGCTGGCCAGGTCGGAAAGCATGAACGCTGCCGCATTTCCCACTTCTTCGATGGTGACATTGCGGCGCAGCGGCGCGTTGTGGGAGTTATAAGCGAGCAGCTTGCCGAAGCTGCCGATGCCCGATGCGGCAAGGGTCTTGATTGGACCAGCGGAGAGCGCGTTGGCGCGAATGCCCTCGGGGCCGAGGCAGAAGGCGAGATAGCGGGTCGCCGCTTCCAGGCTGGCCTTGGCCAGGCCCATGGTGTTGTAGTTGGGCATCGTGCGTTCAGCGCCCAAGTAACTGAGTGCCAGCAACGCCGAACGGCGCCCCTGCATCATCGGGCGCGCCGCTTTCGCCAGCGCCGGGTAGCTGTAGGAGGAGATGTCATGCGCGATGCGGAAGGATTCGCGCGATAGGCCGTCGAGGAAATCGCCTTCGATGGCATCCGAAGGTGCGAAGGCGATGGAGTGAACCAGGCCATCAAGGCCGTCCCAATGAGCTTGCAAGCCGGTGAAGACCGCGTTGATCTGCTCGTCGCTGGAAACGTCGAGCGGGAAAATCAAAGTGCTGTCGAACTCGGCAGCGAATTTTTGAATACGCTCTTCGAAGCGCTCGGTCTGGTACGTGAAAGCGAGTTGGGCGCCTTCACGGTGGCAGGCCTTGGCAATTCCATAAGCGATGGAATGTTTGGAAATCAGCCCGGTGATCAGAATCTTTTTGTCGGCGAGAAAGCCCATTTGTATCGTCTCTCTGGCATCAATGAACGGCGCATTATAACGGAATTGCCGGGGATGGCTCTAACTCAAGAATCCAACGAATTTGCTTGCAAATTTGTTCAGGATCGTTAAAATGCGGCCTTCCTTAGGCGCGTAGCTCAGCTGGTTAGAGCACCACCTTGACATGGTGGGGGTCGTTGGTTCGAGTCCAATCGCGCCTACCAATTCGACCGACGGAGCAGACCAGAATGTTTTTCCGAACTCGTACGATCCAAGTTCAGAAACCGTAATCGAGTTTGCCTTCGTGAAGTAGTGAAAAAAGTGCGGCTCGTCCGCGCTTTTTTTTTGCGTTTTCGTCCAAGAGCCTGAAATCATGCCCGACATCAAATTGCCCGACGGTTCCATCCGATCCTTTCCCCAGGCAGTGACGGTCGCCGAAGTGGCGGCCAGTATCGGTGCCGGACTCGCGCGCGCCGCGCTTGCCGGCAAAGTCGGAGGCAAGCTGGTCGATACCTCGTTTCGTATAGAAAACGATGCGGAGCTGGCCATCATTACCGATAAGGACGCGGAGGGGCTCGAAGTTATTCGCCACTCCACTGCCCACCTGCTGGCCTATGCCGTCAAGGAGCTGTTTCCCGATGCTCAGGTGACTATCGGCCCGGTGATCGAAAACGGGTTCTACTACGACTTTGCCTACAAGCGCCCCTTCACGCCGGAAGACCTGGAGGCGATCGAGAAGCGCATGGCCGAGTTGTCGAAGCGCGATATTCCCGTCAGCCGCGAGGTTTGGGAGCGCGATGCCGCCGTTGAATTCTTCCTCGGACAGGGAGAGAAGTACAAGGCCGAGCTGATCGGCGCCATTCCAGCCGGCGAACAGGTTTCGCTCTACCGCGAAGGCGACTTCATCGATCTTTGCCGTGGGCCGCACGTACCTTCCACCGGCAAGCTCAAGGTTTTCAAGCTAATGAAGGTCGCGGGCGCCTACTGGCGCGGTGACCACCGCAACGAGCAATTGCAGCGCATCTACGGCACGGCCTGGGCCAAGAAGGAAGACCTCGACGCCTACTTGCATATGCTGGAAGAAGCGGAGAAGCGCGACCACCGCCGCCTCGGCAAGCAATTCGACCTCTTTCATATGCAGGACGAAGCGCCGGGCCTGGTGTTCTGGCACCCCAAGGGCTGGGCAATCTGGCAGGAAGTGGAGAAGTACATGCGCCAGGTCTTCCGCGACAACGGCTACCAGGAAGTGCGTTGCCCGCAGATTCTCGACAAGAGCCTGTGGGAGAAATCCGGCCACTGGGAGCATTACAAGGACAACATGTTCACCACGTCCTCGGAGAATCGCGATTACGCGGTCAAGCCGATGAACTGTCCGGGTCATATTCAGGTTTTCAACACGCAGTTGCATTCATACCGCGATCTGCCGCTGCGCTATGGCGAGTTCGGCTCCTGTCATCGCAACGAAGCGTCCGGCGCACTGCATGGTCTGATGCGGGTGCGCGGCTTCGTTCAGGACGACGGCCACATTTTCTGCACCGAAGAACAGATCGAATCGGAAGTCACCGCCTTCAATGCACTGGTGCAAAAGGTCTATGCGGATTTCGGTTTCCATGAGGTTGCGGTCAAGTTGGCGTTGCGTCCGGAGAGCCGTGTCGGTTCGGACGAGGTCTGGGATAAGGCCGAGGAGGCCCTGCGCCGCGGCTTGAAAGCCTCTGGTCTGGAATGGACGGAATTGCCGGGCGAGGGGGCGTTCTATGGCCCGAAAATCGAGTTCCATATCAGGGACGCCATCGGCCGTTCCTGGCAATGCGGCACCATGCAAGTGGACTTTTCCATGCCCGGGCGTCTCGGCGCCGGGTACGTGGCTGGTGACGATACCCGCCGCGCGCCGGTCATGTTGCACCGTGCGATATTGGGTTCGCTCGAGCGATTTATCGGCATCCTGATCGAAAATTACTCTGGCGCGTTGCCGCTCTGGCTGGCTCCGGTTCAGGCAGTCGTCCTGAATATTTCCGAAAAGCAGGCGGACTATGCTGCCGATGTCGCTAAAACGCTGCATCAAGCGGGCTTGCGAGCCGAAGCGGATTTGCGCAACGAGAAAATTACCTATAAAATTCGCGAACATAGCTTGACCCGGCTGCCCTACCAACTTGTCGTTGGCGATAAGGAAAAGGCGGACGGAACGGTTGCCGTGCGTACCCGCGGCGGCCAGGACCTCGGGCAGATGCCCGTACAGGCCTTGGTCGAACGACTTCTCGGTGAAGTCGCAGCGCGAAGTGGCACGGCTTAGTTTTTGTCGTTTTCAGGAGTTTGAACCATCGCTCAGAACAAGGCGCACCGCCTCAATGAAGAAATTACCGTGCCGGAAGTTCGTCTTATTGGCGAAGAAGGAGAGCAAGTCGGCGTAGTCAGCATCAGAACCGCGTTGCAAATGGCTGAAGAAGCCGGCGTCGATCTGGTCGAGATTGCGCCGCTGGCCCAGCCCCCGGTCTGCCGCGTCATGGATTACGGAAAATTCAAGTACGAAGAATCTAAGCGGGCGCATGAGGCGAAGCAGAAGCAGAAACAGGTGCAGGTCAAGGAAATCAAGCTGCGCCCTGGGACTGACGAAAACGATTACCAGATCAAGCTGCGGAACATGACCCGTTTCTTGCAGGAAGGCGACAAGGTCAAGGTAACCCTGCGCTTCCGAGGCCGTGAAATGGCCCACCAGGAATTCGGCATGCGTCAGTTGGAGCGGATCAAGACCGACGTCGAAGCGGTGGGGCAGGTGGAGCAGATGCCCAAGATGGAAGGACGCCAGATGATCATGATGGTCGGTCCGAGCAAGAAGTTGGTGAAGTAGTACGAGTTTCTTAGAAGTGGCGTTGGGTTGACAAGCGTTCCCGCCGGGAGCCACCTGACGACATGTCATAGAGGAGCATAAAAATGCCCAAAATGAAGACCAAGAGCGGTGCCAAGAAGCGCTTTAAACTGCGCGCCGGCGGCAGCATCAAACGCTCGCAGGCGTTCAAGCGCCACATCCTGACCAAGAAGACAACCAAGGGCAAGCGCCAGTTGCGCGGCACGACGAGTGTGCATGAGTGTGATGCCGCCGCAGTCCGTGCCATGATGCCCTACGCGTAAGGAGAAGCGAGAATGCCCCGAGTTAAACGTGGTGTAACGGCGCGTGCGCGCCACAAGAAGGTTCTCGACCAGGCCAAGGGTTACCGCGGCCGTCGCAAGAATGTATATCGCATTGCCAAACAGGCGGTGATGAAGGCTGGCCAGTACCAGTACCGTGACCGTCGCCAGCGCAAGCGCCAATTCCGTGCTCTGTGGATCGCCCGTATCAACGCGGCTTCCCGCGAGCTGGGCCTGAAGTACAGCACTTTCATGAATGGCTTGAAGAAGGCCAACATTGAAGTCGACCGCAAGGTGCTGGCCGACTTGGCAGTGTTCGACAAGCCGGCGTTTGCGGCCTTGGCCAATCAAGCCAAAGCCCAACTCGGCGCCTGAGTTGAACCGCAATTAGAAAAAGGAGGCGCAAGCCTCCTTTTTTTATCTACTCATCGGGTTCCCCATGGAAAATCTCGATCAGATCGTTACTGAAGCACAAGCGGCGTTCGCCGCCATCACCGACCCGGACGCGCTCGAGCAAGTCAAGGCTCGCTTTCTCGGCAAGAGCGGCAAGGTCACGGAATTGCTCAAGGGCCTCGGCAAGCTGCCGGCGGAAGAAAAGAAGGCGGCGGGCGCCGCCATCAATCGCGTCAAGGAAGGGGTCGAGGCGGCCCTGAATGCCCGTCGCGAGGCCATCCGCAAGGCGCAACTCGAAGCGCGTTTAGCCGAGGAGGCGCTGGACATCACGCTGCCCGGTCGCGGTGAAATGCAGGGCGGCTTGCATCCCGTGACCCGAACCCTTGAGCGCATCGAGGGATTGTTCCGTTCCATCGGCTTCGAGGTCGCGAGCGGCCCGGAAATCGAGACCGACTTTCATAATTTCACCGCATTGAATACGCCCGAAGATCACCCGGCTCGTTCAATGCACGATACTTTTTATTTGCAGGGTGCCGATGGGAAGGTCGAAGAGGGCGTTTTGCTGCGCACCCATACCAGTCCCATCCAGGCGCGCTACATGCAGGGGCATGTCGCCAAGTATGGACATCTGGAGCAGATGCCCGAGATTCGCATCATCGCTCCGGGTCGCGTTTACCGTGTCGATTCCGACGCCACCCATTCGCCCATGTTCCATCAGGTCGAAGGCCTTTGGGTGGGTGCAAGCGTGTCTTTCGCCGATCTCAAGGGCATCATTGCCGACTTCCTGCGCAGCTTTTTCGAAAGCGACGATCTCAAGGTGCGCTTCCGCCCTTCGTTCTTCCCATTCACGGAGCCGTCCGCCGAGATCGATGTCGCCTTCATGTCCGGCGCTCTGGAAGGTCGCTGGCTCGAAATTGCCGGCTGTGGGATGGTGCATCCGAACGTGCTGCGTCATGTCGGCATCGACCCGGAGAAGTACACCGGCTTTGCTTTTGGCATGGGTCCGGACCGCCTGACCATGCTGCGCTATGGGGTCAACGACCTCCGCCTGTTCTTCGAGGGCGATGTGCGTTTCTTGCGTCAATTCGCCTGACGCCAAGGGAGTCATAACAATGAAGTTCTCCGAATCCTGGTTGCGGAGTTTTGTCAATCCGCAACTTTCCAGCGACGCGCTGTCGCACTTGCTGACCATGGCTGGGCTTGAGGTCGAGGAACTCGACCCGGTTGCGCCAGCCTTCACCAACATCGTCGTCGCCCGCGTACTTGAAGTGAGCAAGCATCCGGACGCCGACCGGCTCAACGTCTGCAAGGTCGACGCCGGCGAAGGCGTGACGCGCACCATCGTCTGCGGGGCGCCTAATGTCGCCGCTGGACTGATCATTCCTTGCGCGCTGCCGGGAGCGGAATTGCCGGGTGGCTTGGTCATCAAGATCGCCAAGGTACGTGGCGTCGAATCCTCCGGCATGCTCTGTTCCGCGCGCGAGTTGGGTCTTTCTGAAGACCATGGCGGCTTGCTCGTCCTGCCTGCTGACGCACGCGTCGGCCAATCGATCCGGGAATACCTGGATCTTGATGACCGTCTCTTTACGCTCAAACTCACGCCCAATCGCGCCGATTGTCTGTCACTGCGAGGCATTGCTCGCGAAGTTGCGGCGATCACCGGGTCGCCGGCTATCCTGCCGGAAATCCCAGCGGTGCCTGCCACGATCGATGCCAAGCGCGATATCGTTCTCGATGCGCCGGACGCCTGCCCGCTCTATTGCGGCCGGGTCATCCGTGGCGTCGATGCCAAGGCGCCGACGCCTGACTGGATGAAGCGCCGGCTTGAGCGCAGCGGTATCCGCGCCATATCGGCGCTGGTCGATATCACCAACTACGTCATGCTGGAACTTGGCCAGCCGCTTCACGCCTTCGACAACACCCACCTCGAAGGCGCCATTCACGCGCGCATGGCCAAGCCCGGCGAAAAGCTGCTGTTGCTCAACGAACAGACCATCGACCTTGCGCCCGATGTGCTCATGATCGCCGACGATGCCAAGCCGGTCGCCATGGCCGGCATCATGGGAGGAGAGGAAAGCGGTATTACGCTGGAAACCTCCGAGTTGTTGCTCGAATCCGCCTTTTTCGGACCCAAGGCCATCGCCGGACGCGCTCGCCGCTATGGATTCGTCTCTGACGCTTCACATCGCTTCGAGCGCGGCGTTGACTTTGGGGGTTGCCGGCAGGCCATCGAGCGTGCAACTGGTTTGATTCTCGATATTTGTGGCGGTGAAGCCGGGCCGGTGGTCGAGGCCAAGGCGGAACTGCCGCAACGGAGCCCGGTGCGCTTGCGCGCCGCCCGCGTCACCAGAGTGCTCGGGAAGGCTTTCTCCGCCGCCGAGATCGGCGCCATTTTTGAGCGCCAAGGCCTGTCCTTTACGCGTGAAGGCGACGATTTTATCGTCGTGCCGCCCTCATATCGCTTCGATATTGAAATCGAAGAGGACTTGATCGAGGAAATCGCCCGTCTGCATGGCTACGACAATATTCCGGCGCCGGCACCGCGTGGACCGCTGGTCATGTTGCCGCAGACCGAAGCCCAGCGGCCTTTACAGCGCGTACGCCAGCTCTTGGCCGGACGTGGCTATCAGGAGGTGGTGAACTTCGCTTTCGTGGAAGAGGGCTGGGAACGGGATTTCGCAGCCAACACCGACCCAATCCGCCTAGCCAATCCCATCGCCAGCCAGATGGCAGTGATGCGATCGAGCTTGTTCGGGGGACTGATTGCCAACCTGGTCACGAATCTCAAGCGCAGGCAAAATCGCGTTCGCCTTTTCGAAACCGGCTGCTGCTTCCTGCGCGACGCTGAGGGGGCACCCGTTCAAGGCTATCGCCAGCCCTGGAAACTCGGCGGCCTTGCTTATGGTGGGGCTTTACCTGAAGCCTGGGGGAACGATGGCAGGAAGGTCGATTTTTACGACCTCAAGGGCGACATTGAAGCTCTATTGATTTCGCTGCCTATGCGCTTCGAGAAAGCGGCACATCCAGCGTTGCATCCTGGACGTTCCGCCCGCATTGCGCTGGGAGGTCGCGAAATCGGTTGGGTGGGTGAGTTGCATCCCCGCTGGGTACAAGACTACGATTTGCCGCAGGCGCCGATGCTGTTCGAGGTCGATCTAGAAGTCGTGCGTTCTGCACAGGTGCCCGCCTACGCAAGCGTCTCCAACTTCCCGCCCGTCATTCGCGACATCGCTATCGTCGTCGATCAAAATCTCGCATGGCAAACCCTCAACGATGGCCTCCAAACGCATAAGCAAGCCATCGTTTGCGATCTTCAACTCTTTGATGTATATGCAGGAATAGGTGTTCCAGAGGGCAAGAAAAGTCTTGCGCTTCGTATAGTTATGCAAGATACTCAACGTACTTTGCAAGATGCTGAAGTCGATGCTGCCGTTCAGCATCTGGTCACCTATATCGAGCAGGCATTTGCCGCTCAACTGCGTGCCTGACGGAAAAATAACGATGACGCTGACCAAAGCCGAACTCGCCGACCTGTTGTTTGAACGGGTCGGTCTCAACAAGCGTGAAGCCAAGGACATGGTCGAAGCCTTCTTCGAGGAAGTGCGCAATGCGCTGGAAGCCGGTGACGGCGTCAAACTTTCCGGCTTCGGCAATTTCCAACTGCGCGATAAACCACAACGGCCTGGCCGCAACCCGAAGACCGGTGAAGAGATTCCAATCACCGCCCGACGGGTGGTGACCTTCCATGCCAGCCAGAAACTGAAGTCGGATGTCGAACTTACCGCCAATGGAACCACGGCATAAAAACGGCGGCGACGAACTGCCGCCCATCCCCGCCAAGCGCTACTTTACCATCGGCGAAGTCAGCGAACTGTGCGGCGTCAAGCCGCATGTGCTGCGTTATTGGGAGCAGGAGTTTACTCAGCTGAAACCGGTCAAGCGTCGCGGCAACCGTCGCTACTACCAGCACCATGAAGTTCTTCTCGTGCGCCGCATCCGCGAATTGCTCTATAGCGAGGGCTTTACCATCAGCGGCGCCCGCAATCGCCTAGGCGAAGTGGGCGGAGCCGATGGCGCTGGCGATAGTTCGGAAAACGGCGCAGGCAACCTGCGTGCCGAACTGCAGGGCGTGATTGAGCTTTTGCGCCTTTGAAATCACGCCGAATGCAGCTATAATGCGCGGCTCGTCGGGGCGTAGCGCAGCCTGGTAGCGCACTTGCATGGGGTGCAAGGGGTCGCG
>JAPUEC010000141.1 GCA_027492775.1 Rhodocyclaceae bacterium
TTGAAGGTCGGGAAGATGACGACCGCCGCCACGAGCAGACCGAGAATCATGAAAACCCACACGGCGAGGCCGCCCAGCAGTTGAGCTAGCAAGGGGTCGAATTGCGTGCGGACGCCCGCCAGGAGCAGGAGGCGCCTGACGATGCGCCCGGCAATATAGAACCCCAACAGCAGTATCAGCCCGACCAGCATGTACGGCATGCGGGCGAGCAGCTTCTCGCCCATGGCGCTCAGCGACTGCCAGAAGATCGATTGTTCCGCAAAAAATTCCACTATCGTTCTCGCCAGTTGCCGGTATGGGCGGATGTATAGGGAGTGCTCTTCGCCCCGGGAGCCATCGGCGACGGGACGCCTTGGCGCGAGGCCGGAGCGCCGACCCGTCATCGCGGGTTACCGCACAACGGCGGTATGGCAACCGGCGTTCCCAGCGCTCGCTGGTCTTGCCTGTGAAGGGCAGCAACCTCAGGGGATCATCAAGAAGCCGGCCATTCAAAATGGCCGGGGGCGCAACGATGTCAGTAGCGGACCCGCGCCGGCAACATGAACCAGGCGATGACGCTGAATCCCAGCAGACCGGCGAAGAGCCATTTGAGCTTGCGCCAGTAGCCGCCGCCTTCCTTCAGGATTTCGAAGGATTCGACATACACGACCTCACAAGCGCCGTTGCCGGTGTCTTCGCGAACGGTGCTGCTGACGCGTTGCGAGGCGGTGGTGCCGTTCTTGAGAACGCCATAGTCGGCGAGATAACCGCGAAAATGCACCTGGTCGCCGACGCGAGCCGAGCGGAGCGCAGCGGCCATCTTCGGATCGTCGGTGATCATGTGGTTGTTCGAGATTTCGGTGGTATCGAAGCCGGCCATGACTTCCGCCGAGTTGGTCGAGAACCAGCAGGTCCACTGGTCGTGCGAGTAACTCACCGAGCGATAGGCGTCGCGTTTGAGGTTGTCTCCCCAAACGACGCAGAGGTCGACAACGTTGAGGTTGTCGTTCCATTCCTTGTGGATGTAATCCCACCAAGCCGCGGCATCGTGCCGGCTGACGACGACACCATGGAGATCATAGGTGAAGCGGGGTTTGACCCGGTAATCGACGCCGCCGACGCGGGTATCGAATGGTGCCACTTCGCGCGGACGCTGCACCGGCTCCGCGAGCAGTTCTTCCCGCACGGCGCGGGGCTCCGGCAGCGCCTCGCCGAACCATAAGGCGGCCAGGAACAGGGCCAAGCTGACAAAAAACAGGGCGCGGATAAATTTTTGCATGGCCTGCGGGCATCGCTCTGGGTCGAGGAAGCGCGATTATGCTTTTGGCAACGCCTTGCAGCAAGCATGAACGCCACCTCTACCAAGGTTCCGTGGGGTTGCAGCAGCGACGGGTCAGGCGCGGGCGCTACCGACCCACAACTTCCCGAGGTCGTAGCCGACGCTGACTTTCTCGGGGACGATGGTGCCGGAGATGGCGTAAGCCTCACGCCCGGTATCCCGGCGCACCGGCTGCATGGTCGGCATGCCGCTGGCCGTGGTGACCGAAGCGGCAATGGGGGTCGTCGGCGTTTCACCGTGGCGAAAAACGACGCCAACCTCGCCGTTGGCGAGTTTGACGAAGCTGCCCGGTGGATATAGACCAAGGAGCTTGACCAGCGACGCCACCAGCGGCGCGCAGCTTCCCTGCCCCTCATCCACGAAAAGGGTGCGGACGACTTGCGCCGGGGTGAGCGCGGGACGGTCGGCCCGGACACTGGTACGCGCAAAATAGACGTCGACGAGGCGGAGCATCTGGCCCTCCTCCGCCAAGGTCGTCAGGTGTCGCGGATAACCATTGCCATCCGGCTTCTCGTGATGTTGATGCACCGCTTCCAGCCAGATCGGATCCGCGATGCCGAGACCTTGCAGCGCCGCCAGCGCGGTATCGGGATGCGCGTGGATTTCCGCCAACTGCAAAGGCGCCAGCGGACTGGCGTGGCGCAACAGGCGCTGCTGCAACTCCAGCATGCCGAGATTCATGGTCAGGGCGGCGCAGGCAACGCTCAGCCGCCGCTCCTCGGCCCAGCCGAAGCGCTTGGCCAGCAAAGCGCAGAGCGTGGCGCAGCTGAGGCTATGGCCGGCTGCGTAAGACTCGTCCTGACGATCGAGCAGGCTGGCGGCGATCGCCGCTTCGGGATCGCGATCCGCGGAGTTCTGAAGGTGCTGCGCGAACTCGACGATCTGGGCACCATCGGTGTTTTGGGTGGCGATGCCATGCAGCAGCCGATTCAAGCTGAGCTTCATGGTGGCACGGATGAGGAAAGGATCGAACTTGTCCTCTGGCTTGGGCGCCGGCGCTGAGGAATCCCTGAAATGCGCTTCGAAGAGCGCGAGGTCGACGTAGAGACCGCGCGCCAGCAGTTCGTCGAGTTGCGATTGGGACTCCAACACCTGGCCCTTGGCGAGCAGCATGTGACCACGCTCGTCATAGACGTTGCCGGGAAGCGGCGTCCCAAGTCGTAAATGGCTATGCGTCAGGCGGCAGGTTTCGATGATCGTCTCCCATGCTTCAAATCCGGCGGCTCAAGTCCGACGGCACATGCCAGCACCCTAAGCTTAGGTCATATCGGCACATCGTCAAAGCCAGCGTTTACGGGCGACACGTTCGGGAGGACGTGAAATGGTCATCCTCGCCGGTTTCAGGACTCTCATTGCTCGGAGAACGGCAAAAATCGCGATGTTCCAAGCCACGCCCGCGCTGCGAACGACGGAGATAAAAAAAGCCCCGCCAGGGCGGGGCTGGGTGCAATTTCCGAAATTAAAGCTTGCCGTCCTTCTTGGCATCTTTTTTCTCAGGCTTGGCGTCGGCGGCGGCCTTCTTGTCCGCCTTGGCATCAGCCTTTTCTGCCTTCTTGTCCTTGGCGTCCTTCTTGTCCGCCTTGACATCAGTCTTGGTGTCTTTCTTGTCGGCTTTCGCGTCGGCCTTTGCCGCCTTCTTGTCTGCCTTGGCATCTGCCTTGACGTCGGCAGCCGGCTTGGCGACTTCCGCCTTTGCCGCGGGCGCGGCGGGAACTGCGGGCTTTGCTGGCTCGGCCTTCACGGCCGGCGTTGCGGGAGTTGCAGGCGTCGCGGGCTTGGCGGCTTCGGGCTTGGCGGGGGGCGTAACCGGAACAGCAGGCTTGGCCGGCTCGGCCTTCACCGCCGGCGTGGCGGGAACAGCCGGCGTAGCGGCCTTCGCCGGTTCGGCCTTGGGTGCGGGAGTGGCCGGCTTGGCGGCTTCCGGCTTGACCGTGGTGGGGCCGCTCAGCGATACGTCGCCCTTGATCTTGCCGAGAACGCCCTGGCCGATGCCGGGCACCTTGTCGAGTTCTTCAACGGTCTTGAAAGAGCCGTTCTTGTTGCGGTAATCGATGATCGCCTTGGCCTTGGCCGGGCCGATGCCATTGAGGCTTTCGAGTTCTTGCTGCGTCGCGGTATTGACATTCACCGCCGCGAAGGCATTGAAGGCGACCAGCGCCAGACCGGCCAGCAGCGCGATAAGTTTTTTCATTGAACTGTTCTCCAGGTTAACAACGTTCAAAAAAGCACCGCGCCGGAACCCCGGCACGTGCACGCATAACGCCAGGTGTCATGGGTGGTTGACGGGTGCATCGACAAATCGGCAGATAGCAGTTGCCCATCCTTCATAAAGGCGGAATACGCACCCCCTTCTCCAAGTGCGCAATTTGACCGAAGGATGCAGGTTATGACAGATACACCGGATATCCGGTAAAGTTGCCGACCTCGAATATCTGCTCTCGGCGAAAGCCGCACACCATGGACGATCTCGCTCGCCTCGATGAACTTCTTTTGCAAAAACACGCCCTGGTGGTCGTCAAATCGCATGAAGAACAACGCATCCAGGCGCTGCTCGAACGTTTCGCATTATTGAATGGCCGCGGCATCAGCCGCTGGAGCGTCACGACGGGACTTTGCGATGGGAATACCCGGGAGCGCATCTACAACACCGAGGCGATCGAGGATGCCTTCAGGCACATCGCCGCATCGCCGGCCAATTCGGTCTATGTGGTCTACGATGCCCACCACTTCATCCAGAATCCGCTGGTCATCCGTCTGATCAAGGACCTCGCGACCCAGGATTCAAGCCGGATGCTGGTGCTCGTCAGTCCGGAATTCGACCTGCCAGAAGATCTGAAAAAGGTGGCCGCCGTGTTCGAGCCGGCGCTGCCGGATCAATCCCGTATCCTGGACATTTTGCGCGAAGAAGCCCGGCGCTGGGCCGACCGGTCCGGTCAGAAGGTTTCCGCATCGCGGCAGTCGATCAGCCTGCTCACCCAGCATCTCGGCGGCCTGACGGAAAGCGACATCCGCAAGCTCTGCCGCATGTCCATCCACGACGACGGCGCATTGACGGCCGCCGATATCGGCCGCGTGCTTCGGCACAAGCATGCGTCGCTGGAATCTGCCGATCTCCTGGCCCTGGAAACGGACGTTCCCACCCTCGACCGGATCGGCGGCCTCAATCGGCTCAAACAGTGGTTGAAGGTAAGGCGCGAAGTCTTTATCGACCCCGCCGCCTCGCCCGACTTGCCGGCGCCCAAAGGCATGCTGCTGCTCGGCGTCCAGGGCGCCGGCAAGAGCCTCGCGGCCAAGTGCGTCGCCGGATCGTGGCAGCTGCCGTTGTTCCGGCTCGATTTCGGCGCCCTCTATGGCAAGTACCACGGCGAAAGCGAAGGCAATCTGCGCAATGCCCTCAATATCGCCAAAACCATGGCGCCTTGCGTGCTGTGGCTGGATGAAATCGAGAAAGGCTTATCCACGGATACCGGCGATGGCGACGGCGGGGTTTCGCGCCGCATGCTGGCGACCATGCTGACATGGATGAACGAACGTCAGGAACGCGTCTTCATCGTCGCCACTGCCAATGACATCTCGACCTTGCCGCCGGAATTCCTGCGCAAGGGTCGTTTCGACGAAATCTTCTTCGTCGATCTTCCCGATGCCGCCGCCCGCGCATCCATTTTCTCCATTCACTTGGCGAAAAAACAGGTCGCTCCGGAGCAATTCAATCTCGAACGGCTGGCTGAATTAAGTGCTGGATTTTCCGGCGCAGAAATCGAGCAGGCCATCATCGCCGCCGGCTACGAGGCGCACGCGAACCATGCGACGCTCGGGCAGCGCGATATCGAGAACGCCATGGCGCAAACCCGGCCGCTTTCGGTGGTCATGGCCGAGCAGATTGGGGCCTTGCGCCAGTGGGCCGCCGGCAGGACGGTTTCGGCGAACTAAGCACCCATAAACCCGCCCGCCTCAATCGAACGACAGGTTGTAGAACAGCGACACGGCGCTGCGCGTTCCTGCCTCGGCTTCGACCGAAAATTTGGAGGACAAGGTGTAGCGCAGGTGAAGGACGTTGCTTGCCGTTTCCAGTCCGCGTTCGAAGCCGACGTAAAGACGCGAGGAAATCTGCTTGCCGAGGGTGACGATGCGCTGCTGGAGGCCGCTTTCGCTATTACCGATTTCCAGCTTGTCGAGGCCGAAGGCGGCGGCGAGTTGCGATTGCACGCCGGCGGCGGCGCCTTGCGAGAGCAGCGAGCCGGCGGCGCTTTGCAGGGCGCCGATGTCGCCTCCGCCGGCAGCGCTGTCGAGCCCGCGACCCAGCACCAGCCAGGAGAGTTTTTCCGCATCCGGCACGGCCGGCTCCGAAACCAGCGTGACACGCGGCGCCAGCACGTTGCCGCGCACCGCGACGCCGGCTTCCACCGCCTGCCCTCGCCGCATGGCGAGGATATCGAGCGAGGGATTGGTCACCGGGCCGGCGAAACGCAGGGCGCCGCGCTCGATCTTCAACTCCTTGCCGTAAGCCGAGTAACTGCCCTTGGCTACATTGAGCACGCCTTCGGCGCGCAGCGGCTCGCCCGCCTCGTTCTTGAAGTGGAGTTGCCCGACCATGAGCGCATCCAGTCCGCGCCCTTTGAGCGCGAGGCCCTTGCCCAGCGAAACGGTCAGATCCAGCCCCGGTGTTTTGGGTGCGCCGGCTTTTTTTGCCGCCCGGCCGACGATGACTACGTCATCGGAGAGCTGCGGCGTGTCGGTGCGGCCGATGTCGATCATTCCGGAATCGACGGTAAAGCCGCCGCTGATCTTGGCGCGCGCGCCCTGCAAGGCGATGCGGCTGTCGCCGCTGATGACGAGACGGCGGTCGGAGCGGTCGAGCAGCGCATAGCGTTCCGCCAGCAGCCGCAACTCAGCGGTGGGCGACCCGCCGGCAAGATTGATCGGCCCGGAAACGGATAGGCGGCCGCCATTCTTCTCGAACACCAATTTGCGGACCAACAGCTCTTCGCCCTGGAAAGCGCCGTCGAGCGTGCCGCCGCGGAGATCGACGCCCAATTCGGTCATCGAGAGGCGCAGCGCGCTACCGGCCACCTGCCCGGAGAGGCGCGGTTGATCGACAGTGCCGGCCAGCGTGACATCGCTTTGCAGACGGCCGCCGGTAATGGTGGACGGCGAAAGCAGCGGCCCCAGCCAGGCGAGCGACGGAATGTCGATGTGCGCCCGGCCGGACACCGCCGCCTTGGGCGCGAGGGCAAAGCCGGTACTGGCCAACGCGGTGTTGGCCTGAACGTCGATTCGCCCGAGCTGTGCGCCCTCGGCATTGAATTGCAGGTTGAGCCGGCCGCGAGTGGCGTTCGCCGTCGCTTCCAGCCGGGTGAGACCCAGCGCCACCGGGGCGCTGCCGAGCATGCGCGCATCGCCGCGTTCGCGCCGGACGGCGAGCGTGCCATCGACAGCGCCGGCGATGGTCACATTCCACTCGCCAGCCAGCTCGAGATCGGTCTTGAATGGCGGCTCGGCCGTGGCGAACTGCATCAGCGCGCCGACCTGCAAACGCTCGAAGCGCCCCTTGGTCATCAGGCCGCGGCGGTCGCGGCTGAATTGTTCGACGGCGATATAGGCGCGGTCGGCATCGAGCCGAAAGTGTTCCAGCGCGGCGCGTTCCCGCGAAATGTCGAACGCCGCCGGGCCGGCGAGATGGGCGACGAAGCGCCCGCTGCCGTCGAAACGCTCGATATTGCCCTGCCAGCGCGGCGCCTTGGTCAGTTCCTTGAGGCCGCCGTTGGCCTGCAGTTTCCATTGCTGCCCCGGTTCCGCCAGCGCCACGTCGATGCGGTGCTGGCCGGTGGTGCCGGCAGCAGTGGCCAGAAGGTTGTCGGCCTGAAAGCCCGGCATGACGATCTTTCGGCCTTCCAGGCGCACGGCCAGCGGTGCGTTGGCTTCTGGCGTGAATTGAACGTGGGCGGTCAGCGCCGCAATCTGGCGCGTGCCCAGGCGGAAGCCGTCGATGCCGGCATCGACCCCCCCCCCGCCCATGCCGAATGGAAAATCTAGCAGGAGCGCGACATACGCGCTGCCCAGCGTGTTCTAGATCGGAAGAGCGCCGGGCCGGCGCACCTTGCTGCCCTTCCAGGCCGCCACCAGGCGGGGGCGCTCGAGGCTGCCGCGCAAGGTGCCGTCAGCCTGCAAACTGCCGCCGAAACCCTGCCCCAATTGCGCCAATTGCTGCGCCGCCAGGGCGAAGCGGAGCTCGCCTTCGCCGCCGGCCAGTTCCCCCTCGGCGCTCAGGCGATTGGCGCCGGCGGTCAATAGCAGCTTGGGGATGCGCAGGCTATCGGCACGCAACAACACCTCGCCTTCGCCGGCGAGCGGCTGGCCGGCCAGCTGGCTACCGTTGAGGTTGAATTCGAGGTCGCCGGCCAATTTGGGAGAGCGCGTGCCATGGAGCGAGAAGGCGCCATTGAGCAACAGATCCGGCAGTTGTTCGAAGCGCCCTAGATCGCGCCAGCGGAAATGCCCGAGCTTGCCCTCCGCCGAAAATGCCTGCCCGCCGGCAAGCTCGGCACGGCCAGTGGCGGCGACCTGGCCCTCGCCCAGGCGCAGGACGGCGCGCTCCACCGCCACAACATCGTTGGCGATGGCCACCTTGGCCGAGACGCCCATGGCCTTGGCCGGTTCGGCCAGTTCGAGGGTCAGTTCATGGCGCCCCTTGTCCTGGCCCAGTTCCAGCCGGCCGCCGAGGTGGGTGGTGCGCAGGCGCCGGTCGAGTCGGGAAAGGTCGAGCGCCTTGACGTTCAGCGCCATCGCCAGCCTGCCTGCGGTAATGTGGCCGCTGCCATCGAGCGCGCCGCCCGGTTGCGGGGTCGAACCCAGGGCGGCGACGATGTGTTCGAAGATGAACTGGCCGTTGCCTTGGCGAAAGGCAACACGGAGGTCGGTCACCGGCAGCCGGCCTTGGTCGTAGCTGCCGGCGGCGGCATTGCCCAGCACGACTTCGCCGCGACGCTCGCCGGCAAAGAGCTTGCCGCTGAGGGCGGTGGTCGGCAACCCGAAGGCCGCCAGGTCGAGCGCCCGCAGGACGATGTTGGCGCTGGCCAGCGGTACCTCGGAAAACGGCCGCAACACGGCATTTCCCGCCGCAGACGCCGGCCCGGCGGAAAAATCCACTTCCGCCAGGATTTCCGCCAGCGAACCATTGAGACGGATGTTTCCGGCCAAGCCGACCTTGTGCTGCTGCACTTCGGCTTCGCCGCTGGTGGAAAAGGCGGCATCGAGCGCAAAGGGGCGCGTTGCCGCGAGCGTCATTTGACCACCCAAGGTGGCACTGAAGGCGCCTGGGCGGGCGCCGGAACTGCCGGCGAGCTGGTCAAGGCGGAGCCGGTATTGCTCGCCGTCGAACCCGAGATTGACGGCAAAGGCGTCGAGCCTCATCACTGTCACCGGTCCAAAATCGAGCTGCCCGCCATTGACCCGGGCAGAATCCACGGTCAGGCGGAAAGGCAGCGCAATGCTTTTGGGCAGTTGCGGCGCGGTCTCTTCCTTTTGGCCCAAGGCTTTGACGATGCCGAGATGGCCGATGTCGAGCGCCGTGACATGCACTTCGCGGCTCAGAAGCGCCCGGGGACGCCAATCGAGGCTGAGGTCGGCGAGGGTGATACGCCAATCGGGGTTCTGCACGACGAGCCGGGAAATCCGCAGCGGCCCGGCGAGCACGCCTTCGACGCCTTCGGCGGCGACATTGCCGCCACTGATCGCCTGCACCGCACCCAGGGCCGCACGGGCGCCGCTGGCCGTATTGAAGAGCCAAACGCCCGCGAGCCCGAATACCAGGGTCAGCGCCAGGTTGATGACAGCGAAGAGGCGCCACCCGCGGGCGAGTCGGCGCCTGAAATCAGAAGACATAACCGATGGAGAAATGAAGTTGCGGCTTGCGCGTGGCGTGCCCGTAGGCGAGATCGACATTGACCGGCCCGACCGGACTGCGCCACCGCGCGCCGACGCCGGTGCCGTGCTTGAACTTGAAGCCGCCCCAGCCATCTGCGGCGTTGCCGGCGTCGTGGAAGACGGCGGCGCCCCAGGCCGGGGTGATGTGATAGACCGCTTCGGCGCTGACCACGGCCAACACCTTGCCGCCGACGATGGCGCCGTTCTGGGATACGCCCAGGTCGTTGAATCCATAGCCGCGCACGCTCTGGGCGCCGCCGGTACGGAAGAGCAATTCGCCCGGGACGGTTGCGCGGCCGGCACCGAAGACATTGCCGACCTGGCCGCGCAGCACCGCCTGCCAGCGATTTTGAATCGGCGACAGCCAAGTGGCCTGCGCCAGCACCCGGGTGAACGCCTTTTCGTTGACCACGCCCGGTGGGCCGACGGAAATTTCGACCGAGGCGACATAGCCGCGCCGGGGGGCGATCATATTATCGAGACGGCGCCGCGTGTGGGTATAGGAACCGAACAGGGCACGGCGATAATTGACTTCGCTCCCGGGAAGCAGTTGCCGATCCGCCAGGTATTCGACCGCCCAGATGTTTTCGTCGGCCTTGTTCGGGCTGGCCAGGCGTGCGCCGGTGCGGACGGTGTTATTGACCTCACCGGCGATGTCGGTGCGCGAATAGCGGGCATTGATGCTGGGCACCCAACCGTTTTGCAGCGCCGGCAAGTGAAGGTCGCCCGAAAGCAGTTGCGTCTTGCGGTCGAACTTCAATTCGGATTCGAGACGCCAGTCACGCCCGAGAAAATTGCGGTCGAGCCACTTGCTTTGCAGCATGGCGCCGGTATCGGTCGAAAAGCCGACGCCCAGGCTCAGGCGCTTGCGCTTGTTCTCGGTCAGATCGAGCCGCACCGGAACGCGGCCCGGCCGCTCGGGGTCGATTTCGGCCGAGGCGAAAACGGCGGCGAAATAGCCCGTATCCTGAAGACGCGCCTGCAATTCGTTGAGCTTCTCCTGCGAATAGCGCTCCCCCGGCTGGATGGGATTGAGCGCCTCCACCGCCTTCCGGGAATACCGCTGCAAACCGTGAATTTCAAGTTGTCCGAAAGTGAAAGCGGGACCGGAATCGACCTCGACGCTCAACGCCGCAGTGTGGCGCTCGGGATCGATCAGCGCTTCGCTGCCGGTGATGGCGGCGGCCGGAAAATCGCGCACCAGCAGATTCTTGAGCAGATCGCGCTTCGCCCCGTCCCAATCC
>JAPUEC010000142.1:0-8042 GCA_027492775.1 Rhodocyclaceae bacterium
CGTATCGAAGACCACCTCTCCTTTGCGCGTTTTCAGGGTCACCGGAACAATCTGAGAGCCGAAACGTCCCTCGCTGATCGCGCGCGCCGCCCGGGTTTGCGATTCCAAAGCGAACGCATCCTGTTGTTCTCGGCTGATTCCCCATTTGACGGCCTGGTTTTCCGCAGTCATTCCCATATGCCCGGCACCGAACGGGTCTGTCAGCGTCGCCACCATCATGTCGGACATGATCGTGTCGCCCATGCGCGCGCCGCTGCGCATGGCGGTGGAAAGGTATCCTCCCGCCGACATGACCTCCACGCCTCCCGCCAGACCCATCTCGGCATCGCCCAGAATGATGTTCTGCGCCACGCTGACAATGGCCTGCATCGCCGACCCGCACAGCCGATTCACCGCCATCACGGTCGATTCCATGGCCATTCCAGCCTGAACCGTGGCGAGGCGCGGGACGTAGGCAAAATTTGGTCCGCAAGGAATGACGTTGCCGACGACGGCATAAGTGACTTGCTTGGGGTCGACGCTGGCACGGCCAAGCGCTTCCTTCGCCACCAGAGCGCCGAGGTCGGCCGGCGCCATGCTGCTTAACGACCCGCCAAAGCTGCCCAAAGGCGAACGCACGGCACTCAACGCAACGACTTCTTTCGACATCGACGAATCCTCCAAGGGGTTGGGCGGCCACCCATATAAAACGGGGCAGAGCGCCATAACCTGTTGACGCTTGCGGAAGGCGGGAGTTCGACGCGCTTGCAGTGCTGGCAAGCATCAAAGGTCAGGGCGAAAAAAAACCAGGCCTTGCGGCCTGGTTTTGCGTCACTGCGCGAAATGAGCAGTCTTACTTGGCGATGCCACCCTTGTAGCACAGGCCACCGGTGATTTCGATGGTGGTAGCGTTGATCGCCTGGTTCTCGATCGCATGAGCGATACCGGCAGCGATTTCGTCCGGCTCGATCAGACGGCCGAGGTGGACGTCGGCACAAATCGCCTTCAGCGCGTCCTGGTTCATGCCGGCAACCATCGGCGTAGCGGTGTAGCCCGGGGCGATACCGACGCAACGAACGTTGTTGATGCCGCGGAGCAGGAACTCGCCAACGATGATCTTCGGCCACAGGGCGTCGGAAACCTTCGTCGAGGAGTAGTTCAGCTGACCAACTTGACCCGCCTTGTTCACGGAGGAGATGGGAATCAGGATGCCTTCCCAACCACCGTTGACCATGGCTTCAGCGCCATCGCGCAGCGTCAGGAACGCACCGGTCAGGTTGACGTCGATGACGGGCTGCCACTTGTCCAGGCCGAGCTTCTTCGAAACCTTGCCGGTTTCCTTGTCCAGGGTCAGCATCATGCTGTCCTTGATGATGCCGGCGGAGGCGACGACGATGTTCAGCTTGCCGAAAGCGTCGACCGTTGCCTTGATGAACTTGGCGGTATCCGCTTCGCTGGTGACGTTGCCTTGAACGCCGATGGCCTCGCCGCCCATCGCCTTGACGTCGGCGACGACGCGGTCGATGTTCTTCTGGGACATATCGACGATGGCAACCTTGGCGCCCTTCTTGACGAGATACTTGACGACGGCTTCACCGATGCCGTTACCACCACCGGTCACGAGAGCAACACTACCTTTGATTTCCATAATTATTTCCTTAAAAAAAGTTCGTTATTCAGTCAAACCGATCTCACCACTTCGGCTGGGACGAGCTGTCCGCATTCCAATACACGAAGTTGGGCAGGGTAACTGCGGGCGGGAAGTACTTGATGTCGCCGACCGTGATCGGATGGGTAACATCCGGGCCAATGACCTTCACGCCAACCGGGAAGATGGTCTTGACGAGCGCCACCGCCTTGGCTTCGGCTTCGGCATCGGCAACGCCGGCGAACAAGCCGGCGGCGACGACAGCCGTCTTGCCACCGGTGGTGTTCGTGATATCCCAGCCGTTACCGACCTTGGCGACCGTGAAGTCCATGTCGTTGTAGGTAAAGCTTTTCATGATGACCTCTCGTATCGATTACAGCTTGCGCAGGACGGTCACGCAGTTGGTCACAGCGGAACCACCGACGTTGAAGGCGACGCCGATGTCGGCCTTCTTGGCCTTGACGCCGATCGCTTCGCCGATGATCTGCTTGTGGATCAGCGCATGCATGGAAGCACCGGTCGCGCCGACCGGGTGGCCCTTGGACTTCAGACCGCCAGACAGGTTGACTGCATGCTTGTCATCACGGGTGAAGCGGCCTTCCATGTACTCGTAGCCGGCACGGCCATCGGCAGCGAAGCCGAGGGTTTCGGTCGAGATGATCTGGTTGATCGTGAAGCAATCGTGCACTTCAGCGACATCGACGTCGGCCGCCTTGATACCGGCTTCGGCGTAGGCGTTGGCGACCGCGACCTTACCGGCCATGTGTTCGTACATGTTCGGACGGACGTTTTCCGCCAGACGCTCACAAGCGTGGCCGATACCGGCGATTTCCGTGGCGCGGGCCTTGCGGGAACCGACGTTGGAAGTCGCGGTGATCACCAGAGCGGCGGCACCGTCGGACACCAGCGAGCAGTCATGCAGACGCAGCGGTGCGGCGATCATCATGTTCTTGCACTTGCCGCGGGCGTCGAGCTCGTTCAGCGCCAGGATTTCAGCCATCGTGGCCGGGCCGGCCTTCTGGTGAGCCAGCGGGTTCTCAGCGCCATTCTTGTAGCAGAGGGCGCCAGCGGTCGCCAGCATCTTTTCCATCAGATCGGGAGCAATGCCGTACTGCTTCATGTAACCCTTGGCGTACTCGGCGAACAGCATCGGGAAGGACCAGCCCTTGGAACCTTCGCTCGGCCAGTGCGAGCTGCCAGCCAGAACCGCGGTCATTTGCGCCGTCGGCAGCAGGTTCATCTTCTCGACGCCGATCACCAGGATGTTCTTGTAGCGGCCGGACTCGATACCATACACGGCGTTGTAGAGCGCCACGGTGGAAGAAGCACAGGCACACTCGGCACGGCTCATGGGCTTGAAACGCAGAGCCGGGTCGATTTCGACAGCCAGCGGGGCAACGTGCTCTTGGTTGTTGAAGCTACCGGGGGAGCAGGAACCGACGAAGACCGCATCGATATCCTTGGCATCCAGGCCAGCATCCGCGATCGCGCCGCGGCCGGCTTCGTTCAGCATGTCGTAATAGGACTTGGTATCGGTCAGCAGGCCCGTGGCCTTGTCCTTCTTGACGAAGGCACCGAATTCGGTGTTGTAAGCGCCGATAATACTTGCTTTACTCATTTTCATCCCCTTTCAAAGGCATAAACAAACTACGATTCAAATTACAAAAAAATCGGTTACAACGGAAGCGGCAAGCGGGCTACCCCAACATGACCCCCGATTGCGACAACCCAGCCAAAGTGGCAATCCCCAACAAAAATAAAAGCAACATCCAGAAGACCGTCGACCGCCATACCAGGCCGACAGCGCTCTGCATGAACTCGACATCGGCGGGATCTCCAAGGCCGAGCTCGGCCCGGTCGTTGACGTCGCCGCCTTCCAGAACCGGCATGCCCAGTTGCACGCCCAACGCGCCGGCGCCGCTGGCCAAGACGATTCCAAGCTCGGGATCGGGCCATTGGCGCGCCTGAGTACGCCAGCAATAAATCGCATCCTCGAAGTCGCCCACCACTGCGAAAGCCGCTGCGGTGGCGCGTACCGGGAACCAGTCGATCACCTCGAACGCCTGGCGGGCGAACTTGGCGAACTGGCTGCCGCTTTCCCGCGTCCTCGCCGCCCAATGCTCGTTCAACACCACCGACAAACGGTAAAGGATGGCGCCACAGGGGCCCGGGAGCAGTACGAACCAGAGCAGGACGGCGAAAACATGTCGATGCGACGCCACCAGCGCCTGTTCGATCGAGAGCCGCGAGATTTCTGCGGGGCCCAGGTTGGAGGTAGTGCCCCCGCGCCACACCGCGAGCAGCGTACGCGCCCGGTCGATATCCCCGAGACGCAGCGCCAGCTGGATCTCGGTGTAATGATGACTGAACTGGCGGAAACCCATGGTCAGGTAGAGCACGCCGACGTTGAAAGCCAGCGCCAGGAAAGGACTCACCTGATAGAAGAGCGCATGCAAGACCAGCGCAAGAATGACGAGCGGCGCAACGATGACCAGCCAGGCGAGCACGCCGTGCCGATAACCGCCGGCATTGACATGCGACTCGGCAAAATCGGCCAGGGCACGAATCGGCTTGGCGACCAGCGACTGGTAGCGCAAGGGCCTCAGCTGCTCAAGCAGAAAAACGATAATCAGCGACAGGAAACTCATTCAGCGGGGCAATAGCCTTGACGAACCTGCGACTTTGGAAGAGTGGCGACAATACCATAAAAGACCGATGGCGATCATGTCACGCTGGACCCGTAAAAGCTTTGCGCCAAGTCAAGTTCCGTGCTTTTTTCGCTCGTCCGAACGGCTGAAAAATTGCTTTGCCCGGGACATGGAAAGCGGCAGATCGGAACGGGGAATCAGGCGCCGGATCGGGCGTCGTTTTCAAGGCGATTCGAGAGAGATTTTATCATCCCCGCCGTCGCCCCCCAGATGAAATAATCGCCGTAAGGCATCGCGTAGAACTCCCGTAAAGCCCCGCGATAGTGCAAGGCATGACGGCGATGATTGGCGGGATCGAGCAGGAAGGAAAGCGGCACTTCGAACACCTCCGCCACTTCAAAGGGATCGGTCTCGAGCACGATCGGCGGCGTCACCAGCGCGACCACGGGAGTAACGCGAAAACCGGTCCCGGTGCGATATTCCGGCAAGTAACCGAGCAAGGTGATGCGTTCGCGCGGCAAGCCGATTTCCTCTTCGGTTTCCCGCAGGGCGGTGTGGAGCGGCGAGGAATCGCCCTCTTCCATGCGGCCGCCGGGAAAGCTCACCTGACCCGGATGGTCCCGCAGGTGGGCGGCGCGCTGGGTCAATAAAACGGTGTAGCCGTCATCCCGCGCGACGATGGGGAAAAGAACTGCCGCGGGCGTCAGCGGGAGGTCGAGTGCACCTTCTTCATGGACGAACTGTCCAGGATCGGGCTCCGACAAGAGCGCCGCCCTGAGTACGTTCACATCCATGATCATTCCGTAGCATTGGTCTGCGGGGATTCGGTCTCGATTTCCGCATGCACGGCGCTCAGCGCGTCGCGCAGCGTTTCTTCGGGCAACAGATTGATGCTGGTCGAAACCACATCCGCCGCTTCCACGGCTCCCACCGGCAGACGCTGGCTGTCGATGCTGGCGATCAGCGCCGCCGCGGCACCAACGATCTGCAGCAGCAGTTGCCGCTCTTCCATGAGGAATTCAACCTCTTTCTTCAGCAGCATGATTTCCTGCTCCCGGTGCGGCATATCCCTCTCCTTAAAAGCGTCGTTTAAGCGTCATGGTCGACCCATCACGCTGCATTTCCATGCGGTTCAGAAAACTCATTCCCAGCAGCACCACGGGCAAGTCGCCCGGATGAACAAGGGCCTCCACGTTGTGAAGGGTGACGTCGCCGATCTGAACGCTATCCAGGCTGACCTTGCTCACGATCACCTGGCCGTTGGCCGTGCTGACGACGCCACGCTGTCCTTTGGCGGGATCGATGCCCAGCCGGCGTGCATCGGCGGCACCGAGCGACACCATGGTAGCACCGGTATCGACCAGGAAACGCATGGCAACCTGATTGATCGCTCCCATCGCCATGAAATGCCCGGCGCCGTCGGCGGTCAATACAATCTTTTCGCCGCTTGCAACGCTGCCCGTCGCATGCTGGCCAACGCGCAAAGGGCGTTTTTTGCCGTCCACCTCGATCACCGCCTGATCGCCCTGCACGGACACCAGTTTCACGTTTCCCAGTGCCTGGCCGACGGCTACCGCGGTTGGCGCACCGCCGTCAATCATCAACAATGCCTTGCCCGACATCACCCCAGCCAACCCGACATCCAACGCCAAAGCCGCTGCTGGACATAGCCAAAGCCCCGCGGCGACCCTAAAATGGCACCACCCCGCCTTGTGAGACCCATCCCCTATGCGCCCAGTCGCCATTTTCCGCCACTCCCGAACCGAAGGCCCAGGTTATTTTGCCATATTCCTAGAACGTCACGGCGTGCCTTGGCGGCTGATCGCCGTCGATGAAAATGAGCCGATTCCTGCGACGGCCGCAGAATTCTCCGGTATTTGCCTGATGGGCGGTCCGATGAGCGTGAATGACCCGCTACCCTGGATCGAACCGGTTTGCGCCCTGATCCGGTCGGCCGTTGACAAAGGCGTTCCGGTCATCGGCCATTGCCTGGGCGGCCAGCTTTTGAGCAAAGCGCTCGGCGGCTACGTGACCCGCAATCCGGTCAAGGAAATCGGCTGGGGCGCGGTCTGGCCTGCTGCGGGCGGCGCCATCAAGCGCTGGCTGGGTGATCTGGCCGGCGAGAATATCCCGGTCTTTCATTGGCACGGCGAAACGTTCAGCTTGCCGCCCGATTCGGCCCGGCTGCTGGAGAGCGCCTGGTGCGCCAATCAGGCGTTCGCCTATGGGCCGCATCTGGGCATGCAATGTCATGTCGAAATGCTGCCCGAAATGATCGAGAGCTGGTGCAAGAGCTGGAAGGACGAAGTGCACGACCTGGGCGCCTTGCCACCCAGCGTCCAGCCCCCGGAGGCCATGCAGGCGGAAATCGCTCTCCATCTGCCTGCCATGCGCCGTCTGGCCGACCAGCTCTACTCGGTCTGGCTGAAGGGAATCAATCCCTGAAGTTGCCGTACTTGATGGGGAAATCGGTGATGCTCTTGGTCACCAGCGCGATGGCCGTCTGAAGGTCGTCGCGCTTGGCGCCGGTAACACGCACCGCATCGCCCTGGATGCTGGCCTGCACTTTGACCTTGGAATCCTTGATCATCTTGACGATTTTCTTCGCCAGCTCCGACTCGATGCCGATCTTGATCTTGAGGTCCTGCTTGACCTTGTTGCCCGAGACCTTCTGCACCGCTTGAGCGTCGAGACGCTTGACGCTTTCCTTCTCCTTTTTCTCCATCGCCGGGAAAAGGATGTCCTTGATCTGGTCGAGTTGAAAATCGGAATCACCGTGTAGCGTGATGATTTTGTCCTTCTCGTTCAGCTCGACCTTGGCCGAGGTGCCCTTGAAGTCATAGCGATTATCGATCTGGCGGGAGGCGACGTCGATGGCGTTCTTCAACGCCACCAGATCAGCCTCTGAAGTGAAGTCGAATGAGGGCATGGCGTGCTCGCTTTTATCCGAAGTGACAGACGTAATGATAGGCGCCGCCTTCCGCCACTTCGATCTCGAAGGACGAATTGCCGGGCACCTTGAAGGATTGGCCCTCGCCGTAACTCTTCCATTCGCTCTCGCCCTTCAGTCGCACGCGGCACGAACCGCCCACGCCTTCCATGACTTCCGGCGCGCCGGTATTGAAGGTCAGCGACGAAGGCAGGATGACGCCGATGGTTTTACGGGTGTCGTCGGGAAAAACGACGGTATGGCTGATGCACTTCCCATCGAAGTAGACATTAGCCTTTTTAATGACTGAGACCTTGTCGAACTGCGCCATTTTCAGATTCCCCAAATTTTTTCGATGATGATTTTGGCAATGAAGCCCAGCATGCCGAAGGCAAGAACGAAAAAGAGCACGATGGTGCCCTTTTTCCCTGCCTTCGAACGCCAGGCTAGCTCGCCGATGATGAAGAGCATGAACAGGATGAAGGCGCCCAGGCCCCAGGTTAGCCCGAAGTCGGTGATCTGCTCCTCGGTCAGGCCGAACAGGGGGCCGCCTCCAGCCATCCGTCAGGCCTTGCCCTTGCGGCTGGCAAGATTGGCAGCGATACGCAGACGCAGCGCATTGAGCTTGATGAAACCCCCCGCATCCTTTTGGTCGTAAGCGCCGGCATCGTCCTCGAAGGTGGCGATGGTCGGGTCGAAGAGCGAGTCGGTCTTGGAATCGCGCGCCACCAGGATAACGTTGCCCTTGTAAAGCTTGAGGCGCACCCAGCCATTGACGCTCTGCTGCGTGTGGTCGATCAGCGCCTGCAAGGCCTTGCGCTCGGGGCTCCACCAGTAG
>JAPUEC010000142.1:8052-10361 GCA_027492775.1 Rhodocyclaceae bacterium
ATGACGGTCGCAAGCCGGAGCCAAGGCGCGGATCAGTCGATCGAAAGGCCAGCGGCCCATCCCGACTGTCACCATGACCGAACGGCTGCCCACGTCAGTAGAGTTCACCTGCCAGGATGTCACTCCGCTGCAGGGCGAGGCGTTCGGGGCTCCACCAGTAACCGTTGTAAACCAGGGTTGCATAGCGCGGCATCAGGTCGTCTTTGAGGTGTGCCACTTCGCGATCGAGGCAAACCGATTCGATGGCGCGGTGCGCCTTGAGCAGAATCGTGCCCCCCGGGGTTTCGTAGCAGCCGCGAGACTTCATGCCGACATAGCGGTTTTCGACCAAATCGAGGCGGCCGATGCCATGCTTGCCCCCCAGTTGATTGAGCTTGGCCAGCAACTCATGCACTTTCATGCGTTCGCCGTTGATGGCGACGAGGTCACCCTTCTCGAACTCGAAATCGACGTATTCGGCGGCATCCGGGGCTTTTTCCGGCGAGACGGTCCAGCGCCACATGGCTTCCTCGGCTTCGGCCGAGGGGTCTTCCAGATGGCGGCCCTCGAAGGAGATATGCAGCAGGTTGGCATCCATCGAGTAAGGCGAACCGCCCTGCTTGTGCTTCATTTCGACGGGAATGCCGTGCTTCTCGGCGTAAGCGAGCAATTTTTCACGCGAAAGAAGATCCCACTCGCGCCAGGGGGCGATGATCTTGATGCCGGGCTTGAGGGCATAGGCACCAAGTTCGAAGCGAACCTGGTCGTTGCCCTTGCCGGTGGCGCCGTGCGAAATGGCGTCAGCACCGGTCAGATTGGTGATTTCGACCAGACGCTTGGCAATCAGCGGGCGGGCGATGGAAGTACCGAGCAGGTACTCGCCCTCATAGACAGTGTTGCAACGGAACATCGGGAAGACGAAGTCGCGGACGAATTCCTCGCGCAGGTCGTCGATGAAGATATTCTCCGGTTTGATGCCGAATTGCAGGGCCTTGGCGCGTGCCGGCTCCAATTCTTCACCTTGCCCGAGGTCGGCGGTGAAGGTCACCACTTCGCATTGGTAGGTGTCCTGCAACCATTTTAGGATGACAGACGTGTCCAGCCCGCCTGAATAGGCTAGGGCGACTTTTTTGACTTCACTCATTTCCAGCTCCGTAGGAATAAGCGGCGCAAGCAGCAGATGGGTGTGCCCATCCGCCGCAAGCCGCTCAAGAATCGATTCGACCGAGGACGAGATATTCCATCAAGGCCTTTTGAACATGCAGGCGGTTCTCCGCCTCGTCCCAGACGACGGACTGCGGGCCGTCGATGACCTCGGCAGTCACTTCCTCGCCGCGGTGAGCGGGCAGGCAATGCATGAAAACCGCCTCGGGCTTGGCCATCTGCATCAGTTCCGCATCGACGCACCAGTCGGCGAAGTCCTTGAGGCGTTCCTCGTTTTCAGCTTCAAAACCCATCGAGGTCCAGACATCCGTCGTCACCAGGTCGGCACCGCGGCAGGCGTCCACCGGGTCGGCAAACTGCTCGAAATGCGCGGTGCCGTGGAGGCCGGCGACATCGGCCTGGACTTCGTAGCCCGGCGGCGTCGAGACATTGACCTTGAAATCGAGCACTTCCGCTGCCTGCAACCAGGTGTTGCAGACATTGTTGGAATCGCCCACCCAAGCCACGGTCTTGCCCTGGATGGGGCCGCGATGCTCGATGAAGGTATAGATGTCTGCCATGATCTGGCAGGGATGGTATTCGTTGGTCAGGCCGTTGATCACCGGCACCCTCGAATTGGCGGCAAAGCGTTCGACGATGGTCTGCTCGAAGGTGCGGATCATGACCACGTCGCTCATGCGCGAAATCACCTGCGCTGCGTCCTCTACCGGCTCACCGCGTCCGAGTTGCGAATCGCGGGTATTGAGATAGATGGCCGCGCCTCCGAGTTGCTGGATGCCGGCCTCGAAGGACAGCCGCGTTCGCGTGCTCGCCTTTTCGAAAATCATCACCAGCGTGCGGTCGTGCAGCGGGTGATAGGTCTCGTAGCGCTTGAAACGCGCCTTGATGATCTGGGTCCGCGCGAAAAGGTGATTGAATTCCTCGCGCGTCAGGTCCTTGAACTGGAGAAAATGCTTGATCGCCATGATAGGTGCTCAGGCCGATAAAAAATCTTTGATCAGGGGGACCAGACGGCTCACCAATTCCTCGGCTTCACTTTCACTGAAAATCAGCGACGGCAGCAACCGGATCACCTTGTCAGCGGTAACGTTGATCAGCAAGCCGGCTTCGAGCGCCCGGGTCACCAACTCACCACAGGGGAGATCGAGTTCGATGACAACCATCAG
>JAPUEC010000143.1:0-5149 GCA_027492775.1 Rhodocyclaceae bacterium
CATACCGCCGCCCAGATCTTCCTTGCCCGTGAACCAGATGCGGGAATTGCTGTCGTCGTCAACGCGGTATTCGGTCTTGAAGTTCTGCGTAGCGCCGCGAACCGTGCGATTGATGTCAGAAAGCTTGTAGGACTTGGCGTGAACGGTCATCCAGCCACCGATGGTGACGTTGGACTGAGCGAAAACGGAGCCGGCGGCCAGGGAGGCGACAGCCAGTGCGATCAGTTTCTTTTGCATTGAGAATTCTCCTTGCGTTTTGGGAACCAGCCTCACCGCGCTTTGGGCGCTGAGACGGCTGACAAAGCTCTCTAAACCGAGAGGCTGGCGCCATTGTCGCGAAGAGCTCGCCGCGGAGCAATGCGATTCCCACTTTCGCTTGGGATATCGGGGCAATTTGTTGTAGCGGCGCAACAACGGTAAGGCTAGCCCAGCTTGGGGTTGGGTGGTCCCAGCACTGACAGCGATTCAGATACCCCGGCACCATGGATATTGCGGCAGCCGGTTTCGCGGATGCGAGTGGCGGCCATCACGCCCAACCAGGCGGCAATGGCCGCCAATAGAAGGCCGGCACGGAAATCCTCGGCAGCATAGAGCCGGGCGCCGTCCTGCATGGCGCCGGACCACCGCTGATCCATGATCCAGCCGATGAGCGGCTGCAGGATCGCTCCGGCGAGGAAGCCGCCGACGTTGGCCACCGACGACGACATGCCGGAAAGCGCCGGCGGGTTCACTTCCTTGGCGCAGGCCCAGGAGAGCGAGTAACTGGCCGTGGTAACGCCCATGCAGGCGATCAATGCATAGCTCAGGAGCGGCGGCAATTGCACGCCGGACAACCAAACCAGCCAGATCGTCGCGTTGATCGTGGCGCCGACGATCATCACCGGCCGTCGCCGGCCGAGCGCGTCCGAGAGTGCGCCGATGCCGACGCATCCCAGGGCGAAGCCGGCGTAGTAGAGCGAAAGATGGTTTGAGGCGGCAGCGCGGGTCATTCCCTGCACTTGCGTGAGGTAAGGCATCGCCCAGAGGCCGCCGAAGGCGAAGAAACTTCCCGCCAGGCCAAAATTGACCACCGCCGGCGGCCAAGTGGCGGGATTCTTCACCACCGAGAGAAGTTTTTGCATCGCCGCAGCGCCATCGAAACCTACCCCCTCGCCTTGTTGCCCGGCGCTCAATGGGCAGGCACGAACGAACCACCAGCAGCCGATGCAAATCGCCATGGAAAGCATGCCGACCGCTACGAACACGGTCCGCCATCCCACCGCCTGGGAAACCAGGGACAGCGGCGCACCGGCCAAGACCGAGCCGCAATTGCCAATGAGCATCGAAAGGCCGACCAGCGTGGCGAACCTGTTTTCGTCGAACCAGAGGGAGATCACCTTGAGCATGGAAACGAAGGTGACCGACACCCCCAGCCCGACCAGCATGCGGCCGGCGAACGCGGCGGACATCCCATCCGCCAGCCCGAACATGACACTGCCGATGCCGGCGATGATGCACCCGCCGACGAGGACGCAACGCGGCCCCAAGGTGTCAACCATGACCCCGGTCGGAATCTGGATCAACGTGTACACATAGAAATACGTCGCCGCCAGCACGCCAAGCGATGCGGCGGAAGTATGAAAAGTTGTCGCCAAATCCAGCGAGACCGACGCCGGCGCGAAGCGGTGAAAAAGCGAGAGCGCGTAGGCGGCCACGACGACCGACAGGCCGAACCAGTGCTGTTTGATGGAACCGGTAATTGGTATCGCCATGACAGTGGAAAATGCGCTCAAAAAAACCGCCGAAGGAAAATCGGGCGCGAGTATACCCTGCTTGTGAGCAGGGATTTGCAACATCAATTTTGGTGCCGGGAGCGCATTCCGGCGGCGATCCACCTTTTAGGATCGGCATCTGTTTTCACAGCCCGGTGGCGAGGCCCCAAACGGGAAAGCGGTCGCAAGAAAGTTGGCTGTTGCTCCGAATGAGCGCGCCGATAAGGACTCGATCTCAAGTTATGACGCACCGCAATATCACCTAAGTAAAATCGGGTATTATTGGCCCTTGCCAAAACCCTTCCTTCGCCAAGGTTAAAAATCCATCGGAGGAATATGGCGCCGCCGGTTTCCCATCGAGAACCCGGAGAGGCCTTTTCCCATCGGAAGAGGCCTTGGCGGCACCCGGCGAGCCGATGCTTTGCATCTCGAAAAATCGAAGCGCTTCGCCTCCGCGGTTTGCGGACGGCCGGGCGCAGTGGAAACGTCATATTCGTCTATCGACCTGAAACCGCCATGAATTACGCAAAAATCGTTGGTTTGTTCGTTCTCGCCTTCCTATTGAATCTGGCCGCCCCGGCAATCCTGGAGCGCCTGGCGCACCTGGGCGGCGCGGAGACGGCGATCGCCGAGGCGCTCTGGTGCATCGGGCTTTTCCTGCTGTTCGGCTGGGCTTGCAGCAAGGCGGCCGAAGGCACCATTTTTCCGAATTTCACCTTGCAGTTGCTGGTCGGCATCGTTCTTCACGACGCCCTGTCGCCGATCGCGCCGCAAATCATGGTGGCTGTGGTGGTTTGTACCGCGCTCGCGGCGATCATCCTCAAGGGCGGTGGCGATGAACTGGAACGGCGCGATTTCATCAAGATCGCCTTTCCCACTTTGATGATCGCCGTGGTCGGCTACTTCATCACCTTCTTCGCCATGTTCCCCTTGCTGATGCTGCTCGGCCTGGATGGCAAAACCGCCGCTCTCCTCGCCGCAATCATCGGATCGACCGATCCGGCGGCGCTGATTCCGACCTTGCGCGGCATCGTTTTCAAGAACGAATACAAGCGGCTCTCGGACATCGCGGTGGCGGAAAGCGCGCTCAACGATGCCATCGGCGCCATCTTTACCGCTGCGATCGCCGCCATGATCCTGGCCGGCACCGCCGTCGATTCGCTGGGCGCCCTGTCCGCCGGATTGTTCAGCGAAGAAAACATGCTGCACCTCGGAAAACAGTTCGCCTTCGGAACCATCGCCGGCCTTATCGGCTGGTGCGCCATGCACGGCTACGAGGCTTACAAGTCGCGCGACAACGAGCGCAATGTCGGCGAAACCGCCTACGACTTCGCGATCGTGCTGGCTGTGCCATTGGTTACTTTTCTGCTGGCGCAGGCGATTCACGGCAACGGTTTCCTGGCGGCTTTCATCTCCGGCCTGTTGGCCAACTACAACCACGGCAAGGAATTCTTCCATACCACCCTGCGGGCCATGGAAATCAAGGTCGAGAGCATCGCCAAACCGACCATTTTCATGATGGTCGGCCCCTTCGTCGCCTTGAACAACCTGTGGGAGACGGCGCTGCTCGGCCTCGTCGTGTCCCTGCTTTTCATCCTCGTCGCCCGGCCGGTGGCCGTCATGCTTTCGCTGCTACCGACCAACATCAAGATGAAGGAAAAGCTTTTCCTCAGCGTAGTGCGCGAAACCGGCGTCATTCCGGTGGTGCTCGCCGTCATCACGGTGGCACAATTTCCGGAACTGAAACTGCTGATGCCGCTCACGGCCTGGGTGGTGATCTGGACCTTGACCCTCTTGCCCGCCCTTACCCCGTGGTGGTCGAAAAAGCTCGGCCTCGTGCAATGAGCCTATAGCCGCCTGGCGACTTGGAGCCTTCGATTCCAGAAAGCCGCCCGGCGGATGTTTTTCGATACGGCTAGACCTGCGGCGAGCGCGCGCCGCGGGCGGCGAGGATGAGCCAGGTGAGTCCGGCGAGCGCCGACACCAGCGAGGCAATCAAAATCCCGAGCTTAGCCTGCTCGACCTGAACCGGATCGACGAAGGCCAGTTGCGCGATGAACAGCGACATGGTGAAGCCGATTCCGCCGAGCCAGGACGCACCGCTCAGATGCGCCCACGAAACCCCGGCCGGTAACCGGGCCAGCCCGAACTTGACCGCGATCCAGGCAAACCCCGTGATGCCGATGAATTTCCCTAGGACGAGGCCAAACATGATTCCGAGGGTGATGTTTTCGGAAAGCGCCTCGGCGAAATTCACCTTCGATAAATCGATGCCGGCATTGGCGAGCGCAAACACGGGAATGACGATGAAGGTCACCCACGGACTGATGCCATGCTCGATCCGCTGGAGCGGGCTTTGCGCCTGACGGGCGGCCTGCTCGAGGGTTTGGGCGATGGTGGCCATGCGCTGGTTGCTGAGGGGATCATTCGGCGTCTCGGGGCCGGTCTCGACGTGAAACGCCCACTGCAGTTCGGATAGCCGCGCATCGAAAGCCTCGGCCGGATAGGCGGGACGGGCGGGGATGGCCGCAGCCAGCATGATTCCGGCGAGGGTGGCGTGAACGCCAGATTGCAATAGGAAATACCACAGCACAAAGCCGGTAATCGCATAAGGCAGCGAATTGCGCACGCCGCCGCGGTTGAGCAGGATGAGCACCGTGCCCGCGAATCCGGCGGCCGCCAGAGCGCTCAAATTGAGGCCGCCGCTGTAGAAGATGGCGATGACCAGCACCGCCCCCAAGTCGTCGGCGATCGCCAGCGCGGTGAGGAAAACAATGAGATTTTTCGGTACGCGCCAGGCCAGCAACACCAGGATGCCGATGGCGAAGGCAATATCGGTCGCCATCGGGATACCCCAGCCCTTGCTCCCATCCGTGCCAACATTGAATGCGGCGTAGATGAGCGCCGGCACGATCATGCCCCCCAGCGCGGCGACGATCGGCAATATGGCGTCCCTGAGTTGGGACAGTTCGCCAACCAGGATTTCCCGCTTCAATTCCAGTCCGACCAGGAGGAAGAAGAGCGCCATGAGGCCGTCATTGACCGCATGGTGCCAGGAGAGATCAAGGTTGAAATCGCCAATCGAGAGCACCACCTGCTGGTCCCAGAAATGATGCCAGGTATCGCCGCCCAGAATTCCGGCCAGGACGAGCGCAACGCAGGTCGTGCCAATGAGCACCAAGCCGCCGGCGGTTGTTCGACGCAGGAAGCGCTCGAATGGCGAAAGGATGTTTCCAAACAGTGATTCGAGGGGATAGGAGGACATGAGCGGTCTTGGCCGTTAAAAGTTTTTTTAGAATATCGCACTAACCCGGGTTTGCCACCGGGTCGCGGGGGCGGCGGTGGGCCGCCGAGCGCGCGTGGCAGGGCCGGGGCTTGGCCCTCAAAGACCGCCCAGC
>JAPUEC010000143.1:5159-10236 GCA_027492775.1 Rhodocyclaceae bacterium
ATATCGCACTAACCAGGGTTTGCCACCGGGTCGCGAGCGTGGCCTTATCACAGCTGGCAGCTCGTGACATGGACGTTGCTTCGACCTCAATGCCGGCAATGCCGTTCAATTGGAAGCCCACCAGCGCTTTGAGGCAAATCGGAATCGCCGCGACAAACCTCGCTTAATCGTTCGCGCGCCCTGCTCGGTTGATGGCTCCCTTTGGCGGGGGCGAAGCAGGAATCAGGACGGCTCGGCCGCTTCGTAGCGGCGCAATTTGCGCCACAGGGAGACCCGGTCGATGCCGAGCATTTGCGCCGCCAGCGCGCGATTTCCCCCGGCTTGATCGAGAACACGGAAAATATGCCGGCGCTCGCTTTCCGCCAGGGTGAGTACTGTGTCCGCCCTGTTTTCGGGTGCGGCGCTTCCATTTCGACGCAGCAACTCCGGCGGCAGGAGGTCGGCGGTGATGGCGGCGCCGCCTGCCAGGGCTACGCCGCGTTCAATCAGGTTTTCCAGTTCGCGAACATTGCCGGGGAAATCATGGGAGAGCATGGCCTCGAAGGCCTCCGGCGCGATCTCGGTCACCGCCTTGTTCATGCGACGGGCGCAACGGGTGAGGAAATACGCCGCCAAAAGCGGGATATCGCCGCGCCGCTCGCGTAAGGGCGGCAGTTTAAGACCGACGACGTTGAGACGGAAATAGAGATCCTGCCGCAGCCGGCCTTCCTCCACGCATTGCTGGGGATCGCGGTTGGTGGCGGCGACGATGCGGACATCGGTGCGGATCGGTTCGCGGCCGCCGAGCCGATAGAACTCGCGCTCCTGCAACACGCGCAGGAGCTTGACCTGCACCGCCGCCGACATTTCGGTCACCTCGTCAAGGAACAGGGTGCCGCGGGCGGCGGTTTCGAGCAGCCCGGCCTTTCCCGCCGTTGCCCCGGTAAAGGCGCCACGCTCATGGCCGAATAGCTCGTTGCTGAGCAGTTCTTCAGACAAGGCCCCGCAGTTGATGCCGAGAAAAGGCTTGTCCGCCCGGGTGCTCTGCTCGTGCAGAAAGCGCGCCAGCACTTCCTTGCCGGTGCCGGTTTCACCGGCGATCAGCACCGAGCAGTCGGTGGCGGCGACCCGCCCGGCCGTTTCCAGCACGCTTTCCATCGCCGGCGATGAAGTGATGATGCGTGTGGTGCCACTGGCGCGGGAAAGCGCCGAGCGCAGGCTGGCGTTCTCGGCCTTGAGCGCGGTTTTTTCCAGCGCCTCGCGCACGACCTTGCGCACCTCGGGCAGGCGGAAGGGCTTTTCGACGTAATAGAAGGCGCCGGCCCGCATCGCTTCGACAGTGGAATCGGTGCTGGCGTGGGCGGTGATGACGATGACTTCAGTCTGGGGCAGGCGCTGCCGGATTTCCCGCAGCAGGCTCAACCCATCCATCCCCGGCATGCGCAGATCCGTCAGTACCAGCGGGTAGGCGGTCTGGGCCAGCAGCGTCAAAGCCTCCTCGCCGTCGGCGGCAACGTCGGCGGTGATGCCGTCGCGCTCCAGCGCATGCGCCAGATTCTGCCGGGCGATGGGCTCGTCATCGACCACGAGCACCCTGATTTCAGCCATTCTCGCCCTCCTTCACGACATCGGGGATGTGCATCCAGAAACGCGTCCATTTGCCCGGCTCCGAGGTCGCGGACAAGGTGCCGCCGTGCTGGGCGACGATTTCATGGGCGACAAAAAGACCGAGGCCCGTACCCTTGCCCACCGGCTTGGTGGTGAAAAAAGGATCGAAGACGTGCGGCAGGTCGGTGGCCGAAATCCCGTGACCGGTATCCTCGACTTCGATGGTCGTGCCCTTTCCTTCCGGCAGCGATTCGCGCCAGGCGGAAAGGACGATGCTGCCATCCGCGGGAATGGCTTCGGCCGCATTCTTGATGAGATTGACCAACACCTGCTGGAAGCGCTGTTTCTCGACATCGATGCCGATTTCCGGCGGCACCTGGATTTCCAGCTTGGCGCCGGCCGGCAGCTGCCCGCGCACCAGCAGCACCGCTTCTTCCACCAGTTCGCCCAAGCGTTCGCGCTGGCGCACAAAATCGCGATCGCGGGAAAAATTGAGCAAAGCGGAAACGATGCGCTGCGCCCGCAAGACCTGGTCGTCGATCTGGCCGAGCAGGCGCCCGGCGGCCTGCGGGGTAATCTCGTTGATTTCCTCCATGAGTATCTGGCAAGAAGAGGAAATATTGGATAACGGGTTGTTGAGCTCATGCGCCACGCCCGAGAGCATGGTTCCCAGCGCCACCAGCCGTGAAGACCGCGCCACAAGCTGCTGCCGGTTTTCGAGCTCGACCAAGGCGCTGTTGATCGAAGCGGCAAGCGAACGCACTTCGCTGTCCTGCTCCTCGCCCTCGATACGGCCGGTCTCGCCTTTGGCCACCTTGGAAAGGCGGGCTTCAATGGTGCGCAAGGGACGAACGACGCTGCGCGTCACCAATGCGCCGGCCACCACCGCCAGGATCACCGCCGCGAGAATGGTGGCTAACAGATTGCGTTCATGGCGGTCCACGGCCCGGTCGAGCCGCTCGCCGGCATCCTGGCCGAGCGCCTCGCCGCTCTGGAGCAAGCGGCCGCCGACGATGTAAAGGTCGTCCTGCACCTCCTGGGGAATGCGCTTGCGCTTGTCGCGCCCGGCGAGTTCGAGCAGCAATTCGCGGTAATGCGCCACGTCGCCCGCTTCCTCCGGCGTCACCACGCGCTCCCGGATCGCGAGCGGCATGCCTTGGAACGCTTCCTGCGCCACCGTGGCCTTTTCGATCGCTTCCGCCAGATCGGCGGGCTTGCGATAAAGGAGGAAATTCTTTTCCATGCGCCGCGCCGACCGCACGGCGTCGTGGAACACGGTGACCTTGCGCTGCTCGGACATTTGCGTCTGCAACTTGATGAACTGAACCAGCGCGCTGGCCACCAGTACGACGAACAATCCACCGACCAGGCAATAGCCGAGCAGGATTTTGGCGTGGAGAGAGTGAAAGAGGCGCATGGACTTATAAGATTGCAACGTTGTATTGCATTTTGCAACAAATGCAGCTGGCGGAAAAATGATATGAAACCAGTAGCTTATGAATATTGCGCCCCCTTTGGCGCTGCAAAACGCAACGCTCACTTGGCCCGGCCCAGCTGCTTGAAATTAAGTTATTGAATTCAATGGCTTAGAGAGTCTGTTTTTCTGGCACGCAAGCTGCTATGCAAAGAGTGATCCATCTCACCCTTGGATCGGTCAGTAGTAAGCAGAGACTCTTGAGCCCGGCATCCCCGGGCTCTCTTTTTTTATCGCGCAGAATCAGCGCCGTTTTTAATGCAGGCAGATGGCGCATAGCCTTTACGCTGGCGAACCGGGCGCACGTCGAGTGATAGACGCTCCTTTTCGCCATGCGCACCGCGATGGCCGGCACTGCGGAAGGGAGGGAATTGGGGCGACCGGCCCGCCAATTCGGGAAATACCCTAAAAGCGGCAACCGCCCCCGGGCCCGAAGCGGCACCAACACTCAGGCGGTATCGTCGCTCTCTGTCGCGAAGGGCAACATGGGATGCCCGCGCAAGACCTTCTCCATGAAGATCAACCCGACGTGTGGTTCGCTTAGCCGGCCTTCGCGGTAGATGAGGCCAAACACATCGTCCGCGTTCTCTGTTTCGGCCAAGACCAGCACCACGTCTTTTTCGTCGGAAATCAAGCGACCAGGTTCGACCCGGCGCCGGCCGACGCCGCGCGCATGATGGTGGGTGACCGCCAACACGCCTGGTTCGGATTCCAGCCGCGTCATCAGCGGCTCGCCCTGGCCCGCGGGGACGATGGCGGTAATCAGCTTTTTATCGCCGCGGCCGATGTGCCAGAGCGCACTCACTTCTTCTCTCCCACATGCAGCCCGAAACGGGCGGCCACTTCATGCGGCACATAAGTCGCCATCTTTTCCAGCGGCGTCATCCAGAGGATGCCCATGCCCGGTGTATCCATCTTGGCGGCAATGAAGATGCGCTCGAAAATCAGGTCGGCCTGATCGGTCGGCACGACGATGTAAATCACTTCCTTCTCGGCATTGACCGCAAGGCCGAGCAAGCCGAGTTTCTTCTGGCGGATGCCCGTGCCCCGGGCGTGGAAGATGGTCGCGCCCTGCGCCCCGGCTTCCTGCGCCGTCCGCACCACGTCGTCGGCGGCGCCCCGCTGAACGATGGCGGTGATGAGCACGACATCGATCAGCACGATCATTTCGGATTGACTCAATCGACACCCCTCGCTTTCCTTTGCTTCGCCTGCCAGTCGACCCAAAGGCCGAAAGCCAGCACGCTGATGATCGGCCCGGCGGAACAAAGGGCCAGAATCCCGAATCCTTCGGTGGCGCCCACCGCCTCGCTGAGACCGACGCCCAGCGCGAGCAACAGCGGCACCGTCACCGGCCCGGTGGTCACGCCGGCACTGTCCCAAGCCAGATTAACGAACTCTTCGCGCGTGGCGACGGTGAGCAGCAAGGCCAGCGCGTAAATCCCCACCAGCAACCAACCCAGTGGCAGATCGAAGAGGATGCGCCCGACGCCGAGCGCCGCGCCAAGACCAACCCCGAGCGCGACGGCATGAATCAGCAGGCGTTTTTTGAAGGCGCCGTCGGTCAGGTTTTCCACCGTGATGCCCATGGCGTTCAACGCCGGCTCGGCGATGGTGGCGGCATAGCCGATGCAGAAGGCAAACAGGAGCGTCACGCCGAGTCCGAAGAATCGCGGGAAAAGCGCCGGCTCGCCGGTCTGCCGATTGGGGGAGAATGCCCAGGGGACAGTGTTCCCGGCTTGGTCGCCCAGCTCGACCAGTCCGGCGGTGAGCCCCAGGTTGAACAGCATCATGCCCAGCAACGCCATGATGACGCCGTAGGTTAAAACATCCGGCCGATGCACCGGCTGGCGCAGCAGCACGCGTTGCACCAGGAAAAGGAGCGCCACCAGCGGAAGGATGGCACGCAGCGCACCGACAATTTCAGCCATCGGCGTCTGTTGATACCATGCCGGCGCCGTTGCCGCCGCCGACAAGGCGATTTCGGTGCCCTGAAAATGAATCCCCACCAGCAAC
>JAPUEC010000144.1 GCA_027492775.1 Rhodocyclaceae bacterium
TCCGTTCGATGATGCGCCAGGACCCGGACATCATCCTGGTGGGCGAAATCCGCGACCACGACACCGCCGAAATGGCGTTCCGCGCCGCCATGACCGGCCATCAGGTGTTTTCCACCCTGCATACCAATTCCGCCATCCGCTCCATCCCGCGCCTCCTCGACCTCGGCATCAAGCCGGACGTGCTCGCCGGCAACGTCATCGGCATCGTCGCCCAGCGGCTGGTGCGCACGCTTTGCCCGAAATGCAAGAAGCCCGACGTCGCCAGCCCGATCGAAAAGCGCCTGATGGGCGAAGCGGCGGATGCCGAAGTCCAAGTCTACCGGCCGGGCGGCTGTCCGGAGTGCGAGTTCCTCGGCTACAAGGGGCGCATGTCCATCGTCGAACTGCTGAAATTCGACGGCGGCCTCGATGAACTGGTCACCCAGCACGCCAGCCTCAAGGCGATGACCACCCACGCCGTCGAGCGCGGCTTCACCACCATGGCCGAGGACGGCATGCGGCGCGTCAAGGAAGGCCTGACCACGGTCGATGAAATCAGCCGCGTGGTCGACCTCACCGAAATGATCGGTTGATGGCGCTCTATCGCTACCGCGCCGCCGACCCGGCCGGGCGCATCGTCACCGGCCAGATCGAAGCGCTGCACGAAACCGATCTCGAAGCCCAGCTCGGCCGCCTCGATCTTTCCCTCATCCGCGCCACCGCGCTCAAGGAACGCTCCCGCGCCATCCGGCGCCTGCCGACGCGCGACCTGATCAGCTTCCTTTTCCAGCTCGAAATGCTGATCCGCGCCGGCGTGCCCATCCTCACCGCCCTTGGCGACATGCGCGACGCCGCCGATTCGTCCGAAAGCCGCAAGCTTTCCGCCGGGCTCTACGAAAAAATCGAATCCGGCGCGACGCTGGCCGAAGCGATTGCCGGTTACCCCGGCATTTTCTCCGAGGTCATCACCAATCTCATCCGCGCCGGCGAGGTTTCGGGGCAACTGCCCGAGGTGCTGCGCGAGATCGTGCGTTCGCTCAAGTGGCAGGACGAAATGGCCTCCCACACCAAGAAACTCCTGATGTATCCGAGCTTCGTGCTGGTCGTCATCAGCGGCGTCATCTTCTTTCTCATGATTTATCTGGTACCGCAGCTGGTCGGGTTCATCACCAACATGGGGCAGCAGATTCCCATCCAGACCCGCGCGCTCATCGGCCTCTCCAAGCTGTTCGTGAATTACTGGTGGGCCATCGTCGGCGCGCCGCCGCTGCTCATCGCCGGTGCCGCGGCGCTGGCGCGCTCCAACCCCCGCTTTCGTTACCGCCTGCATCAATCCATCCTCAGGCTTCCCTACATCGGGGGCATTCTCAAGAAGCTCATTCTTGCCCGTTTCGCCGACACCTTCGCCTTGATGTACCGCACCGGCATCCCGCTCATCGAAGGTTTGGTGTACTGCCAGAAGATCAGCGGCAACGTCGTTATACAGGCCGCCATCTCGCGCGCCCACGAACGCATCACCAACGGCACTTCGATTTCGCAGAGCTTCGCCGCCGAGAGCCTGTTCCCGCCGCTCGTCATCCGCATGCTCAAGGTGGGGGAATCGACCGGCGCCATCGATTCCGCGCTCAACAACATCAACTACTTCTACACCCGCGATATCGAGGAATCGATCGGCAAGGTCCAGGCCATGATCGAGCCGGCGCTGACGGTGCTCATGGGCCTGGTCCTGGGATGGATCATGATGGCCGTGCTGTCCCCGATCTACGACACCATCGCCAAGATGAAAACATGAAGACCATCCTCTACCTTGGCCCGAACGGGCACCAATGGTGGGGCCGGGACCGCCACGGCTGGCACCAGCTCAACGGCGAGACGGAAAACCCCATCTGGGTCATTACCGACCTCGCCGAAGAAAGTTTTGCCGAGGTCGAAGTACCGCGTTTGTTCGGCCGCGACCGCACCGCCTTCATCGAACGTCAACTGGCCAACCGTTTCCCCGACACGCCCTATCGCTCGGTGCTGCCCTCCCATGGCGGCTCGCTTTACGAGCGGCTGGCGCCGCGGCGGCAGACCTTCATCGGCGTCGCCGCCACCGGCCGCCTGCATGCCGAACTCGATGCCATCGAGGCGCCCATCGCCGGCGTCTGGCCCATTTCCTTTCTGCTGGCTTCGTTTTGTCGAAACCGGCATCTGCCACCGGAGCTTCTGGTCGTGCTGCCAAGGCCCGATGCGCTGCGCATCGTCTTCATCAAGAATCGGACGCCGCTGCTCACCCGGCTGGCGCCGACCCCGGACGAGCCGGCGGCGCAACTCGAGGAAATCTCCCGCACCCAGCGCTACCTTGAAAACACGCGGCTCATGCAGCGCGGCGACCATGCCTGCCCGGTCCTTCTGCTCGGCAATCCCGACAGCTTCGCCGGGCTACCGGCCTCCGCCTTGCACCTCATTTCGCCGCCACCGCCGTGGGATGCCGAGGCGCCGACCGACTGGCGCTTCCCGCTCTTTCAGCTCGCCCTGCGTTCGCCTCCGGGGCAAGTGGCCCCGCTGGCGCGGCGAAGCGACTTTGTTGCCGACCAGCTGCGCAAGGGCGCGCTGGCGGCATCGGCGGTCGGTCTCGTCGGCGGCATCGCCGCCGCCAGCGGCAATGTCAGCTCCATCTTCGACACCTTGCAGCAGCGCACGACGGTCGCCGCCACCAATCAAACCCTCAGCGCCAGACTGGCCGAGGTCGAGCAGCGCATCGCCGGCGTGGGCGTCGCACCTGAAGCGGTTCAACGCGCCATCGCCCTGGACCAGGAAGAAATCGTTTCGGCGCCGATGCTCGAACCCCACCTGCGATTCGTCGCGGATACGCTGAAAAAATCGCCCGGCTTGCGGTTGAAGCATTTCGAATGGCATCTTCTCGCCGCCAGTGAAAAGCCATGCGCCAAAGCCGCGCCCGCAGATCCGGCGCAAGGCCAGCCGGCGCCGGGCGGGGCGACCCGCGCCGTGGAGCTGACCATGGAAGTGCGCCTGCCCGAAACCTACGGCCCGCGCGACCGGGCACTGGCCTTGCGCAACCTCTCCAACGATCTTGCCACCAATCACGATTTGCGCCTCGTCAAAGACCCGGCGCAGGAGTTGGCCCAAAACGTCCTGCAAGGCGGCAATCTCAAGGAAGTGGAGGAGAACCACACCTGGTGCCTGTCGCTCCCCGGATCGCCCCCTTCCGCCAACTCCCCCGTCAAGACGGGAGGCCAGTCATGAAGCACTGGCAACCGATCCTTCAGCGGGCGCGCATCCAGCTCATCATCCTCGCGAGCGTCGTCAGCGTCGCCCTGATCGCCTACTTCGGCAGCCGCCACGTTCTTCAACAACTTGGACAGTCGTTGGCAGAAGAACAAGGGCAGGCTGCTGCTCAGCAAGCCAGCCTGACCGAGAAGGAACAGAACCTTGCCAACATCCGCGCCAATATCGGCAAATTCCGTACGCTGGAACAGCAAGGGCTCATCGGCCCGCCAGACCGCGAAGACTGGGTAGAGAAACTTGTCGCCGCCCGAAAGCAGTTGGGATTGCCCGAAACCCTCACCTACACCCTGAAACCGCCGGTCCCGCTCGGTGCGGCCTCGCCCCCGCCAGCCGGCACTCCGGAAACGGCAAAACCAAGCAGCGACACGCCATTGACGCACGATCTCGAATTCGAAATCCGTGATGTGCACGAGGAAGAGTTGTTGGCGCTGCTGGAGAACTTCAAAGCCAAGGTTCATGGCCGCTTCCGGCAGCAATCCTGTCGACTGGCCGAGCCGGGCGCCAACGGCCTGACAGCGCGGTGCGTGCTGCGCTTCTTCACCCTGCCGCAAGCCACCGCCAAGCCGGCCGGGGAATAAGTGCATGGCGCCGACTTGTCACCCTTCTCCATGCTGCTAGACTGAAATCATGGAAAACGTCGCCCGCATCGCCTTCGTGCTCGCTTTACATACCCCCGTCGCCCTGGCCGCGCCATCGCCGACCGGCGCGCTCGGGACACTCTTCTACTCACCCGACGAGCGCGCGGCCATCGTCCAGGCCCGCAGCGGAGAAAAGACGGCCGAGACCGCTTCCGGCCTTGCCGTCACCGGGCTGGTCAAGCGCGCCACTGGCAAGGGAACCGTCTGGGTGAATGGCCAAAGCGTCCCCGAAGGGCAAGCCGTGCCGCCTGCCGCCGCACCAACCATCCGCCACGACGGCGTAGTGATCGACGGTTCCCGAGTTCGCGTCGGCGAAACCCTCAATCCGCGCACCGGCGAACGCGCCGACATCGTCGCCCCTGGCGCCGTCAGCGCCCGGAAAAGCCAATGAACCGCCAGCGCGGCGCAGCGTTGCTGGTAATCCTGCTGATCGTCGGCGCCCTCGCCGCCTATTTCGCACTTAGCGCCCTCAACAGCGGCCAGGCCGAGCGGGATCAGCAGACGGCCAATACGCTCGCGAAGGCCAAGGAAGCGCTGATTGGTTTCGCGGCGACGTATCGTGATTTTCATGCCAGCCAGGTTTTCGGTTTTCTTCCATGTCCAGACACCACAAACACCGGCACGGCGCCAGGGGCCTGCGGCGCAGCCAATGTCTCGCAAGCGGGACGCCTGCCCTGGAATACCCTAGGCTTGCCGCCGTTGCGCGACAGCGGAGGTGAATGCCTCTGGTATGTGGTTTCCGGCACTACCAAGGATAATCCCAGGTTCCCTTCTACCAATCCCAGCTTTGTCCCCTTCAATTGGGACACAGTCGGCCAACTCATCATCCAGGACGCCACGACACCAATCCCGGTAACACTGGCCGGCGCGACGCCACATGATCGCCCACTGGCAATTCTCATTGCGCCACGCGCTGCCATCGGCGGCCAGACCCGTGCCGGCCCGGCCAGTGAATGCGGCGGCAGCACCGTGGCCGCAGCCTATCTCGAAAGCGCCGCCGTTTCGCCGACATCAGGCGCAACCAGCACCATCACCCTGGCCACCAGTGATAGTGTTAAAAACGGGACCAATAACGATCTCGGCCTTTGGATCACCAACCGGGATGTTTTCGACCGCGTTATTTCCCGACCAGAATTTGTGACTGACATCCGAACATTGTTGAATGACCTGGCTGCCTATGCTGCAGCCAACCTTCCCGCTGCTACAGGAAACAAGGGTACCGACACCCTCATTACGAATTTCCTCGCCCTTAATGGGCCGACCACCTATGGGCCCACCACCCAGGTACGCAATTTCCTCGACAACTGGCGAGACAACCTGCTCTATACGCGACCGGCAGGTACGACAACGGTGAACGGAGCATCCTGCGCGGCCGTTCTTTTCTTTGGTGGCCGTCGCACTGCCACGCAAAGCCGCGCCACGCTCGCGGAGCAACTGATTGCCGCCAATTACCTGGAGGGCAGCAATGCAACGACATTTCCTGGCGCGGGTGCGTATACCGGCGCCCCTGATTTTGTCGCCGCAACGCCTGAAGCAGACCTTGTGCGATGCGTCAACTCGTCCGCAGCAGCCACGCAGGTTTCGTTCGCCAACGATTTTTCTGCTTTCACCCCCGTCGGTTCGGGCGTCACGGCCAACGGCGCCACTCAGAGCGTTGGTGTCACCAACGGCCCCACGGCAAGCGGTGGCTGCTTCTGGTTCCCACTAGCGATCCCCTTGGCTGGAAAAACTATGCGGGCATACTACGATTTCCAGTTCTCCCTCTCCGATGATTCGGCCCTGACCGGCCATGGTAACGACCGCGGCAATGGCTTCACTTTTCAGCTACTCAATGCCGGAGTCGGCAGCCCACCTGTGACCTGTGGCATGGAAGGCAATATGGGCGCCCTGGGTAGCAGCGATTCCTGGGGTGCGTTCTCCTTCATTTTTGAGACCGATGTACATCAGGATGGCGGCATGAGCGACCCTACGGCGAATCACTCGGCCATCATGCTCAACGGCAGTCTGAACCACTCCCTTTCCGGCTCACTGTCGCCAGCCTGTAATGGCACAGCAGGTGGTTGCGTTCACTCGCCGGCCAACAATTTCGAGGAATTGCCGACGCCGTCGCTTCATAACCAGCGCATCGAAATTACAACCGGCTGCAACGCCAACTGCACAACGTGCAATCCTACCGCCCATGTCGCTCCTAACACCTATGCTCGCCTAACCGCTTGGGTGGATTGCACGAGTTGCAGCAATGTGACGAGCAATCTCGACCGTATCACCAAGGTGCCAACCATGCAGCGTTGCGAGCCTCTGGATTCAAGTCTCAACAGCTTCTATTTCGGATTTACCGGTGGCTTCCGCAACGGCTCGGGCGCCCAGGGCGTGACGATCCGCAACCTTCGGGTGCAAGCGGATTAACAATGGATAGGGATTTGTTCATGAACCAGCGTCTGAGAAATCGTGGCTTCACCATGATCGAAATGGCGATCGTCCTGCTGATCCTCGGTCTATTGCTAGGTGGTGGTCTGGCGGTGTTGAGCACGCAGGTGGAAATGCAGAAAGTGAAGGATACGCAGCGATTGCTTGACGAGACTCGTGAAGCCTTGATTGGATTCGCTGTTGTAAACGGCCGGCTTCCGCGCCCCGCTACTTCCGCTACTAACGGCGCGGAAAATCCCATACCGTGTGCAACGGAAGCTGCCTGCACAGGGTTCATTCCATGGTCAACCTTAGGAACATCGAAGCTAGACGGCTTCGGAAAAATCATCCGCTATAGTGTCACCCCTGCCTTTGCCAATGGCAACATTGCGCTCGCCACAGTGGGCACTAAAACCATCCAGACACGCGACAGCCTCGGGGTTCTCAGTTTTCAAGCTGGGCAAGCCATATGCAATGCGACTAACCCCTGTATTCCGGCGGTCATTTTTTCGCATGGTAGAAACCGCTGGGGAACTGGTGATGCCGGTAACGCGCTAATCGATGGCTCTGCAACCAACATCGATGAAGATGCAAACAACACTGGCGGCCCTACTGCAACTAACTTCATCAGCCGCCTTCCGATGGAAAACACTGCCTTCGCGGGAGGTGAGTTTGACGATATTGTCATATGGATATCTCCAAATATTCTTTATAACCGCCTGATTCAGACCGGGCGCCCCTTATGACCCCGCAACCCGACCACGAAGCCCACCTTCCCTCCGCCACGGTCCGCATCTGGTGGCGGCGCGGGACGGCGCTGCTGGGACTTGCGATGCTCTTTTCCGGCTATGCGCTGCTGGCGGTTAGTCCGGATACGCCGGGCGACTGGGTGCTGATCCGCGTCGCGGCGGGATTCCTACTGCTCTTTATCGGCTTCGCAATCGCCATCGTCCCCTTGCTCAGCCGCACGCTCAACGGCTGGGAGTAATCGCGCACCCATGGCTTACCAGGTCTGGGAAACCACCAGATAGGCGGCCAGACCAACGCCGAGCAGGCCGGTCAGGAACCCAAAAACAATCACGAAGGCCCCGGAATACGACGGCGGCAGGTCGCCGGGCGGGAGAGTGGCGATAAAACGGCGATGCTGCACCGTCGCCGCCAGTGCGGTGAGCGCGCCCATCGCCACAAACAAGACGCCGAGCGCCGCAGAGAACCCTGAATGATGCGCGGCATGGCTACCCGGCGCCTGGATTGAAATCAGCGTCAAAAAAAGCCCGAAGCGCGCGATGACGAAGCCGATGGCCATGACCGTCAGGCTGGTGCGCACCCAGGCGAGGAGCGTGCGCTCGGCGGCAAAAAAAACACGCGGATCTGATTCGGAGATGGGCATGGCGCTCGTTCAGCGACTCCGACCGTGGGCCGGCAAGATGCGCAGCAAGGTGTTGTCGCGGCGCACGTAGTGATGAAATAGCGCCGCCAGCGCATGTAGACCGATCAGGAAATATCCGGCCGTGGCGACCACCTCGTGCGCTTCCTTCAGCGTATGCGCCAGCGCCTTGTTCTCGCCGATCAGGGCCGGTAATTCCAGGCCGAAAAAGGGGATGGTCTTCCCGGATGCGCTGAGGATAAGCCAGCCGACCAGCGGCAAGCCGATCATCAGCGCGTAAAGCGCGAAATGCATCGCGCCGGCCAGCCTTGATTCCCACGGCGATGGCGACGGAACGATGCCCGGCGCCGCGCCGAAGTAGCGTGCCGCCAAACGCAGCCAAACGAGGGCGAAAACCGCCAGGCCCAGCATAAAATGCCAGGTCTTGAGCAATTCCCGCGGATCGCTGCCCTTCGGAAAAAATTCCCGCAATTCGATGCAGGCATACACCGCCGCCAAGAGCAGCAGCATCAGCCAATGCAGGCCGATGGACAGCGATCCATAACGGCTACCGGTGTTCTCCAGACTCATCGCAAGCTCCTTTCGCCAGATTTTCCGCGACCCAATGAATGATGCCAAAAGCCTACTTCTGTTGCCAGTAGACGCACGGGTCACGCCGCATCATCGGTGCCGGCTTGCCTTGCTCCTTGGCGCGTTCGGTCATTTTTTGACGGAATTCGTCGACATAAGTGCGGCATTCGGCATAGGTTTTCTTGGAACGCATCTCATTGAAGTGCGCCGTTCTTTCTTCCGGTGTCATCAGCGCATAGCCGGGAGTATTGTTCCGGTTCATCCGCCATTGGGCGCCCGGTCCCATGCCACCGCCCCTGCCCATGCCGCCTTGTCCATAACCCGGCCCCATGCCCATGCCGCCACCGCCGGCGGGCTGCGCCTCAACGGCGGCGCTCATTAGCATGAAGGCGGCCGCGGTCGAAGCGAGTAACAATTTCATCGTCGATTTCATGATGTCTCTCCTGTCTGGTGAATGACCTTTTTTCGGTCAACCGGAAGGGCTCTTCCAGCGATTCCATTACAGCAGCGACTTGTAAGGCGACGATGTCAGGAACAGGTCTTTTTGTAGCGCCCGGAAACGAAACGGCGGTTTGACACACTGCGATACATTATTTTTGCGGCCGGCTGCATGAAAGCGTTATAAATCAGGTCATGGACACTCCGGACCACATCCTGATCGTCGATGACGACGCCGAGATCCGCACCCTGCTCGGCGACTACCTGACGCGCAACGGCCTGCGGGCGACGACCGCCGGTGACGGCCGCGCCATGTGGCGGGCGCTGGACGCCGGCCATGTCGATCTCATCGTCCTCGACCTCATGCTCCCCGGCGAGGATGGTCTGACGCTCTGCCGCAACCTGCGGGCAAAGTCCGACATCCCCGTCATCATGCTGACAGCACGCGGCGAAGAAACCGACCGCATCGTCGGCATCGAGATGGGCGCCGACGACTATCTCGCCAAGCCCTTCAGCGCCCGCGAATTGCTGGCCCGCATCAAGGGCGTCCTGCGGCGCGCCCGCAGCCTGCCAGGCAACCTCAGACCGGACGAGACGCGGCAGATCCGTTTTGGCGACTGGCTGCTCGACACGGTTCATCGCCATCTCGTCTCCGCCACCGAGGTCGTCGTGCCGCTCAGCGGCGCCGAATTCCGCCTGCTCCGCATCTTCCTCTCCCACCCCAACCGCGTCCTCAATCGCGACCAGTTGGTGGAGCTGACGCAGGGCAAGGAGGCCGATCCACTTGATCGCAGCATCGACGTCCAGGTCAGCCGCCTGCGCCACCGCCTCGGCGATGATCCGCGCGAACCGCAACTCATCAAGACGGTGCGCGGCGAGGGCTACGTATTGGCGGTACCGGTGGAGGAAAAGGAATGACGCGCTTCCTGCCGCGCTCGCTCTTCGGGCGGCTGATGCTGGTCCTGTCCGGCGGGCTCATCGTCGCGCAACTGCTGAGCGCCGCCATCAATTTCGCCGAGCGCGACCAGTTGTTGCTGCGCACCACCGGCATGCAACCGGCGCAGCGCATTGCCGACATCCGACAGCACCTGGCGCGCCTGCTCGGCCGTCCCGCCCATGTCGCGGATCGGGCGGGCGATGCGGTTGAACAGCGCCGACGTCTCGGCGACGGTGCCGCCGGCCGTGTTCGCCGCGGCGCGGATCGCCGCCAGGTTGCCGGAGAATTCGAGCAGCGACCCCGAGGCGAGCTTGACGCGTGCCTCGACGCCCTT
>JAPUEC010000145.1 GCA_027492775.1 Rhodocyclaceae bacterium
ATTCTCGGCTTCAAGCGCTTTGAGTCGCTGTGCATCCGAGACCGTCATGCCACCAAACTTGGCTTTCCAGTTGTAGTAGGTGGCCTCGGCAATCCCGTGCTTCCGACACAACTCCGCCACTTTCATGCCCGCTTCGGCTTCCTTCAGAATGCCGATGATTTGTTCTTCCGAAAAACGCTTCTTCATACTGCCTCCATCGAGGCAGACTCTACATCAAGGCCGTACTATTCTCGGGGAGCAGGTCACATGTCCCATTGGTTAATATGCGGCACCGTTCTTCTTTTCTTCCTTCTTCTTGTATAGCTCCAAATATAAAGGCTCATGACGTAGATATTCATCTCTCGAACAGTCGTCTGATGCGTCAAGATAGATCAAGGCCAATAAGGGAAGAGTCAAGATAACGACAAGTACACTGATACTTCCTTGGCCTACTAGTCTGCTTATAGAAGCGGTGGCTTCGGAGAGAAGACCATTGGTAACAAACGCGTAATTCAGGCTGATCAGGGCAAGCCCAGCAAAAGCGAGATACGAGAGTTGTCTCAAGTCCTTTCTGTCTGATCGGCAGGTTTGCTGATGCTCTTCCAGCATTCGTGTCAGTTCATTGTCTTTTGACTCATATGCCTTTTGAAGCACCTCATCCTTATGCACCATGCCGGCCATATTTTTCCACCTCGTGCGGTCTGAGCTGTGGAGGATGGAGCAGATCTTGGAAAGAGACATCGAGACCATCAGGGTATACCCTTCAAGTACTGCCGGGTATCACCAAAATATCTCCAGACGCTGTCTTCGACGATCGAGGCAAACAAATCGACGACATTTGCTTCTCCAACAGTGTTCATGCACCTTGCTCCGTTATCGCCTATGTTCTTATCGTGGCGTAAGGCGGATTTCCTGGCCACCCTACGCCACAAGGTAGTGGTGTAAGGAGTTTATGGGTATGACAACTGTCTGTCCAAGGGCTGGCAGTTGCGAAGTTCGCATTGGAGGGTAATTGGAGAGCGGTTGTATCAAAACTACAACATTGAATGGAAAAGACACTTTTGTAGTTCACACTCAGGAGCAGGCACCGATGCTTGCCGGCAGCTGTTTTATCGGCGATCAAATTCCCTCGAAATGGCGATGGCGCGGTATCATTTCTCCAACGCGGGTAAGTCCGCTTGGGAGGTAGGAAACTCTAAAGTAGATGGGAACCAGCTAGAGTTGATTCCGATTGAGGATGAGAAGCTGCCTGATCCTTCACAACCCTGGCTCTTAAACCAAGATAGAACCTACAAATTTGACTTACTGAGTTATGGCGTAGTTACCATCAAAAAAAGGCCCGAATCGGGCCTTTTTCGTTTCTGGCGGCCTCCGGGATCGAGGTCTCGCCGGGTGACAAAGACAACTTTTCAAGTACAGGTCTTTACAGCACCTCCGAACAACCGTTTCTAGATGAGAAAAGCACATCACCGCTCCATTCGTGTTGACAATGATTCTCATTAACATGAAAATGAGAATGGTTCTCAACATGTTAAATCGGTAGCCTTCGCCACGGGCGTGGGGCCGTGTTTTCCGGAGTCTTTATGTCGCTTTTCAAACGCATCACCCTATTCCTTCTTCTTGCCATGGTTGCCGCTTTTCCGGCGTTGGCGCTGGAGTATCCGATCGGAACGCCGCAGCAGAAGAATGGCATGGAGATCGCCGCGGTTTATTTGCAGCCGGTTGAAATGGAACCGGAAGGCCATATGCGAAAGGCCTCGGAGTCCGACATCCACATCGAAGCGGACATCCACGCGCTCGGCAATAACCCTAATGGTTTCCCCGAGGGTGCTTGGATTCCCTATCTCCTTGTCAAATTCGAGGTGAGCAAGGTAGGCAGCGATTTCAAGGTGTCCGGCGAATTCATGCCGATGGTGGCCAACGACGGCCCGCATTACGGCGATAACATCAAGCTCGCCGGTCCAGGAAAGTACAAGGTGAAATACACCATCCTGCCCCCGTCCGCCAATACCCACAGCCACTTTGGTCGTCACACCGACCGTGCCACCGGCGTCCGTCCCTGGTTCAAACCCTTCGACGTCGAATACGAATTCACCTACGTCGGCATTGGCAAAAAAGGCGGGTATTAATCATGCGTCTCGTCAAATTGACCGCCGCCCTGGTTGCGGCGGGCCTTGCCATGCCTATATTGGCGGCGCCGGATCCGGCGATGGAGAAGCTGGTCGCGCGGCTGGAAAAGCTGGAGGCGCGTAACGCCGACCTTGAAAAGGAAGTGAAGGCACTCAAGGGCGAAAACGAGAAAGTTGCCCGCGGCCTCGATAGCCCCAGGCTTTCGGAAAACGAGCCAGAACTGACAGTGCGCTTGAAGGCTGTCGAAAAAGACACCCTGGCGATGAAGAAGGCGGCCAAAATCGCCGAGTCGCTCGAGGGCATCAAGGTCGGCGCCGCGCTCAGCACCGTTGCCCAGCAAGCGCGCGGCTTGCCGAAAAGCATTGAGGGCGGTTCGAGCCACCTGAATTATCGCGCCGACTTGACCGTCGAAGTGCCGCTGGCGCCTATCGGCGATATCGAACACAAGCTCTTCGGCCATTTGCGCATGGGCCAGGGCCTTGGGCTCAACTCTGCCTTCACCAATCTCAAGCATTTTTCTGGCGCCCCCAATGGCGTGGCATTCCGCGCCTCCGGCGCCAACGCCGACGATTCCGTCCCGGTCTTGGGCGAGGCTTGGTATCAGGCCTCGATCCCGTTGCCTTTCGGCGGCTTCAAACCTCATTCGCGCGAGAGCATCGAAGTCACCTTCGGCAAGGTCGACTTCTTTGGCTTCTTCGATCAGAACGCGGTGGCGGGCGACGAATCGAAGCAATTCCTGAATTCGGTGTTTGTGCACAATCCCTTGCTCGATGCCGGCGGCGAAACCGGTGTCGATGCCAACGGATTCCAGCCCGGATTTATCGCCGCCTATGTCAATCACAGCGACAAGGCCCAACCCTGGCGGCTATCGTTCGGTGTTTTCGGCGCGGGCGACCGGGGCGCCAATTATCAGCGCACCCTATCCTCGCCGCTGCTCATGTTGCAAGCCGAGAAACAGCTGAAACTTTTCGGCGGCCTTACCGGCCACTATCGGCTCTATGGCTGGACACGCAGCCAGGGTGCGGACTTCGACGGAACGCTGCGGCGCCATAGCGGTTACGGCCTTTCCGTGAGCCAGCAGGTCGACGACAACCTCAGCCTTTTCGCGCGCTACGGCAGGATGGTGCAGGGCGAACTTCCCTTCAATCAGGCGCTGACCGTCGGCGTCGAAATCTCTGGCAACGCCTGGGGACGCGCCGGCGATTCACTCGGCATCGCCGGCGCGTGGATGAAGACCGGCAAGGCCTATCGCGCCAATCCGGTGACCAGCTATCTCGACGACGCGCAAACGCTGGCGGCTTCGACCTTCTCGCCGCAAGGGGCGGAGCGCCTGGTAGAGCTGTATTACCGCTTCCGGCTGTCGCCGCAATTCGATCTGACGCCAGACTTCCAGTGGATAGCGCGGCCGGGCGGTAATCGAGATGCCAAGTCGGTCCAGGTGATCGGCTTGCGCGCCAACATCGCTTATTGAGTTTTTATATGAAAAAACTGCTCGCCATCGTATTTTCCCTTTCCATCCTCGCGGCCGGCGGCGTCCGCGCCGAAGACATGCCGACCTATCGGCTGGTGATCAAGGACGGACGGCTCTTCCCGACCACGCTCGAAGTTGCGGCCAACACCAAGTTCCGGCTCGAAGTCCGCAACGAGGGGCCCGGGGCCGCCGAGTTCGAAAGCATCGAACTCAAGAAGGAACTGGTGCTGGCGCAGGGTGTGACCCGGAATCTGGTGTTCCATCCACTCAAGCCCGGCAGCTACAAGTTCTTTGACGAGTTCCATGCGGAAACGGCGCAGGGCGTCATCGTCGCCAAGTAAGGAGCACGACATGGGCAGCACGTTGATCGTTTCAGGTGCAGGCCTCGGCCTCCCATTCAGCGCCGGGAGCCACTGATGGCGGGCGTGATGGCCGAGCACGCGCTGCGTTTCTATCCCAAGGCGCCGGCCCGCCGCCTGGAAAAGGCGGGGCTGTTCCTGCGCCGCCATCGGGCGGCGATCATCGCGGTGCAATGGGTGGTCGTCCTGTTCTACGCCACCCTGGTGATCGTGCCGGCTTTCCTTCCGCTGCCACCAGGAAGCGCCCACCTCTGGGACAACCTGCGCCTCTTCGCCCAATTCTGTTTCTGGGGCATCTGGTGGCCGGGCGTCATGATTGCCACGGTTACGCTCGGCCGTGTCTGGTGCGGCCTGTTCTGCCCCGAGGGCGCGCTGACCGAATGGGTGAGCCGGTTCGGGCGGGGCAAACCGGTTCCCGGGTGGATCAAATGGTCGGGCTGGCCGTTCTTCGCGTTCATTACCACCACGGTGTACGGTCAGCTCGTCAGCGTGTATGAATACCCGCAGGCGGCACTGCTCATTCTTGGCGGATCGACCGTGGCAGCGGTTGCGCTGGGCTTGCTCTACGGCCGTGAAAAGCGCATCTGGTGCCGTTATCTTTGTCCTGCTACGGGCGTCTTCGCCGCGCTCGCCAAAATCGCGCCCTTGCACTACAAGGTCGATCGCGCCGCCTGGGAGCGCCACGAGGGCCGCTTCGAGGCGGTGAATTGCGCGCCGCTGGTCGATATCCGGCGCATGACCAGCGCCTCGGAATGCCATTCCTGCGGTCGTTGCGCCGGCCAACGCGACGCCGTGCGCTGGTCCTTCCGCTCGCCGGCGGCCGAAATTCTCGATCGGGCCGCACCTGCGCGCACGCGCGATGCCGTGACGCTGATCTTCGGCGTTCTCGGCGTCGCCACCGCGGCATTCCAGTGGACGTTGAGTCCTTGGCTCAGGGACACCAAGCTGTTCCTCGCCGAATGGCTGGTCGAGCATGAGCATTTTGCCCTGCTCGACAACAACGCGCCCTGGTGGCTGCTCACCCACTATCCGGAAGCGAGCGACGTATTCACCTGGCTCGACGGCGGGCTCATCCTCGCTTACCTGCTGGGCGGCGGCTTCCTGCTCGGCCTGTTGCTGTTGGTGGGGCCGATGCTGGCCGCGCGCCTTTCGCGCGCCACCTTCCTCACTTGGCAGCGCTTTGCCCTGGCCCTGACGCCTCTGGGCGGCGCCAGCGTCATCCTCGGTCTGTCCATGCTGACGGTGACGCACCTCAAGGCGGAACACTTCTGGCTGGGATGGCTGCCCGCCTTCCGCATCGGGCTGCTCGGCGCCGGCTGCCTGGGGAGCGCCTGGCTGGCCGTGCTGTTGGCACGCCACGCCCGCGGCGGACTCGCCCAGGTGCTGTCGGGAACCGTCATGCTATTCCCGGTGGCGGTGATGGCCTCCGTCTGGAGCCTCGTGTTCTTCGTCTGGTAAGGCCGATCGACGATCAGGCGTCTTTATAGGATGATCCGTTTGCCATGGACACCCTGCCGAAGATCCACGCCGATATCGAAGCACGCGTCGCTGCTATCCGCCAAGCGCATCCGGAGTGGCTATGCGGCAAAGGGTGTGCCGGGTGTTGCCGGCGCCTGGCCGACGTCCCGCAACTGACCCCGGAGGAATGGTCGCCGCTGCAAGCCGAATTGGCCGCACTGCCTGCCACGGAGTTAGAGGAAATCGGTCGGAGAATGGACGTCCTGGCGCGGCAGCCATTGCCCCCTGTGGTTTGCCCCTTGCTCGACGCCGCGACCGGTGCCTGCCGGGTTTATGCCTCCCGCCCGGTGGCCTGCCGCACCTACGGCTTCTACCGCCAGCGGGAACTTGGCCTCTATTGCGCCGACATCGAATCCCGCGCTGCCGACGGCACGCTCGATGATGTCGTTTGGGGCAACCACGATGCCATCGACGCCCGCCTAGCGACGCTGGGAAAAACCCGGCCGCTGACGGCCTGGTTTGATGCGTGGAGGAGCGTTTCAGGCGATTAGAGCGTTGGTGGCGGACGGCTTCATGAGCGCCGCGCGATGCCGGTCCGCCCTAAGCGACGCCTTCACCCACGGGCTCCTGCAGCCGATCCAGCGCGCGCAACACCTCATCTTCCGATTCCACGATCTCGAAAGCTGACCGCAACTCCTCGGGGATCGGGATCGGCCGTCCATTGCGGAGATTGACGAAAATCCACTGGGTTTCCGCCCGCGCCAGAATCTGACGGTCGCTGGCACGCAGGAACAAGGTCTGGCGAGGCGAACTGCGTTCCTGCATATCGGAAATCCAGGTGCACACCAGGAGATCGTCGCCGAGGAGAGCCGGCCGCAGGTATTCGATGAAATGAGAGCGCACGTACCAGGAGGCGCCGCTTTGCAGGTAGCGCTCCATGGACCAGCCTTGGGCGGTGGAGTGTTCGATGGCGATTTCCTGCATCCAGCGCAGGAATTCCTGATTGTTGACGTGCTGATGGACGTCGATCGCCTCCTCATCGACGCGAAGCTGCTTGGTGTAGATTCGCGGCATGTCGCGCTCTTCCTTGATATTGAAATTGAGGTCGGGGAGCCGCCTGGTCTTTTATTCTGTGCCGCCTGATCGCGAATCAGGTGTTTTCAGCTTTTGAGCACCGCCAGAAGCTCGTTGCGTCCCGCTTCCGCCTCCGCGAGCAGTTGCTCGAATTTCGGGGCTTCGAGTTGCAGCTTGGCGAGGTCGAGCAGTTTGCGGCGGCTCTCGCCCTTGAGCGGGTCGAAGGGATTGTCGATTTCCGTGGCAAGGCCGGCGACGAACAGGACTTCACTCAGCGTCTCGGGTGGCCAGCTGCCGCCGTAGGGATTCTCGTAATCGAGCGCGTCGATCAGATCGGTGGGCAGATCCATCGATTCAAGGATGGCGCAGGCGAGCGGCGCGTGCCAGATCGCAACCAGTTGGGAGAAGCGCGGGATATCGGTGGCGAGGGCGGGATAGCGGACGACGCGGGCGATGAGAAAGAGCTGGCCGATATCGATCATGAGCCCTGCCAACAGCGGCGTATCCGGCCTGCCGATGCCGAGATGGTGGGCGAGGGCGGAGGCCCAGGCCGCGACATCGACAGAGTGTTGCCAGACCTTCCAGGCGAGCGTCTGCATTTGCGGTGAACGGTATTCCTGCGCGATCTGTTCGATGGCGACGAAGAGCGCCATGACGCGGACGTTGCTCAAACCGATGCGCGGGATGGCCTCGATGACGCTGCTCGCGGGCTTGCCCATCGGGTTGAAGATGACGGAGTTCGCCAAGTGCAGGACGCGGGCGGAGAGCAAGGGCTCGATGCGGATCAGGGCGGCGATCTGCTCGACGGTGGAATTGGGATCTTCGGCGGCGTGCTTGATGCGCAGGGAAAGATCGAGCACGGTCGGGAAGCTGAGATCCCCTTCTTCGAGTTCGGCTTCGATCTCGGCCAGAAAGGCCTCGGATTGGGTGTCGAAATCGTTCATGGCTTTCCTCCTCGGGTGGCCGGCGCCGCAAAATCCACTATAGCATCGACGCCAAGATTATCAGCGCATGAACCGGTACAGCGTCCAGGTGACGACGACGATGCACAGCACCACGGCAACGGCGCCGATGCGGCGGGCCCAGCGCGATTTCCATTCCTCCTCCGCCTGGTCACTGTCGACGATGCGGCGGATGCGGCGCAGCGCCGAGATCCCGGCAAGGTGACGGCTGGCGGCGGCGACTTCAGGTTCAACTGGTTGTTCGATCATGGCGCGGTCTCCATTTTTTCTTTCGTTTCCAGACGACGACGAAGTGCATCCGTGACTTGTATTGTGCCATTCGCGTCGACACGAAGGGCGGCGTTGACGCCGAGCTTGCGGGCCATCGCTTGCCACTGCTCGGGGCCGGCGATGAAGATAGGTTTGGAAAGCGCGTCCGACAGCGTGCCGGATTTCTGTCCGGCGGGAATGACGACGGTCAGGGCGCGGGTGTGACTGGCTGGCCAGCCGGTGCGCGGGTCGAGGAGGTGAGGATAGCGCTTGCCTTCCAATTCGAAAAAGCGCTGATAGTCGCCGGAGGTGCCGATGGCTTCGCCGTCGTCGAGTTCCAGCGCGGCGAGCGGTCCCGCCTCGCGCGGATGCTGGATGCCGACCTTCCACTTGCGGCCATGCTTGGTGCCGAGCGCCATGACGTTGCCGCCGATATTGATCAGCGCGTTGTTGATGCCTTGCTCGCGCAGGATGGTCGCCGCCCGGTCCAGCGCGACGCCTTTGAGGTAGCCGCCGAAGTCGAGCGCCACGGCACGGTTGCGGCTGCTGACCTCGGTGCCGTTGACGGTGAGGTCGGCGATCGAAGGCTTCGCTTGCCGCAGGGCCTCGAGCGCCGCCGGCGTCGGCAGCTGCGCCTTGAAATCTTCCGACTGGAACCCCCAGAGCGCGATCAGGCGCCCGATGCCGGGATCGAACAGATAATCGCCGCGCGCCGCCAAATCCTGCGCCTCGCGAATGAAGGCGGCCATTTCCGGCGAAACCGTCGCCGGCTTGCCGGCCTCGATGCTGGCATTGAGCGCCGAGAGTTCCGAGGGTTGCCAAGCATGGTAAGTCCGGTGCAGGCGGTCGAATTCGCGCAGCACGGCGGCAATGGCGCTGCGGCCCTTGGCGACGTCGCTATCGGCGACCAGGACTTCAACCCGTGTGCCGAAAACATAGGCTTCCTGCAGTTGGACGTTGGCGCGCTCGCAGCCGAGGAGAAGCAGCGCCGCGGCCAGGATGATCAGGAAATTTCGCACTGGTGTTCTAGCGCGGTGACAAAGGCGCCGGCAGCGTCGAAGCCGGTCTGCTGGCGAATTTCGACCATGCAGGTGGGGCTGGTGACGTTGATTTCGGTCAGGCAGTCGCCGATGACGTCGATGCCGACCAGCAGCAGACCGCGCTTCATCAAGATCGGGGCGAGCGTTTCGGCGATTTCGAGATCGCGGCGAGAGAGTTCCTGGGCAACGCCGGTGCCGCCGGCGGCGAGATTGCCGCGCGTCTCGCCCGCCTTGGGAATGCGCGCCAGACAAAACGGCACGACCTTGCCGCCGATAAGCAAAATGCGTTTGTCGCCCTGGGCGATCTCGATAAGGTGCTTCTGCGCCATGATGGTGCGCCGCCCGCTGTCGCAGAGGGTTTCGAGAATTACGTTGCGGTTGGGATCGTTGCGGTGCACCCGGAAAATCTGGTGGCCGCCCATGCCGTCGAGGGGCTTCAGGATGACATCGCGGTGTTCGTCGATGAATTGCTGCAAGCAATGAGGATCGGAAGCGACAAGCGTGGGCGGCGTGAACTGGTCGAATTCGGCGATCGAAAGCTTTTCCGAATGGTCGCGCAGCGCCTGCGGCTTGTTGAAGACGCGCACGCCTCCGGCTTCGGCGCGTTCGAGCAGCCAGGTGGCGGCCAGGTATTCGATGTCCAGCGGCGGGTCCTTGCGCATCACCACGGCGTCGAAATGCGTCAGCGGCATGAGTGCGCGGCCGGTTTCCCGGTACCAGTCATGATCGTCGGGGCGGGTGTGGAGCCGCATCACTTCGCCGAAGACGCCGCCACGGCCGCTCTCCGGCCGGCGCCACCCGAGCGTGCGCGCCTCGATGGCGAAGACCTCGTGCCCATGCCGCTCGGCGGCACGCATCATGGCGACGGTCGAATCCTTGTAGGCCTTGAGCGAGTCGACCGGATCGACGACGAAGCCGAGCTTGAGCGGATTGGCCTTGCCGCCGAAAGCTTCGGGTCCGAAGCGCAGTTGTTGTTCGTTTCCGAGGCTCATTCCGGCGCCGTGCGTTCGAGTTCGATGGCAGCGGCGAGGCAGGCCAGCCGCCCGACCACGCCATAGGCGTAGAAGCGATTGGGCGGGGCATCCGGGTCGCTGCAGCCATAATCCGGGAGATTGCAGCCGGTGGTGAAGGCGAGCGGTTCGAAATGCATGCCCGGC
>JAPUEC010000146.1 GCA_027492775.1 Rhodocyclaceae bacterium
TCGACATCAAGCTTGCCGCAGGCGAAGTAGTCGAGGAAGAAGAGCGATTCCGCGCCCTGGACCAGGATGTCATTGACGCTCATCGCCACCAGATCCTGGCCGACCGTGTCGTGCCGATTGAGCTGGAATGCCAGCTTGAGCTTGGTGCCGACGCCATCGGTCCCGGAAACCAGCACCGGCTCCTTGTAGCGCTTGGGCACTTCGAACAGCGCGCCGAAGCCGCCGATGCCGCCGAGCACGCCTTCGCGCATGGTCTTCTTGGCCAGCGGCTTGATGCGATCGACAAGAGCGTCCCCGGCGTCGATATCGACGCCGGCATCGCGATAGGAAAGCGGAGTGTTCTGGCTCATGCTGATTCCGGTAGGGTTTTCGTGCCGGATGGTAAAATCCGCCACCCGAAAAGTGGAAAAAAGCGGATTTTACCCGATTCGTCCCCAAGCAACCCGATGCGACAACTGGTCTTCGATCTTCTGCCTGCCAATCCGCCTTCGCTGGACAATTTCGTTCCCGGCGGCAATGAGCAGGCGTTGGCGGAATTCACCGCCTGGCTTGCGGGAAGCGACGGCGGGACGTCGCTGCATCTTTGGGGCGAGGCGGCTTCCGGCAAGACGCACTTATTGACTGCGAGCGGTTTCGAACTGGTCGATGCCGCCCTAAATTGCGATTTGGCCAGAATCGAACCGACATCGCATTTGGCCGTAGACAACGTCGACCAGCTCGACGACGACGGCCAGATCGCGCTTTTCAATATTTTCAATCGCAGCAAGGCCTCCGGCAGACGCTTGCTCACCGCCGCCCGCCAGCCGCCCAGCCATCTCACGCTGCGCGAGGACCTGCGGACCCGCCTGGGTTCGGGGCTGATCTCCCGGCTACACCCGCTTTCAGACGCCCAGAAGGCGGCGGCCCTGCGTGCCCAAGCGGAAGAGCGCGCCATGAAGCTGCCCCCCGAGTGGTTCGATTACCTGCTTCGCCATGCACCCCGCGATATGCGCACCCTATCTTCCCTGATCGTCGCCATCGACCGCTACTCGCTCGAAACCAAGCGCGCCGTCACCCTACCGTTGCTCCGCGAAGTCCTGCGCGCTCCATTGGAATCCCATCATGAATCTCGCACTCTTTGACCTCGACAATACCCTGCTCTCCGGCGACTCGGATTTCGAGTGGGCACAATTCCTCATTGGCAAGGGCGTCGTCGATCCCGAAATCCACGCCGCAAAAAATGCCGTGTTCTATCAGCAGTACAACGAGGGCACGCTCGATATCGATGAATTTCTCACCTTCCAGCTGGCGCCGCTTTCCCGCCATGACCGCGCGGAGCTCGATGCCTGGCATCGCGAATACATGCAGCGCCATGTTCTCCCCATCATCGGCTACGCAGCCCGGCAAACCGTGACGCGCCACCTCGCTCAGGGCGATCTCTGCGCGCTGGTCACCGCCACCAACAGCTTTGTCACCGGCCCCATTGCCCGCGAATTCGGGATCGCTCACCTGATCGCTACGGTCCCGGCCTGTGATAACGGCCGCTTCACCGGTGCCCCGCGCGGGATGCCGTCCTTCCGCGAAGGTAAGATCGTCCGGGTCGAAGGCTGGCTGGAGTCGCTTGGTTTGTGGTGGGATAGCTTCGAAAAAAGCTGGTTTTATAGCGACTCACATAACGACTTGCCGCTGATGAACAAGGTCAGCCATCCGGTTGCCGTCGATCCCGACCCGCGTTTACGCCAACATGCGGATAAAAACCACTGGGAAATCATTAGTTTGCGGTAGAATCTTAACTTGTCGCGCAACAACCACGCCTCCAGCACTCCAAAAGTGATCCGTAAACTGATTTCCCGCGTCTTCGGCGGCAAAAAAGCCCGACCGTCGGCGCATGCGCCGGCCGTCATCGCCGTCGCCACGCATGGTATCCGACGCGAACACATCAGCAGCGGTAGCCGCCGGGTCTGCGAAACCCTTCAGGAACATGGCTTTAAGGCCTACGTCGTCGGCGGCGCCGTACGCGATCTCCTCATCGGCCAGCAGCCGAAGGATTTCGATATCGCCACCGACGCCACGCCGGAAGAAATACGCCGCTGCTTCCGCCGCTCACGCATCATCGGCCGCCGCTTCCAGATCGTGCACGTCAATATGGGCCAGGAGGTGCTTGAAGTCACCACTTTCCGCGGCGACCTCGGCGCCGACGCCAAGACCGACGCGCATGGCCGCGTCCTGCACGACAACGTTTTCGGCTCGCAAGCGGAAGACGCCGCCAGGCGTGATTTCACCGTCAATGCACTCTATTTCGACCCGACGACCGAAACCATCATCGACTACCACCATGGCGTCGCGGATGTTAAGCAAAAGACCTTGCGCGTCATCGGCGACCCCAAGAAGCGCTACCGCGAAGACCCGGTGCGCATGCTGCGCGCGGTGCGGCTCGGCGCCAAGCTCGGCCTCATCATCGACCCGGCCGCCCGCGAGCCGATCCGCGCCATGGCCGACCTGCTCGAGAACGTGCCGGCCGCCCGGCTGTTCGATGAAATGCTGAAGCTGCTGACTTCCGGCCACGCCGTAAAATGCCTGACCCAGTTGCGCAGCGAAGGCCTCCACCATGGCTTGCTGCCGCTGCTCGACGTCATTCTCGAACAGCCGCGCGGCGAGAAATTCGTCATGCTGGCCCTCGAAAACACCGACAAACGCGTGCGTTCGGGGAAATCCATTTCTCCCGGCTTCCTATTCGCCACCCTGCTCTGGCATGAGGTACTGATGCAGTGGGAGAAAATCCAGGCCACCGGCGAGTCGCCCATTCCCGCGCTTTACCTGGCAATGGACGAAGTGCTGGACAGCCAGGCGGAAAAGCTCGCCATCACCCGCCGCATCGCCGGCGATATCAAGGAAATCTGGGCGCTCCAGCCGCGCTTCGAACAGCGGGCGGGGAAACGGCCGTATGGCGTCCTCGAGCATCCGCGCTTCCGCGCCGCCTACGACTTCCTGCTCCTGCGCGCCGAATCCGGCGAAATCGAAAACGAACTCGCCGCCTGGTGGACCGCTTTCCAGAACGCCGAGGGCGAAGCGCGCGCGGAAATGCTGCTACCCGAGAATTCTCCCAACAAGCGCAAGCGGCGGCGGCGCAAGCCCCGCACCGTCAGCGAAGGCGAAGCTGTCGGCGAATGAACGTTTCGCATCAGGCATTCGTCGCGATCGGCGCCAACATCGGCGATCCGGTCGCCACCGCCCATTCGGCGCTCAAGGCACTGGAAGCGCTAGCGGACGTCCGGCTGGCCGCAGCCTCGTCGCTCTACCGCACCGCGCCGGTCGGGCTGGCGAATCAGCCGGATTTCATCAATGCCGTGGTCCGGCTTGAGACCCCGCTTTCCGCCCCCGCCCTGCTCGATGTGCTCTTCAAGGTGGAAGCCGATTTCGGGCGCATCCGAAAAACACCCAACGGCCCGCGCAGCCTCGACCTCGACTTGCTGCTTTTCGACGACCTCGTCCTTGATACGCCGCAACTGACCCTGCCGCATCCTCGCATGCATTTGCGCGCCTTCGTGCTCGTTCCGCTCGCGGAAATCGCCCCCGAACTCGCCATCCCCGGCCGAGGTACGCTCGGCGCCTGGCTGCCCGCGGTGGCCAATCAGACCATCAGCCTTCTGTCATGAACCCTCCGCTCGGCCTGCCCGTGTTTTGGCAAACCTCGCTTCTGCTGGCGCTGTCGAACGTGTTCATGACTTTCGCCTGGTACGCCCACCTCAAGAACCTGGCCGACCGCCCCTGGTGGATCGCCGCGCTCGTTTCCTGGGGAATCGCGCTTTTCGAGTACCTCCTCCAGGTGCCCGCCAACCGCATCGGCAATACCGAGTTGTCGCTGGCGCAATTGAAGATCATGCAGGAAGTGATCACCCTGGCGGTTTTCGTGCCATTCGTCGTCTTTTACATGCAGCAGCCGCTTAAACTTGACTATCTCTGGGCTGCACTGTGTATCCTTGGCGCTGTTTATTTTATATTTCGAACATAAAAACGGGAGGGCAACATGGGCTTGTTCGGTGAATCCAGACAGGAAATCGAACTGAGGCGGCAGGTCAATCAACTGATGGGCCAAGTCCAGTTGCTCGAGACACGGCTGCAGGCCAGCGAGCGCAGCCGCGAGGCTGCCGAAGCGCGGGCAACGCAGCCGGCAACCCAAACCACCAACCTGGAAACGGTCTTCCGCAGCCTGGAACAGTTCGGCGCGACCATCGAGCATTCGCAGACCGGGCTGGCGCAATTGGCGGAAATCCTGCAAAGCAAGCTGGTCGAAGCCGGCAAGACTTCGTCGCTTTCCGCCGCCTGTCACTCGACGATGAAAAAGCTGACCGAGGAGCTGTCGGAAATATCGACAGCTTCCCTCAGCACAGTCCAAAGCGTGGATGGACTCAACGCCAGCGCGACCCAGATCGGCGGCATTCTGGCGCTGATCAAGGAAATCGCGGCGCAGACCAATCTACTTGCACTCAACGCCGCGATCGAAGCCGCGCGTGCCGGCGAAGCGGGCCGCGGGTTCGCCGTCGTAGCCGACGAAGTGCGCAAGCTGGCCGAACGCACGACCAAAGCCACTGCCGATATCGCCACCTTGGTGGAAACCATCCAGGGCGATACCCAGAACGCAAAGTCGAGCATCAGCGCCCTTGCCGCGCAAGCGGACGAAAACACCCGCGACGGCCAGGAAGCCACCGGCAGCATCGACGGCATCATTGCGCTTTCGGGCGAAATGGAAGGCGCGGTCTCACTGGCCACCCTCGCCACTTTCATCGAGCTCGCCAAGGTGGATCATCTGGTTTACAAGTTCGAGGTGTATAAAGCCTTCCTCGGCCTCAGTGCCAAAAGCGCCGAGGAATTGTCCGATGCGAACGCCTGCCGACTCGGGACGTGGTATGACGGCCTCGGCAAAACGCTTTTTTCGAAGTTCGACGGCTACGCGCAAATGGAACGCCCTCACCAGCAAGTGCATCAATATGGACGCGAGGCGGTTGCCAAGCTTCGCACCAACGATCTTGCCGGCGGCGCCGCCCTGCTCGCGAAGATGGAAAGCGCGAGCAACGAGGTGATTGACTGCCTCGGTCGCCTCTCCGCCAACGCGCAGGCGGGCAGGGTTTAAGCCACCCAGGACATTCTCGACTCAACTTTTACGGGGCTTTTTCATGTCATCCCATGCTGCAACCCGGCGACTGACCCAGCTTGACCTTGCCAAGCTCTACGCCGCCGGCGAAAAAATCACCATGCTTACCTGTTACGACGCCAGTTTTGCCGCGCTCTGCGAGGCGGCGGGCGTCGAATCGCTGCTCATCGGCGATTCGCTGGGCATGGTGGTGCAAGGCCATGATTCGACTCTCCCGGTGACGCTGCAAGACATCGCCTATCACGTCGGCTGCGTCGTTCGCGGCTGCCAACGCCCGCAAATCATTGCCGACATGCCTTTCGGCAGTTTCCAGGAATCGCCCCAGTCGGCGTTTCGCAACGCCGCCGTTCTCATGGCGGCCGGCGCGCAGATGGTCAAGCTCGAGGGCGGCGAGGAAATGGCGGAAACGACCGCCTTCCTGACTTCACGCGGCGTTCCCGTCTGCGGACACATCGGCCTGACGCCGCAATCGGTGCATCAACTCGGCGGATACCGCGTGCAGGGCAAGGACGACCGTGGCACCGCCAAACTCAAGGCCGATGCCTTGGCGCAGCAGCAAGCCGGTGCGGCGATGATCGTGCTGGAAGCCATTCCGCAGACGCTGGCCGAAGAAGTGACGGCGCAGCTTGCCATCCCGACCATCGGCATCGGCGCCAGCAAGCAATGCTCGGGGCAGGTGCTGGTGCTCCAGGACATGCTCTCCATCAATCCCGGGCGCAAGGCGCGCTTCGTCAAGGACTTCATGCAGGGCCAGGCTTCGATTGGCGCCGGCATTGCTGCCTACGTCAAAGCGGTCAAGGACGGCAGCTTCCCCGGCCCGGAACACTGCTACTAGTCGTTCGCGCCACTCTTCCATTTTTATCGCACTTCAGGCCATCGCATGGAAATCCATTCCGCCATTCCCGATTTGCGGGCTGCGCTCCAGGAGCGCGGCCGCATCGTTTTCGTTCCGACCATGGGCAACCTGCATGAAGGCCATATCAGCCTCATGACCCAGGCCCGCGCCCACGGCGACACGGTGGTCGCCAGCATCTTCGTCAATCGCCTCCAGTTCGGGCCGACCGAGGATTTCGGCAAATACCCGCGCACGCTTCAGGCGGACTGCGACAAGCTCGTCGCCGCCGGCGTCGATGTCCTGTTCGCCCCGACGGAAGCAGACCTCTACCCGGAACCCCAGCAATATCTCGTCGAGCCGCCGGAGATCCAGAACCTCCTGGAAGGCGAGTTCCGCCCGGGGCATTTCCGGGGTGTGGCAACGGTGGTGCTCAAGCTGTTCAATTGCGTGCAGCCGCAGGTCGCCCTCTTCGGCAAGAAGGATTACCAACAGCTCATGGTGTTGCGCAACATGACGCGGCAATTGGCGTTGCCCATTGAAATCGTCGGCGGCGAAACGGTGCGGGCGCCGGATGGCCTCGCGCTGTCATCGCGCAACGGCTACCTTTCACCAGCGGAAAGGGCCGAAGCGCCGCGCCTTCATCGGGAACTTTGCCGCATACGTGATGCCATTCAGGCGGGCAGCCGTGATTTTTCCGCGCTCGAAAAATCCGCCATGGCGGCGCTCGAAACGCATGGCTGGAAAACGGATTATGTTGCAGTGCGCAAACAGTCCGATCTTGGCATGCCAAATGGGGGTGAAGCCCCGCTGGTTATAGTCGCTGCATCCAAGTTGGGTAGCACGCGATTGATCGATAATATCGAGACATAAAGAGCTTTTTTCGCGCTGCAAAAAGCCCATTGACAGTGCAGGGATTGTGGCTACAATGCCGCTTCCCTATTCCTTTTTATGTAGGTCACGCCATGCAGAGAACGATGCTGAAGTCCAAGCTGCACCGCGTCACGGTCACGCATTCGGAGCTTCATTACGAAGGTTCGTGCGCGATCGACGAGGACTTGCTCGAGGCCGCGAATATGCGCGAATACGAGCAAATCGACATTTGGAACGTCAACAACGGCGAGCGCTTCACGACCTATGCCATTCGGGCCGAGCGCGGATCCGGTGTCATTTCCGTCAATGGCTCGGCTGCGCGTCGCGCCGCGCCTGGCGACCTGCTGATTATCGCGACCTTCGCGGTGTACAACGAAATCGAACTGACCAAGCACGAGCCCGACCTGATCTACGTCGATTCCCAGAACCGCATCACGCGGCGGGGCCACAAGATTCCCACCCAGGCCGCCGCCTGATCGGAATCGACAGACAAAAAAATCGGCCCGGGGAAACCGGGCCGATTCACATCCTGGGTCGAAAATCAGACCCGCTGGATGTTGGACGCTTGCTTACCCTTCGGGCCTTGCACCACGTCAAAGGAAACCTTGTCGCCTTCCTTCAGGGTTTTAAAGCCACTCATGGTAATCGCGGAGAAATGCGCGAAAAGGTCTTCGCTGCCATCGTCCGGGGTGATGAAGCCAAACCCCTTGGAATCGTTGAACCATTTAACGGTACCAGTTGCCATATTGCTACTTTCCTACAAAATATCAGAATGATACGGGTGACCCCGACTCCCTGTTTGACTTCAGCGTATATCGATGCTCTTTGGCGTTCTAAATACTGCTTCATCCCAAACATTCAGGCTTTCTACGCCGTTTGCAAGAACCCGTCAACATTATTTGTCATGACACCCAGCTTTCCGCATGCGGCGAACTTCGTTTCCTTGCACGCCAATTAGACGGGAATGGCGCGCCCCGCGGCGATGCCGGTATTGCTTCAACCGATCCTTTTCTCCAACCCGCCCGTGACTAAAATTGGCATGACGCGCCACTTCGAAGCATTTCCCTGTCACTGCCGTTCCGGACTGTATAGAATCAAGTATGGCCACGAAGCATGAAGAGAGTGGCGTGCTGGAAGAGCAAAAGGCTCGGGTCCAGCCGCCACGGATGTATAAAGTATTGTTGTTGAACGATGATTTCACGCCGATGGAGTTTGTCATCATCGTTTTGCAGCGTTTTTTTGGCTTTGACAAGGAACAGGCGACGCGAATCATGCTCCAAGTTCACAACGAAGGGCGTGGGGTGTGCGGATTGTTTCCGCGCGATATCGCAGCCACCAAAGTGGAACAAGTGATTGCCTATGCCCGCAAGCACCAGCATCCGCTCGCTTGCGTCATGGAGGAAAATTGATGATCGCCCAAGAACTCGAAGTCAGTCTGCACATGGCTTTTGTCGAAGCGCGGCAAAAGCGCCATGAGTTCATTACGGTCGAGCATCTTCTTCTCGCCCTATTGGACAACCCCTCCGCCGCCGATGCCCTGCGCGCCTGCGGCGCCAAACTCGAAACCTTGCGCCGCGAGCTCGCCAATTTCGTCGGCGAACACACGCCGACGGTTGGCGGCGACAGCGATATCGACACGCAACCGACGCTGGGCTTCCAGCGTGTGATCCAGCGTGCCATCCTGCACGTGCAGTCCTCCGGCAAGAAGGAGGTCAACGGCGCCAACGTGCTTGTCGCCATCTATGGCGAGAAGGATTCGCACGCCGTCTATTTCCTGCAGCGGCAGGGGGTGACGCGGCTCGACGTGGTCAACTTTATCTCGCATGGCATCAGCAAGGTGCCCCAGCCGAAGGCGCCGATCGAAGGCGGCGAGACGGAGACCGAAGCCGAAAAGGACCAGGCCGGCCCGCTGGACCAGTACACCATCAACCTCAACGCCCTGGCGCTGCAAGGCAAGATCGATCCATTGATCGGCCGCGACAAGGAGTTGGAGCGGGTCATCCAGATCCTTTGCCGCCGGCGCAAGAACAATCCGTTGCTCGTGGGCGAGGCCGGTGTCGGCAAGACCGCGATCGCTGAGGGCCTGGCGCGGCGCCTGGTGCATGGCGAGGTGCCGGAAGTGCTCGCCAAGGCCAACGTTTATTCTTTGGACATGGGCTCGCTTCTCGCCGGGACCAAGTACCGCGGCGATTTCGAGCAGCGCCTCAAGGGCGTGCTCAAGCAGTTACGCGACAATCCGGACGCCATCCTGTTCATCGACGAAATCCACACCCTGATCGGCGCGGGCGCCGCTTCCGGCGGGACGCTCGATGCCTCCAACCTGCTCAAGCCGGCGCTTTCCTCCGGCCAGTTGAAGTGCATCGGCGCAACCACTTACACCGAGTTCCGGGGCATTTTCGAGAAGGACAGCGCCCTCTCGCGGCGTTTCCAGAAGATCGACGTGAACGAGCCCTCGGTGGCGGAGACCATTGAAATCCTCAAGGGGCTGAAGGGTCGCTTCGAAGCGCACCACGGCATCAAGTACTCGGGCACGGCGCTGTCGTCCGCAGCCGAGCTTTCGGCCCGCTATATCACCGACCGCCACCTGCCGGACAAGGCCATCGATGTCATCGACGAGGCCGGCGCGGCGCAGCGCATCCTGCCGAAATCGAAGCAGAAGAAGATGATCAACAAGCAGGATATCGAGGAAATCGTCGCCAAGATCGCGCGCGTGCCGTCGAATCACGTCAGCACCGATGATCGCACCGAACTCAAGAACCTCGATCGCGACCTGAAGGCGGTCGTCTTCGGCCAGAACAAGGCGATCGACGCGCTCGCCCAGGCGATCAAGATGGCGCGCTCCGGTCTCGGTAGCCCGGAAAAACCCATCGGCTCCTTCCTGTTCTCCGGCCCCACCGGCGTCGGCAAGACCGAGGTT
>JAPUEC010000147.1 GCA_027492775.1 Rhodocyclaceae bacterium
TCTGTCCCAGGCAGGGGTAGAGCTCGCCCTTGGCAGTGATGCGCACGCGGTTGCAGGTGTCGCAAAAGTTATGGCTGTGCGGAGAAATGAAGCCAATGCGGGTCGTTGCCCCGGGTATCCGCCAGTAACGGGCCGGGCCGCCGCTGTTTTCGAGCGAGGGCAGCAACTCGAAATGCCTGGCGAGGGCGGCGCGCGTTTCCTCGGAGGAGATAAAGGTGTTGTGGCGGCCGAGGATTGGGCCAAGCGGCATTTCCTCGATAAAGGAAATGTCGAGCTGGCGGTCAATGGCGAAGCGCACCAGATCGACGAACTCATGATCATTGATGCCGCGCATCATGACCGTATTGAGCTTGGTTCCCGTCAAGCCGGCATCACCCGCCGCATCGATGCCTCGCAAAACCTTGCCGATCTCGCCGATACGGGTGATGGCGTGGAATCGTTCGGGATCGAGCGTGTCGAGGCTGATATTCAATCGCCGAACCCCGGCGTCCGCCAGCGGTTTCGCAAACCGATCGAGCTGCGAGCCGTTGGTGGTCATGACCAGGTTTTCCAGGCCGGGCAGGGCACCTAGACGTTCGATCAACCACATCGCGTCCTTCCGCACCAGCGGTTCACCGCCGGTGATGCGCAGCTTGGAGACGCCCAGGCCGACAAAAATCGACGCCAGACGCAGGCATTCTTCCAAGCTCAGGACCTCGGAGCGGGGCAGAAAGACCATCTCTTCCGACATGCAATAGGTGCAGCGGAAATCACAGCGATCGGTGATGGACAGGCGAACGTAGGTGATATGCCGTCCATACTTATCCACCAGCGTTCCGGCGCTATGTTGCGCGTTGCTCGCTGGCGGGCGGAAAGCCTCCATTCCCGGCGGCGTGGCTTCAGCGTGGAGGGTCTCGTTCTGCATGGTGGCAAGTGGCGGAAGATGGTGCGATTGTGGCGCCTTGATAGCCGGTAAACAAGTGGATAGATCAAATTTTCATAACTTCGTTCAGGCCGCGCGCCATATGGCAAATGCAAGGTAGAATCTTGCGTCACCATGACTGCGGAAATGCGAGATGTTCAAGTTTCAGCGCGCGCCATCCTCTGCCGTTGTTCTCGCCCTGGCGGATACCACCCTTTTTTCGGGGCTGACAGTCAGCGATTTGAAAACGATTGAAGGATTTACGCATTTACGCCGCTACTTGGCGGGCGAGATTGTCTTTGATGAGGGCGAGGAAGGTCAGGCGCTCTATGTCATCATTTCCGGCCGGATCACCATCTGCCACCCGGGACGATCGGATCAGCCCATTGCGGAACTGGGACCGGGCAATTTCTTCGGTGAATTGGCCTTGCTCGACGATGCGCCACGCTCTGCACAGGCCCGCGCCACGGGGGAAGCGGAACTGGCGGTGTTCTTCCGCGGCGATTTCGAACGCCTCATGGATTCCCACGCCCGCATCGTCTCGCGTATCGCCTTGCAACTGGCGCGGACGCTCGGCCAGCGATTGCGGCAAGCCGTGCAATGAAACGATTGTCCCCCGCCAATGACTACGAATCGGGGCCTTTGGCTTGGCTGGGCATCATTTTCGTCACCTGTCTGACGCTTTTCTTTTTCCAGCGCATACTTTGGCTTGTCGTGCCGTTTCTTCTGGCGCTGGTGATGTATTACGCCTGTTTGCCCCTCAAGTTGCGTTTGGTGCTATCCGGCTTTTCGCACGACATGGCGGCGACGATCATCGGACTCGGCGCAAGCCTGATCATCGCGCTGGCGCTGATCCTCGCCTTCCCCTGGATCACTGCCGACGCCGTCAATTGGCAGGCTTCGAGCACGCGCTATCTGGACGGGGGCGTGAACTTTCTGTTGTCGACCTTGCGGCAGTTCGAGGACCGCTTCGGGGTTTTGGCTCAGGCCCATCTCAGCGAGGAGACGGCACGCCATATTTCGGAATTCACCGACAATTTCGCCCGCGACCACCTTGCGGATGCGGCGATGACGCTGGCGGCATGGGCACCCTCGTTGTTACTGGCGCCCTTCCTCGCCTTTTTCATGTTGCGCGACGGATGGCGATTCAAGAAATTCATCGGCCGATCGGTTCCCAACGCATTTTTCGAGCGCACCCTTTATCTCCTGGATCAAGTTGACCGCACGGCAAGGCTTTATTTTGTCGGGCTTCTTCAACTGACCCTGCTCGATACCCTTTGTCTCGCCGCGGGCCTTTGGTTATTGGGAGTTTCGGGGGCGCTACTTTTGGGCCTGATCACCGCAGTTCTCGCCTGGGTTCCGTATATCGGTTCGATTGTCGGGTGCGTGTTGGTTGTGCTGGTGGCGGCCACCGATTTTCCGAATCATCCCGAAATCGCATACGGCGCCGTGGCGCTGTTCCTGCTCGTTCGGCTCATGGACGATTTTTTCTTTATGCCGCTTACCGTCGGCAAGAGCCTGAATATCCACCCCTTGCTGACGGTGTTGATGATCTTCATTGGCGGGGCGGTTGCCGGTATTCCTGGGTTGATGCTGGTATTGCCGGTGCTGGGTGTGACCATGGTGTTCGGCGAAACCTTGGGGATGGTGGTCACCGATCCTCGTTTGCGCGCGCGTCACACCTATGCGAGGCGTCTGCAGCACGCCAAGGCATCGTCGGATTTGCGATGCTGATGACAAAGTGGTATCCGAAGAAAAGTATGCTATTTTCGCGGATTTGCAGCGGAATGGACGTGAGGGACTGGTATTGCCGAGAATCAAGCAAGATGAATATTGCACTCTTGCTTGCTGCGCACGCCTCTGGTGACGTACGTTCGATGAATTTTTGGCTCCCCGACCTGGGCTCGAACCAGGGACCTACGGATTAACAGTCCGGCGCTCTACCAACTGAGCTATCGGGGAATCGAGGCGCGCATAATAGACGCTTGGCGGGGGATGAGTCAAGCATGAATGGGGGTTGCAACAGGAACATGGATCGAAATCTTGTTTTTTCAAAAACGCCGGCGGGCGAGGAAGCGACGCTGCAGCGCACGCGCGTCGTCCAGCGCAATTTGCGCATGGTGCTTCTGCAAGTGGACGGCCAACTCAATATCGCTGGTTTGATCGAAAAAATCGGTAACGAAGCCTTGGTGTTCAATGCCCTGCGCGAACTGGAAAAGGGTGGGTATATCGCCCTATCGACCGAAGCGCCGTCGGTTTGGGAGCAAGGGAAGCAGAAGGTCAAGGCCATCGGAGCCGCAACGGCGCAGATTTCGCCATTTTCCAGTTTCGAGCCTTCCCGGGAATTATCACTCGATGATTCGATCGCCTCTGTTCCCAGTCAACTTTCAGGTTTCGGGACGCAGGCACCTTCGGCATCTCAACGACAAAAGTTGCCGCCTCCCAAGCCTCAAGCGCCGCAGCAGCGTGGCATCGGCGAGCGCTGCGCAGCGTGGATGGAGAGGTTGCGGTTCTCACGTTCGAGAGACCTTGCGCCCTACCGTCGTGTTTCCTGGGGGCGCCGGATTGGTATCGGCATCGTTCTCATCCTCCTCGTCGGTTTTCTCACCGTGCTGCTCTTCCCCTATGGCAGCTACCGTCCGCAAATTGAGGCGACGCTGGCCCAGGCGCTTGGCGTGCCGGTCAAGGTGGGCGATGTCGATGTGCAGCTCTACCCGCGTCCTGCCTTCGTGCTGCGGGATGTCCGGCTCAGTGAAAACGGTGCGGCGAGAATCGGAACAGTGTTCGTTCCCCAGTTTATTCTTCCCGCCAGCGGTGAGAAAAAAATCATACGCGAGGCGATCCTGTCGGATATTGTTCTGAGCGCAGATTTTGCGGCGAGCTTGCCGCGGGTGCTGGACGGAATCCGGAACAGTTCGAGTTTGGCCGTCGAGCACGCGACCCTGAAAAATGTCAGCGTTACCGCCGGAAGCACCGGACTCCGCGAACTCGACGGTGAAATCGTCTTCAAGCCTGGTGGCGGCATTGGCGCCTTGGTGTTGAATACGCCGGATCGCTCGCTGCTGGTGCAACTCATGCCCACGGCTGTGGGAGCGACCGTCAGTATCGAGGGCTATGGCTGGAAGCCCTCCGAGGCGTCTCCTTACGTGTTTGGTGCGATTACAGCCAAGGGCTCGCTGCAATCCGGGAAACTCATACTGCCGCAAGTGGAATTCGGATTGGCCGACGGGCTGTTTCAGGGAAGTTGGTGGTTCGACTGGAATCAAGGCTTCGCCATGGCTGGCGACGGCGTCGTCGCGCATGCCAAGTTGAAGCGGCTGGTCGCCATGTTCTCTGCGCCGGTCGGCCTTGAGGGAGAGATTTCCGGACATTTGCGCATTCGCGGTTCCGGGCCTCATTGGCAGGGTATGTGGGAAACGGCGGAAGTCACCATGTCGGCGCAGATGGAGCGGGTGATCATTAATGGCGTCGATTTCGGCGCGGCAACGCGGCGCGGCATGGGCCAGTCGGTCCGCGGCGGGACCAGCAAGTTCGATCGGGCCAAAGGCAACCTGCGCATTGCTGGACAACAAATGACCGGCACGGGCATGGAACTCGATGCGGGATTGATCCGGGCTCAGGGAGAGTTCGTGGTTCGTCCCAACAAGGCCGTGGATGGCCTCTTTCATGTCAGGTTGGAAAGCTCGGTTCAGCCGGTGAGAGCTGCCCTGCGTATTTCTGGTGTCTTGCCTACTCTGGAAACCGTGGTGCAGTAATAAGGCGGGCCAAAAACAATAAAAAAGCGGGGATCAACCCCGCTTTTGTTTTTGTCGGCTCTGCCTCAGCCCTTCAGAACGCTGGCGATTGCCTTGGCGACGTATTCCAGATTTTTGGAATTGAGCGCTGCCACGCAAATGCGCCCAGAGGAGACGGCGTAAATGCCGAATTCGCTCTTCAATTTCTCCACTTGGTCGGCGGTCAGGCCGGTGTAGGAAAACATGCCGCGCTGCTTGTTGATGAAGGAGAAATCCTGCGAAGTTCCTTGCGCTTTCAGCTGCTCGACCAAGCCGTTGCGCATGGCGCGGATGCGATCGCGCATGCCGGCCAATTCATTTTCCCAAGTCTGGCGAAGTTCGGGCGATGACAGCACGGCAGCGACGATTGCACCGCCATGCGTCGGTGGATTGGAATAGTTGGTGCGGATGACGCGCTTGAGTTGGGACATGACGCGCGACGCCTCATCCTTGCCCGACGTGACGATTGAAAGTGCGCCGACGCGCTCGCCGTAAAGCGAAAAGGATTTGGAAAAAGAACTGGAAATGACGAACTGCTGACCGCTGGCGACAAAGGCCCGAACCGCACCCGCATCCGCATCGATCCCGTCGGCAAACCCTTGGTAGGCCATGTCGAGGAAAGGCACGAGCCCGCCCTGTTGGCAAAGCGCGGCGATTTCCTGCCATTGCGCATCGGTGATGTCGGCGCCGGTTGGGTTATGGCAGCAGGCATGCAAAACGATGATCGAACCCGCCGGCAGGCCGCTCAACGCGGCTTTCATGGCGGTGAAATTGACGCCACGGGTGGCGGGGTCGTAATAGGGATAGTTTTCGACCAAGAAGCCCGCCGCTTCAAACAGCGCACGATGATTCTCCCAAGAGGGGTCGCTGATATGGACCTTGGCTTGCGGCAGCAGCCGTTTGAGGTAATCGGCGCCGATCTTCAGCGCGCCGGTGCCGCCAAGCGCCTGGGCGGTAATGACGCGTCCGCTGCCGACGATCTCGGAACCGGCGCCAAAAAGCAGGTTCTGAACCGCCTGATTGTAGGCAACCGGCCCTTCGATCGGTTGGTAGCCGCGCGGTGGCGCGGCCTTGAGGCGAACTTCTTCGGCGGTCTTGACGGCGGAAAGGAGGGGGATCTTGCCCGAATCGTCGAAATAAACGCCGACGCCGAGGTTAACCTTGGTCGTGCGACCATCGGCGTTGAAGGCCTCGTTGAGGCCGAGAATCGGGTCGCGAGGAGCCATCTCCACCGCTGCAAAGATCGAAGGGGTCATTGGGCGCTCCATGAAATAATACGGGGATTCAGGCCTTGCGGCCGAGCATTGATGCAGTTCATCATTATATCATGATCGATAAAACCATTTCCGGGCCGCCCTTGAGCTTTCCCGGCAGCCCCTTCCGCCTCCATCAACCCTTCCTGCCCGCAGGCGATCAGCCCGAGGCGATAGAAAAATTGATGGAAGGGCTGGCTGACGGCTTGGCCGCCCAAACGTTGCTGGGAGTCACCGGCTCGGGTAAGACCTACACCATGGCTAACGTCATCGCCCGCAGCGGTCGGCCCGCGCTGGTGCTTGCGCCCAACAAGACGCTGGCGGCGCAGCTCTACTCGGAGTTCAAGGAGTTCTTTCCGGAAAACGCCGTCGAATATTTCGTTTCCTACTACGATTATTATCAGCCGGAGGCCTATGTTCCTTCGCGTGATCTCTACATCGAGAAAGACAGCTCGATCAACGATCACATCGAGCAGATGCGCTTGTCGGCCACCAAGAGCCTGCTGGAGCGGCGCGATGTCGTCATTGTCGCCAGCGTTTCATGCATCTACGGCATCGGCGATCGGGACGACTATCACAACATGATCCTGACCATGCGCGTCGGCGATCGTTTCGATCAGCGCGCCATCCTGAAGCGTCTCTCCGAAATGCAGTACGAGCGCAATGACATCGATTTTCACCGTGGCACCTTCCGGGTTCGAGGCGATGTTATCGACATTTTTCCCGCCGAAAATGCCGAACATGCGATCCGCGTCTCGCTCTTCGACGATGAAATCGAGGGCTTGCAATTCTTCGATCCCTTGACCGGGCACATGCTGCACAAGGCTTTACGCTTCACGGTTTTTCCGGCTTCCCACTACGTCACGCCTCGGGCGACGGTGGTACGAGCGATCGATGCCATCAGGACGGAATTGCGCGAGCGTCTGCAGTGGTTCCACGAGCACGAAAAGCTGGTGGAGGCTCAGCGCCTGGAGCAACGCACCCGCTTCGACTTGGAATTGCTCGACCAACTCGGTTTTTGCAAGGGAATCGAAAACTACTCCCGCCATCTTTCGGGGCGCAAGCCGGGCGAACCGCCGCCGACATTGATCGACTATCTTCCAGCGGACGCGCTGATGTTCGTTGATGAATCGCATGTCTCCATTGGGCAGGTCGGCGGCATGTACAAGGGTGACCGTTCCCGCAAAGCGAATCTTGTCGATTATGGATTCCGCCTTCCCTCCGCGCTGGATAACCGGCCGTTGCGCTTCGAGGAGTTTGAAGCGCTGATGCGGCAAAGCGTTTTCGTTTCCGCGACTCCGGCCGAGTATGAACGGCAACGTTCCGGTCAGGTGGTGGAGCAGGTTGTTCGGCCAACCGGTCTGGTTGATCCGCAGGTGATCGTCAGGCCCGCCTCTTCGCAGGTCGACGATTTGCTCGCTGAAATCTACAAACGGGCGAAAATCGGCGAACGCGTATTGGTAACGACGCTGACCAAGCGCATGGCTGAGGACTTGACCGATTTCCTCGCGGAAAACGGGGTTCGCGTCCGATATTTACACTCCGACATCGAGACGGTGGAGCGGGTGGAGATCATCCGCGACCTGCGCCTGGGTGTTTTTGATGTGTTAATTGGCATTAACTTGTTGCGCGAAGGTATTGATATTCCAGAGGTTTCACTGGTTGCGATTCTGGACGCGGACAAGGAGGGCTTCCTTCGTTCCGAGCGCTCGCTCATCCAGACCATCGGCCGCGCAGCTCGTCATATCAACGGCACGGCCATTCTTTACGCCGACCGGATGACCGATTCCATGCGGCGCGCCATCGCCGAAACGGAACGCCGCCGCGAACGCCAGCTGACGTTCAATGCCGCCAACAACATCACACCGAAGGGTGTTTCGAAGCGCATCAAGGATATTATCGACGGTGTATACGATGTTGAAACCGCACAGTCGGAATTGAAGGCCGCCCAGCAACAAGCCGTTTATGAGACGATGAGCGAGAAAGCGCTGGCCAAGGAAATTCGGCGCCTGGAAAAAGAAATGCTCGAATGCGCCAAAAATCTCGAGTTCGAAAAGGCCGCGGCGGCCCGAGATGCACTTTTTCGGCTCAAAGAGCGGGTTTTCGGCGCGGCACCACATGATCGGGATGAGGGAAGCGTGTAATGGTTTATCGCGTGCTCCTGGTTTGCATGGGGAACATCTGTCGCTCGCCAACGGCGGAGGGCATACTTCGACATTGCATTAAAATCAACGGATTAAGCGATAAAGTTGAGGTAGATTCTGCTGGAACGCACGGCTATCACGTGGGGGAGCCGCCGGATCCACGGACCCAGCGCGCCGCCTTATCGCGCGGCTATAACCTCTCTCAAATGCGCGCCCGCCGAGTGGCGCCCCAGGATCTGGAATATTTTGACCTGGTGCTTGCCATGGATAAAACCAATCTCGACAATCTGCGGCGAATGGCGCCTGCCGACAAGCACGATCGCATCAAGCTGTTCATGGACTATTCCGAAAATTTCGATGACGACGAGGTGCCTGACCCTTTCTATGGCCTGGGTCACGGCTTCGATCTGGTGATCGATATGGTGGAGGATGCTGCCAAGGGATTGACCGACGAACTGAAAAAGAAGCTTCGCTGATTTCTTCCGCGAATAGAAAAGGGCGCCTGAGGCGCCCTTTTTCATGGGTAATGAAGCGGATCGATTATTTCTGGGTTTCGACGACGATCAGCGGTTCGTCCGAACCAGCCGGCAAGGTCGGCCGCGCGCGCCGTGGACGCCCGAGTTTGACGGGCGGAACGTCGATCACGATATCGGCTGGTGCCGCGGTGGTTTGAACGAGGACCAGACCGCTTTCGGCGAGCGCCTTGTCCAGGTCCACCGGTTGCGGCGTCGGAGCCGGAGGAGGCACATCGACGGGAGGCGGTGGCGCTTCCACCGGCGCGGCCGGGGGTGGCGGCTCAACCACCGGCTCGGGGCTCGGCGCAGGTTCGGCCGCCGGAACGGTCGACACGAGTTCTGCCGCCGGAGCGCTCGGCCGGGCTTCCATCGCCACATTCGTTGCGTCCAATTCCGGTACCGGAGCAGCGGAGATTTCCTCGGATGCAGCTTCGTTCTTGGGCACTACCGATTCGCTCATGGATACGGGCACTTGATGCTCGACGACCTCCGAGGCCGGTTCTGCTGCCGGCGTGGGTTGTTCCACTTGGGCAATCGTTTCTGTCGCCGGCGGCAAAATTTCAACCGCGGGGATAGTGGGCGCCGTTGACTCCAGATTCGGTTCTACGCTTGCAAGTGCGGCGACCGGCGATGCTTCCACCGGTGCGCCTTCCTGGTTGCGTTCACCGCGACCGCGCCCGCCGCGCCGGCCGCGTCGCCGGCTACCGGCCTCTTCGGTCACTTCGGTTGGGGCTGCTGCCACAACTGCCGGAATGGTGCTGACCAATTCCGGCTGCACGTTGCGGTCCCGGCGTTCCTTGCGCTCGCCGCGCGGGCGGCGTTCCTGCTGCGGCCGTGCGGCAGTAGGATCTTCCCGAGCCGCTGTTTGAACCGGCTGCGGTGGCGTTTTTTCGCCGCGGCCCTGGCGCTCGCCGCCCTCTTCGTGGCGGCGATTGTTGCGGCCGCCACGGCGGTTGTCGCGGCCATCGCCACGATCACGACGGCCATCCCGCTGGCCGTCACGTGGCTTCTTGCCGGCCTGAGCCGGTGCTGGAGGGGCGGCAACGGGAGTCGGTTCGGAGCGGAACCAGGAAAAAATCTTGGCCAGAATGCCGGGCTGCTTGTCCGCCGGTACATCGGCCTTCTCCGCGACCACCGGCGCC
>JAPUEC010000148.1:0-4481 GCA_027492775.1 Rhodocyclaceae bacterium
ATAGTCGACCAGATGCTGGCATAGGCGCGCGAAGAATTCCGGGTACTCGGCCTGCAAGAGGTCGACCAGTTCCGGCCAAGTGCTGGCGCCGACCAGCCGGCGCCTGAGCCGAGGCTGGGCTTCCACTTCACTCGCCAGCGCCCGCACCGACTGCACCGGCTTGACGCTCTCGAGATCGCGCTCGCCCACCAGCAGGCCGTTGATCAGCGATTCCGCCAAGCCAAGCCGGCTGAAATAGCGCCGCGCCGCCGCCAGCAACAACATCAAATAGGTGTCGGAAATGGGGCCGAACTGGTCGATAGGGAAGAGCCGAACGGAAAAATCGCGGTAGAGCCCAACCAGCGCCTCCAGATTCTGGGGCTCGTCGAGCGGCGCGGCGGCATGCTGATACAGCGCCCGGAATTGCCGCTGATAGCGCGCCAGGCAACGATCGAAAAAGAAAAAACGGGCAATGAAACGCAAGGACACCCGCAACTGCATGAAGCGCGACACGCCCTGGCGCCCCGTCGGCATCGGTATGCCTTCGGCGCCGATCGCCTTCTCCAGCGAGGGGATGAAAATCCGCCGCGAGAATGGCAGCAGGAGCATCTGCGCATACCAGTTGCTGAGGTTGTAGTAGAGCCGGCCTTCGATGCTGGCGACCATGTTGGCAAAACAAGGCTGATAAGGTCGGAGCGCCGCCCGGGAATACCCCGACTTGCGGTAGGCGTGATAGAACATGCCGCGATAAACGTTGCGCACGACGCTGGCGGTGAGCGGCAGGCTGATCCCCGGATAGTTCTCGCTGATCTTGGTGTTGTCGTAGAGCTGCAGCGGCCCCTGCGGCAGGGTGGTGATCGGCCGGCATTGCAGCAGATGGAGATGCCCCGCCGCATCGAACGCCCACTCGATATCCTGGAATTCGCCATGATCCTTTTCGAGCGTCGCGCTCAGTTCCAGGAGGGCGTCGAGTTCCTGCGCATCGAGCACCGGCCCTGCGCGCAGGGCCTCGGGAACCGGCAGCTTTTCCAGTCCCTCGCCCGCACTGCAATCGAAGGCCAGACGGTGAATCTTCTCGTTCAAGATCGAGCGCATCTGACGCGATTGGCGGTCGATATAAAAGGCATCGGTCTCCACCGCCTGACTCACCACGCCTTCGCCCAGCCCGTAACCGGCAACGACGGCGATCTCGTCCAGCCGGCCATTCGGGTTGGCCTGGAAGAGGATGCCCGACTTCTCGGCATCCACCATCTCCTGCACCACCACCGCCATGCCGAGGTCGAGCGGAGACAGGCCTTTATTCAGCATGAAGCTGAGCGCCCCGGCGTTGAAGACGGAGGCCCAGCAGCGGCGGATCTGATCGAAAACGCGATCGCGGGGGACGTAAAGATAGGTGTCGAAAAGGCCGGCGAGGGCGAACTTGCGGGAATCCTCGCTGGTCGCCGAAGAACGCACCGCGTAATAACTGGCCGGGCTGCTTTTGAGCAAGCGGCTGATTTCATCGCGCAGCACGCCCGGCGGTTCGCCGCTTGCAAGCAGCGCCTGGAGGTTTTGCGAGAGCTGGGCGCAATCATGCGTCGCCGGGTCGATGACGGCTTCAAGCCCAGACCGCAGATTCGCCTCGAAAGGCCGGATGAAAGCTTGGTAATACTCGACCGGAACGCAGAACCAGCTCGGCACCGGCCGCCTGGCGGCGGAGAGATGGCGCAGGCTACGGGCCTTGCCGCCCAGGCTTTCCAATGGAACGCCGTTCCCCTCCCAGGCAATGGCTGGGAGACGGTCGAGGTCGATGCCTTCGCTCACCACGGACATCTCAGCTCACCTTGACTGGCGCCGCTTGGGCAAACAGCAAGAGAACGACCGGAATCGCCGAGGAGCCGTCCAGCATGGAGTATTGCCGGTTGTGCCGCATGCCAGCGCAAACGCCGCCAGGAGCGCGCTTTTTGGCATGCGAATCGCGAACTTCGGCGCGATCCAACTCGCCAGGCCGGCGACCGTCATCGGGGGTGGCGAAAAATCCATCCGATAAAGCGCGCGGCGCTGACATGCGCTATTTCCTCCCGCCGATCATGAGAGACGACGTAGCCTCATCCAGCGCACCGTGCGGCAACGCCGAGCGCAGCAGCAATGCAGCGGGCGAAACGGGGGCAGCCTTCTGGCCAATGGCGATCTGCCGGCAGTTCCGGTTGTTCATGATCGTTCCCTGACATGAAATAAACCTGAATCTTTACGAACGCTCGTTGAGCGATTCGTTCCGGGAACAGTTACGCCAAGGTGAACTTTCGTGTCGGCCTGACAGCCAAGCCACGAGGGCGATTCAGCCCCAGATGCGTGTCGCACCCATGGTCAGCAGACCAAGATAGGTCGCCAGAAGCGAGCCGGCCAAATGGAGGACGCCGATGCCGATGGCCCAGCCGGGCTGGTTGGCCAGCAAGCGCTCGACGACTTCTGCCGAAAAGGTGGAAAAGGTCGTCAAGCCGCCAAGAAAGCCGGTGATGACGAAAAGCTTGATCTCCGCCGGAATCTCATGATTGAGGTGAAAAACCCCAACCGCCACGCCAACCAGATACCCGCCGATCAGATTGGTCGCCAAGGTGCCGAGGGGCAACGCAATGAAAACGGGATTGAGCAGCACGCCAAGCAGCCAGCGGCACCAGGCGCCGAGCGCCGCACCGATGCCGACCGCGAGAAAACCCGTTGCGTTCATGATTGAATGACAAGCCCCATGGCGTCATTTTACATGTCGGGACAAGGATGGGACGAGCCATCGACAAGGGAGGATGGCCCACTTCAGCAAAGCCTGGCGAGCCGAAATACCGCAAGCCGGCCAGACTCATCGATCCATTAAGCCGACGGCGTCACCGAATGATCGCCGCTCCAGGCCCTGAATTTTTCGGGCACTCGAGCCACCTTGCGGGTGGCGTAGTCGAGAAAGATGATGCCGGTCTTGCCGCGCGCCACTTCGCGGCCGGTGGTTTGCTCGTTCATCACCCAGAGCAGGTCACAGCCGTATTTGCTGAAATGGCCGGCGGCCATGCGCACCACCATGACCTCGCCGTGGAAAGCTTCCGATTTGTATTGCAAAGCGGCGTCGGCGACGACGAGGCCTACACCTTCCACATCCAACTCGGTATAACCATTCGACTTTAGAAATCGAATCCGCGCTTCCGACACCACCGATAACAGCATGGCGTTATCGAGATGCCCACCGTAGTTGATATGGCTGATGTAGAGCGGGATTTCGGTGGAGAAGGGGAAGGTTTCCGGCAGGTGAATCTGGACTCTGGACATGGCGCGTTCTGAAGAATGGACCTGGGGAGCTTCGCAGTTTTTCGGCGCCCGGACAAGTCGGCTTGGTCACAACCGCCGCCACTTAAACCTGTATTACGAATGTTGCTTTAACTCAAGCGCGATGGTAACCTAAACATACATTGTTAATGCATCTTATCTTTAGCACTCAGCCCAGTTAAATCTTCAACCGAAATGAAACGTAACGCCGCCCTCATCCAATTGTCCCGTGAGCACCACCCGGCGCTGAAGCTGGCCAAGCGCGCCCAGCGGCTGTCCATGGCGCCGGACGAGAACCTGGCCGAATTCATGACGGGCGCGGTGGAAATTTTCAATCGCGAAATGGAACCGCATTTTCGCGCGGAGGAATCCGATTTGCTCCCCCGGCTGGAAAAAGCGGGGTTCGTTGCGCTGGTCCGACGCACCTTGGACGAGCACGCCGAGCTCAGGGCGCTGATCGGCAATCTTGCCGCCAACGACACCGCCAGCATCAAGCGCTTTGGCGATCTGCTCGAAGCGCATGTGCGCTTCGAAGAACGCGAACTCTTCGCCGCCGCCGAGTTGCTCCTCGCCTCCGATACACCAATCACTCCTCCAACCCCAAACTCGTAAGGAAGTTGACCATGTCCCACGCCCATTTGCACCTCTCCCCCGATGCACTCTATCCCTTCGACGCCCGCGGCATCGCCAAGCGCTTCCGCCACGCCGCCATTTTCGGCGCCCTCGACGCGCTCAATCGCGGCGAGACCATGCGCTTCGTTAACGATCACGACCCGCTGCCTTTGCTCAGCCAGTTGGAGCAGCGTTATGGCGACGGCGTCGAAATCCGCTACCAGCAACGCGATCCCGGTGCCATTGTCATCGATTTCATCAAGCAGTGACGGTCATGCCGGCGATGCGGGCTTCCCGCTATCCCGAATTTTTCGAGGACGTGCCCCGGCTGCACCTGCACGATCCGCTGGCGGAGTTGCTCGGCGCCGCTGAAGGCGGGCAGATCGAGTATGGCTACGTCGATGCCGTCAAGCTGGCCGGGCATTCGTGCCCGACCGTCGCCTCCGCCTATTGGATGACTTGCCGGGCCCTCAAGGCACTCTACGGCGAAGCGCTGCCGGAGCGGGGCGCCATTCGCATTGAATTCCGCCAGGGCCGGAGCAGCGGTGTCACCGGCGTCATCGCCAATGTCGTTTCGCTGCTCACCGGGGCTGCGCAGGATG
>JAPUEC010000148.1:4491-9507 GCA_027492775.1 Rhodocyclaceae bacterium
GGGCTGGGCGGCCGCTTCGACCGGCGCGACCTGCTGCTCTTCGATGCCGACGTGCCGCTGGAAATTCGCTTTACCCGGCTCGACACCGGCGCCGCGGTCGATGTCGCGGCGCGGATGCAAGGCATTCCCGCCGACCCCGAGATGGGCGCGCTCATGCAGGCATCCATGCATGCCGATGCCAACCCGGAAGCCGTACGACGCTTCGGCGCCCTCTGGCAGGACCGCGTGCGCCGCATCCTGCTCGAGCATGGCGACGATCCGGAAGTTTTCATCCTGAAAACAGCGGCCTGACGGCCTGCGGCTTCACCGCCGCGACCGAAAGAGGCAGAATACCGTCATTACATTCCTCTTGGATACCCGCGTGGACGCCACTCCCGCCGAGATTGCCAACGGCGCCCTCACTTGCCCCGCCTGCGAAGCGCCGATGCAGAATTTTTGCTGCAAGCGCAAGCTCGAGGGCGAATTGACGCTGGACCTCTGCTTCGCTTGCCAAGGCATCTGGTTCGACGAGTTCGAAAGCCTGCAGATGGCACCGGCCGGCGTCCTCGATCTCTTTAAGCTCATCCACGCCCACCGCGACGATCCGCGCCAGCCCTGGCGCGACACGCTGCGCTGCCCGCGCTGCAACGAGCGCATGCTGCAAGGGTTCGACCTCAGCAAGAACGGGCGTTTCAGCTACCACCGCTGCCTGCAAGGCCATGGACGCTTCACCGCCTTTTCGGCCTTCATGACCGAGAAAGGATTCGTGCGCCAATTGAACGGCGCCGAAATCGCGGCGCTGGCGCAAAAAGTGCAGACAATCCGCTGCTCGGGTTGCGGCGCGCCGGTCGATATCCGTACCGAAACAGCGTGCGCCCATTGCCGGGCGCCGATCGCCATCCTCGATCCGCAAGCGGTCGAAAAGGCGCTGTCCGGGTTCGGCCAGGCGGCGGTGCGCGAGGAGCATGTCGATCCCGAGGCATTCGCCGATGCCCTGCTCGCCAACGAACGGCAGAAATCGAAATTGCAGCGCGAGCGGGCGCAGAGCGGCGGCATCGGTATCGACACGGTCGACTTCGATATTGCCGACCTGGTGACCGGAGGCATCGGGCTGCTCCGGGGGCTGTTGCGGAAATAACCGCGTCACAGGGCTGAGGCTGGTGCCTGACCCGCACGAAGTATTGCCTCGACCGCCGGATGGCGGATGCGGCGCTCGTTGGAAACGACGTAATATTGGTCGCGCACGCCGGCGATCTCGCCCACCGGCTCCGCCCGAAGCTGATCGGCCACGTCGTCCGCCAGCATGGCCGGTGCCGGAAAGAGGCCCATGCCACTACGGCCGAAGGTGTTGAGCAGGGCGTTATCCTCGAATTCGCCGACGATTTCCGGACGCAAATTGCGCGCTTCCAGCCACTGTTCGAGGCGACCGCGCAGGGCGTTATTGCGCGTCGGCAAGAGCAGCGGCGCGCCGTCGAGGCTTTCGGGGAAGCCGGGCCGATAACGCTCGACCAGCGCCGCCGTTCCAAAAAGACTGATCTCGTATTCGCCCAGCCCATGGCTATAGACGCGCAGGCTGGCGGTCGGCGCTAACGGCCGGTCGGTGAGGACGACATCGAGCTTGTGCAGCGCGAGTTCGGCCACCAGTTCGTCGAAGCTGCCTTCCGAACAGACCAGCCGCACGCGCTGCGGCAATTCCAGCGCCACCCGCAGGAATCGATAGGCGGCCAGCTTGGGCAGGGCGTCGGAAATCCCAACCGTCAGACGCAACGCGGGATCAGCCTCTGGCGATTGGACCGCCTCCTGCATCTGCTCGCCCAATTGGAAGATCTGGTCGGCATAGCTGAGCGCCAGCCGCCCGGCCTCGGTGAGGGTCAGGCCGCGCCCCTGTGGCGCGAAGAGTGCCTTGCCGAGATCGCGCTCAAGCAAGGCGAGCTGCCCGCTGATAGTCTGAACGGCGACGCCCAGCCGGGCGGCGGCGCGGGTGAGGCTACCTTCCTTGGCGACCACCCAAAAATAGTGCAAATGACGATAGTTCACCGCGATATTCCTGTTTTTGCGAAGTGAAAATCAATTTTTATATACTTTTTCCTAAACATCAAGCCGCTTATCATGGCCTCCGTAGTTCCTCTCTTTGGAGACAACCATGAAACGCATCATCCTCTTCATCGCCACCAACCTGGCCATCATGCTGGTACTGGGCTTCACCACCAGCATTCTGGGGGTGAACCAGTATCTCACCGCCAATGGCCTCAATCTGACTTCGTTGCTGATCTTCTCCGGCATCATCGGCTTCGGTGGCGCCTTCATTTCGCTGTGGATGTCCAAGCCCATCGCCAAGTGGAGCACCGGCGCGCAGGTCATCGCCACGCCGCGCAACGCCACCGAGCAATGGCTGGTCGACACCGTTGCCCGGCTCGCGCAAAAGGCGAAGATCGCCATGCCGGAAGTGGCCATCTATGAAGGTGATCCGAACGCCTTTGCCACCGGTGCGACCAAGAACAGTTCGCTGGTTGCCGTTTCCACCGGCCTCTTGCAAAGCATGAGCCGCGAAGAAGCTGAAGCGGTGCTCGCCCACGAAGTCGCGCACATCGCCAACGGCGACATGGTGACGCTGACGCTGATCCAAGGCGTGGTGAACACCTTCGTCATCTTCCTGGCGCGCGTCGTTGCTTACTTCGTCGATTCCTTTCTCAGGAAAGACGGCGAAGGCCCCGGCATCGGCTTCACGGTTACCGCGCTGATCTGCGACATCGTCTTCGGCCTGCTTGCCAGCGTCATCGTCATGTACTTCTCGCGCCAGCGTGAGTTCCGTGCCGACGCCGGCTCCGCCAGCCTGATGGGCAGCGCCACGCCGATGGTCAACGCCTTGCGCCGCCTGGGCGGGATGAACCCGGAGCCGTTGCCGCAAAACCTGGCCACCGCCGGTATCACCAACACGCGCCCGTGGCTCGGCCTCTTCGCCAGCCACCCGAGCATGGAAGAGCGTATCGCCGCCCTCCAATCCAGGCGCTAAACAGCAAAGACCCCTCGACCCGGCTTCCGCCATTGGCCCGGGTCCTTACCCCGGAGGCGCTCCCCCGCCCTCCGGGTTTTTTTTATTCACTGTCGCGGGACATGAAGGGAATGGGCGCAAAAGAAGGCAGCCGGTTAAAATAATCAGTTACACCTAACTCGGTCTTTGTCCCGTGAACCCCCAGACGCCCCCCAACCCGCCCGCCGCCAATTTCATCAAGAACATCGTCGAGGCCGACCTCAAAGACGGCAAGCATGCGCCGCGCCGCTGGGCTGGCCGGCCCGGCATCGCCGCCGACCATGCCGGCGCCCCGCTCGATCCGGCAAAAATCCGCACGCGCTTCCCGCCTGAGCCCAACGGCTACCTGCATTACGGCCACGCCAAATCGATCTGCCTCAATTTCGGGCTGGCCGAACAGTATGGCGGCCGCTGCCACCTGCGCTTCGACGACACCAACCCGGAGAAGGAAGAGCAGGAATACGTCGATTCCATCGTCGAGGCGGTACGATGGCTGGGCTTCTCCTGGGAGCATGAGGGCGAGAGCAATCTCTACTACGCGTCCAATTATTTCGACTGGATGGCGCAGTTCGCCGAATACCTGATTACCGCCGGCCACGCCTACGTCGATAGCCAAAGCGCCGATGAAATGCGAGCCAACCGCGGCACGCTCACCGAAGCCGGCAAGGATTCGCCCTTCCGCACTCGCAGCGCCGCCGAGAATCTGGATCTCTTCAAGCGCATGCAGGCCGGCGAATTCGCCGACGGCACCCATATCCTGCGCGCCAAAATCGACATGGCCTCGCCCAACATCAACCTGCGCGACCCGGCCATCTACCGCATCCGCCACGCCACCCATCACAACACCGGCGATAAGTGGTGCGTCTATCCCATGTATACCTTCGCCCACCCGATCGAGGATGCGCTGGAAAACATCACCCATTCCATCTGCACGCTGGAATTCGAGGATCAGCGGCCCTTCTACGACTGGCTGCTGGAGCGCCTCGCCGAAGGCGGGCTGTTGCAGCGCCCGCTGCCCCAGCAGATCGAGTTCTCGCGTCTCAACCTGACCTATGTCGTGCTTTCCAAGCGCAAGCTCATCCAGCTGGTCGAGGAAAAGCATGTCGAAGGCTGGGACGATCCGCGCCTGCCGACGCTGGTCGGCGCGCGCCGCCGTGGCTATACGCCGGCCGGGTTCCGCCTCTTCGCCGAGCGTAACGGCGTCTCGAAAAACGATACGCTCATTGACTACAGTCTGCTGGAAGACTGCATGCGCGAGACCATGAACGAAAGCGACGAGCGCCGCATCGCCGTGCTTGATCCGGTCAAGCTGGTGATCACCAATTACCCGGAAGACCAAAGCGAGGACTGCTTCGCCCCCAATCATCCGCTCAAGCCGGAACTGGGCAAGCGCGTGGTGCCGTTCAGCCGCGAGTTGTGGATCGAGCGCGAGGACTTCATGGAAGAGCCGAGCAAGGGTTACCACCGCCTCTACCCCGGCAACATGGCGCGGCTACGCTATGGCTACGTGGTGAAGTGCACCGGCTGCGAGAAGGATACGGCCGGCAACATCACCGCCGTGCTCTGCGAATACCTGCCGGAAACCAAGTCCGGCACGCCGGGCGCCGACAGCGTCAAGGTCAAGGGCAACCTGCACTGGATTTCGGCCGCGCATGCCTACGCCGCGGAAATCCGCCTTTACGACCGGCTGTTCAAGGAAGCCGCACCCGGTGCCGGTGACCGCGATTTTCTCCAGGACATCAACCCGCAATCGAAAACGGTCATCACCGCCCAGCTCGAACCGGCGCTGCGTGACGCCAAGCCGGAGGAGCGCTTCCAGTTCGAACGCCACGGCTACTTCGTTGCCGACCGCGTCGATTCCAAGCCAGGCGCGCCGGTCTTCAACCGGACGGTGACGCTCCGTGATTCATGGGGAAAGCCCGCCAAGTGAGCGAAACCGGCGCCCAAGCGGTCCTCGATTTCTGGTTCGGCCGCCCGGGCGCACCGAACCATGGTAGCGCCCGGCC
>JAPUEC010000148.1:9517-9725 GCA_027492775.1 Rhodocyclaceae bacterium
GTGGTTTCGCAAGGATGCGGCCTTCGACGAACGCATCCGCGCCGGCTTCCTGCCAGCGGTGGAAGCGGCGCTGGCGGGAAAGCTGAATGGCTGGGCCGATACGCCACGCGGTGCGCTGGCACTGCTGATCCTGCTCGACCAGTTTCCGCGCAACCTCTTCCGCAACGATCCGCGCGCCTTTGCCGGCGATCCGTTGGCGCTCGATATC
>JAPUEC010000149.1 GCA_027492775.1 Rhodocyclaceae bacterium
GCATTTTTGCATCTGGCTTGTGCCTATATCTGGCTACTGTGAACATACCCTAGGAACATGACCGAGGATTATGTTCGTAATCGCCTTGGCGATATGGTCATGCCCCTCAGGTGAGGATTGTAGAAAAACTTTGGAATTGTAGAAACGACAAAGGCCTGCGCATCTGGCGCAAGCCTTTGAGGTGGCTGGTGGGTCGTGAGTGGCTCGAACACTCGACCTACGGATTAAGAGTCCGCTGCTCTACCAACTGAGCTAACGACCCGCCGAATGGCGAAACGACCGCCAAAAGAGGCCGCAGTATAATTCGGCTCTTTTCCGCTGTAAAGGCCTTGACGCCGGTTGGGGCATCAACCGAGCGGCAACTTCCATGCAACTTGACCGTTATGTCCATACCTTGGGCCGCCATTTGAAGGCCCGCTTTGGGGAAAGAGTCCACAAACTTTCGCTCGACGCCGGCTTCACCTGCCCCAATCGCGACGGCACCATCGGTCGCGGTGGCTGCGCATTCTGCAATGTTGATTCCTTCAGCAATGCCAGCGAATCTCCCCTCGAGGGCCAGATGGCGAACGAGCGCGTCAAGATCGACCGGGCGCGCAAATATCTCGCCTATTTCCAGGCCTACACCAATACCTATGCCGAGGTCGAAAAGCTGCGCGCCATGTACGACGTTGCGCTTGCGGGCCAAGGGGTGGTCGGCCTTTGCATTGGAACCCGGCCGGATTGCGTGCCCGATGCGGTGCTCGATCTGCTGGCCGACTATCAGGCGCAGGGCGCCGAGGTCTGGTTGGAGCTGGGGCTTCAAAGCGCTTTTGACGAAACGCTCGAGCGCGTCAATCGTGGTCATGGTTTCGCTGCCTTCGCGGAGGCGACGGCTCGGGCTCGGCGGCTTGGAATACCGGTGTGCACCCACTTGATTGTCGGCCTACCGGGCGAAGCGCCGGAGATGAGTCTGATCAGCCTTGAGCGGGTTTTGGCAGAGAATGTTCAGGGGCTGAAAATTCATCCGCTGATGATCGTGCAGGGAAGCCGGCTGGCGGTGGATCATCGGCGCGGAGAAGTGCTACCGCCGTCGTTGGCGGCCTATGTGCAAACCGCCGCTGAAATGATCCGCCGAACGCCGGCGGAAGTGGTCTATCACCGCGTCGCCGCCAGCGCCCGGACGCCGACCCTCATCGCACCAGACTGGTGCTCGCTTTCGCTCACTGCCGCCAATGCCATTGCCCATGACCTTGCTGCCCACGGCGCCCAGGGTTCGCTGACCGCCCGGCCTTATCGGACGGCGGAAAAAACCAGGGCTATCGGATGACCTTCCGCCACTCCTGTTCGAAATAACGCACCAGCACCTGATTGTTGAGGCGATTGACCTCGGTGGGCAGGCGCGCCATGTCGGCGGGGAATTGGAATAACCCGGCGGTGGTTTCGCTGGTCAGGAAGCGAGTGGGCACCGTATAGGCCTTCGGTGGCGTGTAGCCGTCCCGGCTGGCGAGAATGAAGCCCCATTCGCCGAACGACGGAACTAGCGCATGATAGGGCGTCGTCTTCAATCCCACACTTTCGAGCGTCGTCACCACGCACCAAAACGATTGGCGGGCATATAGCGGTGAAGTCGATTGCACGACGATGAGGCCGCGGGCGGAGAGGCGCTTTTCCAACAACCGATAGAACGCGGCGGTGTATAGCTTGCCGAGCGCAAAATTGGCCGGATCCGGAAAATCGACCACCACGAAATCGTAGGCGTCCTGGCTTTCTTCCAGCCATTGCAGGGCGTCGGCATTGATTACCTTGACCTTGGGTGAATTGAGGGCGTTGCCGTTCAACGCGGTCAGTGCCGGCGCGGTGGAAAACAGCTTGGTCATGGCCGGATCGAGGTCGACCAAGGTGACCGAATCGACCTGCGGGTATTTGAGAATCTCGCGTACCGCCAAACCGTCCCCGCCGCCGAGCACGAGGATGCGCTTGGCCCAGGGCAGGCTGGCGAGGCCGGGATGAACCAGCGCCTCGTGATAACGATATTCGTCGTGCGAAGAAAACTGCAGGTTGTTGTTGAGGAAGAGGCGCAGGTCGTCCCGCCAGCGGGTCAGAACGATGCGTTGGTAGGGCGTCGTTTCCGTATGGACGATTTCATCGGCGTAGAGATGCGCCTCGGCCAGCGTCGTCAATTGCCCGGCGCCGGCGAAGCCGCCGGCCAGAACGACGAGGACTGCCCAGCACTGGAGCGCCAGCCCGGTGCGGCGCGCCAATTGTTGGCGGAACAGGTGAAGCGTCCATAGCGCTACGGCGGCGTTGAGCAGGCCGAAGAGCAGTCCCGTCCGCACCATGCCGAGATGCGGCGCGAGGACCAATGGGAAAAGTATGGATACCGCCAGAGCGCCGAGATAATCGAAAGTGAGTACTTGCGATACGACATCCTTGAAGGCGAGGTCGCGCTTGAGGATGCGCATCACCAGCGGAATTTCCAGCCCGACCAACAAGCCGACGAGCACCACGATGAGGTAGAGCACCAGCTTGAAAGGCGCTGAGAACCAGGTGAACAGCACAAACAGCCCGGCGGCCGAGAACCCGCCGATCAAGCCGACCATGAGTTCGATCTGGATGAAGCGGCCGATCAAGTCGCGGGTCACGTATTTCGAGAGCCAGGAGCCGATCCCCATGGCGAAGAGATAGGCGCCAATGACGGTCGAAAACTGGGTGATCGAATCGCCGAGCAGATAAGACGACAGCGCGCCGGCGATGAGTTCGTACGCCAGGCCGCAGGAGGCAATGACAAAAACGGAAAACAGCAGGGCGTGGCGCATGGCGATGCGTTGTCGAGTATCCGGTGAGTGGTCGCTTACTTATGGTAGATGCGGCTGCCACTGGAGCCGCTACCGGAGTGTCCGGAGGCATTGGCGACATTGTCGAACAGGCTCCAGCCCTGATGCTGCGCATAGCCGAATAGAGTGAGCGCGAGGATGCCGGTGATGAGGTTGAATTTATGCATGTCGTTCCTCAATCATCATCGTCGTCGTTATCCGAACTCACCGGCGCGTGGTCGCTCTCGGACCAGCGGCGGGTCTCGAACGATGCCTGGCGCAAGCGCGAGAAAACCGGAAAAATCGCCAGGAAAACAAGCAGGATGAACCAGTTCGACCAGGCGCCCGAGGCCGTCGAAACCGTCATGGTGGTGCGTACCGGGGAACGAGTCTCGGGCGAGAGATCGGGGTCGACCGCCACGTAGTAAGTGCCCGGCGGAATGTCGACGAAGGCGACTTCGTCGTCGCGCGAACCTTCGCTCCAACTGCCGTCCGAATCGGTGCCGGAGTAGGCACTGATTTCGCGCGTTGCCGGGAAGGCGAGGCCGGTCTGCTTGTTCACCAACGTCAGGTTGAGGCTGACCCAATTGTTATCGAGATTAGTGTCATTCTTGAGCACGAGCTTTCCGGCCTTGGTGACTTCGAAGGCTGGTGTGGTGACCGTTTCTTCGGCATGTTGCGGGTCAAACGCCAATGTCTGGCGCATTAGGGTCTTGCCGCCAAAGCCAAAAACGAAGATCAGGTGAATCACCAGCGCGGCGAGAAACAGCTTCCAGAACAATCCGAAGATGCCGCGGTGCTTTTCGATCCAGGGATTGGGCTGGTTGGCATAAACGCCGATCGGTTTGGGCAGCGGCGCCGGGAGCTTGAACGCCGCCTCGATTTCGGCGGGCTCGGCATAGCGGCACAGCGACCAGCTGATTTCATTGGCGCTGCGTTCGCAGGAGAGCATATTGGGCGGCGACACGAAATCACTCAGCTCAGTGGTTTCTCCGCGCGCCACCCGCCAAGTGAATTCGCCAGCCACCTGGATCACTTCGGCGCGGTAGTTGCTGAAATGTTTGTAGCGTTCCTTGCCGTAGAAAAACTCCATGGTGCCTTTGCCGACGCTCGGTTGCCGGGAAAGCACGTCGGCCACGTTCCAGTGGCCGTCATATTCGGTCAGCCAGCGGTAGGTGCCATTTTCGGCGGCGAGCAGATATTCCCGCCAGTCGTAGGCCTCGCCGTCGCTTTTGGTTCGCTTGGACAGGAAGCCGATCACCTCGACCGGCTTGCCTTCCAATGTTCCCTGGCTTCCCAAGGGGAGGCGCGGGGCATAGCGCTCGTCGTTGTTGCCGAGCGCCTTGGAAAGCAATTGATAGTTCTTGTCCGCGGTGTCGACCACGGCGCCGCAGGCCGCGCAGCCGACCGACTTGATGTCTGCCGAGCGTGCCGAAAGCGGCGACCCGCAGGAAGGACAGCGGAAGACCTGCGCCTGGACGTTGATTTCCGGGATCGCCGCGCCTTGGCGCAGATTGGTCAGTGCCAGCGATTGGAATTTGACCGGCGCGCCGACAAAGAGCAGCGGCGGTGTTTCCGAGTAATCCAAGGAGGCGAAGTTGTCGCCATCGCGCAGGTCGACGACCGGCGCCTTGTAGCCGGCGCCGACCTTGAAAGGCAGCTCGCCCTGGCCGGCAATACATTCGGCGTCCTCGATGTCCGTAGCCTGCCAGACATGGCTGGCGAAGCTGTAACGTTGGCCGACCTGGACTTCCTCGAACGCCGGCAACGGCTCCGGTGAAAACTTCAACGATGTAAGCACATACTCACCGCCTGCTTCCGAGAGCCAGGCGGTGCGCATGTCATCGAACAGCAGATACCACTCGTTCCACAAGCCCTGGCTATAGCGGAGCTGGATGCGGCCGATGAGGGCGAAATGCACGCCTTGCCACTTGCCCTCGGCGCCCAGTTGCAGCGGCGAGCGGTCCTCGACCAGCGCCGCCATCTTGCCGATGTCTTCGAGCTGCTGGTCGTGACGCACCAGCGTGCTTAGGCAAAATTCGCAGACGGCGAAGATCGAGGCGGCCGACTTGAAGACGACCGGCGCGCCGCAAGAGGGACAGGCAGCGGTTTTAGCCATGTCTCGGAAGGGCTATCCCTCGGTTAGACCAGCTTTTTGAGAAGCTCGGCTTTCTTGGCTTCGAACTCTTCCTTGGAGAGGATGCCCTTTTCCACCAGACCGTGAAGTTTCTCCAGGGTCGCCACGACCTCATCCGGGGAGATTGCGGCCACGGGAGCGGTGGGAGCAGCGCCAGCCGGCGCGGCTTGCGGTTGAACCGCCTGCGCCATGGCCTGACCCATCACCTGGCCGAACCCCACGCCGGCTCCGAGGCCGACGCCCATGCCTGCCATGCCGCCTTCGTTCTGGGCGGCGAGCGGGATGGAATTGGCGACCTGGTACTGGGTATAGCGGTTCATGTCGCCGATCATGTTCATGCCGATACGCTGGTCGAGGATCTTCTGCAATTCCTCGGGCAGGGAAATGTTCTGCACTACCAGCGAATCCAGCGCCAAGCCGAAGTCGGCGAACACCGCCAGCATCTTTTCCCGCACCGCCTTGCCGAATTCATCCTGGTTGGAGGCCATGTCGAGGAAAGAAACGCCGGATTCGCCGAAGAGATCGGTGATGCTGGCGATCATGGTGTTGCGCAGCTGGCCTTCGAGCTCGTCCCGGGAGTAGACGTCGCGGGTGCCGGAAATTTTCTGGTAGAAAACTTTCGGATCGACGATGTGATACGAGTAGATGCCAAAGGCACGCAGCCGGACGATGCCGAATTCCTTGTCGCGAATGGTGATCGGGTTGGGCGTGCCCCACTTGCGGTCAAGCTGGACCCGGGTCGAATAGAAGTAAACATCCGACTTGAAGGGCGATTCGAAAAGCTTGTCCCAGTTCTTGAGGTAGGTCAGCACCGGCAGCGTCTGCGTCGTCAGCTTGTGCATGCCCGGCGGGAAGACGTCGGCGATGGTGCCTTCGTTGACGAACACCGCCATTTGCGAATCGCGTACGGTGAGGCTGCCGCCGTACTGGATTTCCATGTCCTGCATGGGGAAGCGCCAGGCCAGGATTCCGTCCTGATCCTCGGTCCATTGCAGGATGTCGATAAACTGTTTCTTGATGAAGTCCATCAGTGCCATTTTTGATGCTCCTCAGGCGATGCAGGCTGCGTTGACAATGCCGACTCCGATCGAGAGCGCGGCGACGAAGACACCAGCGGCGATCTTATCGGCCGGAATGTCTTCGATGAGATGCGGCAGCGCCAGACGCGCCACCATGAAAACGACCAGCTGGATTAAGCAGGCGATAAGCCCCCAGCCCAGCATGGCATAGATGTTATGACTGGAAACGACCGCCTGCGCCACCGGTAGGGCGATGCCGATGAAGGCGCCGCCGAGGCTGGTTGCGGCGGCGGTATTGCCGCTACGGATAAGCGTCAGTTCGCTGTAGGGGGTAATGAGCGCGTAAATGCAAAGGAACAGCGCCAGCAGTGCGATCGCCGTGATGAAATACATGGCGAAGGCTGGTAGCGCGCTGAGAACGGGTTCGAACATGGCAATCCCCGATTCGAAGTTTGAGGCGTTCGATTGTGACCCGCCGCTCGTCATATTTCAACCAAATATTTAACGGTGCCTTGGTCGCTACGAGCGCCGCAAAGCAGCTATGCGGACGCGTCGCTGTCGCTTGCCAGCGTGCGCAGCCCGTCGAGCGCGAGATTTGCGGCGAGCCGGTAGGGGCAGTTGAGACGCTCGGCCAGCGTTGCCGCGCCGCCGCCAAAGAGTAAGCATAGGGCGCCCGCCTGGTCGGCGATGCGGGAGAAGGCGCGTTCCACGGCGCCGACTTGCGCTTCCAGGCAGCCGGCGGCGATGGCATCGTCCGTGCAGCGCGGATAGTCCCGCCAGGCGCCGGCGGCTAAGGGCAACTGCGCTGTGTTGCGGGCCAGGGAGGCGCGCATGAGTTCCAGCCCCGGCAGGATGAAGCCGCCGACGAAGTTGCCAGCGGCGTCCAGCGTATCGATGGTGGTGGCCGTGCCGGAGCCGACGACGACGGTGGCGGCGCTAGTCTGGCTGCGGGCACCGATCAGCGCACACCAGCGATCGACGCCCAGCTGCGCCGGATTGTCGTAGCCGTTGCGCACTCCGCCTGCGGCCGCGGTTGAGCGGACGAATTCCAGCGGCGTGGCCCAATCCTTCAAGGCGATTTCGATCACCTGGGCGACAGCGGAGCCGGCAACGTTGGCAATTACGATGCGCTCCGGCTTGGGGTGACGCCTGACCAATTCGCAGAGTTGGGGAATATCGGCCTGAAGCAGAGCGCCCTGTTCGAGCCAATGCCCTGCATGGTGCAGTCCCCACTTGAGGCGGGTATTACCGCTGTCGATACAAAGAATCACGGCGCGGTTCGCAGCGACACGTCGCCCGACAGGAAGCGCCGGACTCCGCTTGGTGTATCGATGAGCAGGGCGCCGTCCTCGTCGGCGCCAAGGCAAGTGCCGCGAATTTCATCCTCGGCGTCCTGAAGCAGGCGAACCGGGCATCCCTGCCAGGCATGCCGGCTTTGCCAAGCCAGCTGCAGCGCCGCAAAACGGCCGGCGGCGAAGCGATCCAGCGTATCCGCCAGGGCAATGAGCAGTTGCGCAAGGATGATATGGCGGTCTGGAATGACCGCCAAGGCGGCGTCGAGGCCGCCGGCGTCGAGCGCAAAGTCACCATTGGGCGCCGCGAGGTTGAGGCCGATGCCGATCACCGCCGATGTGCCGCGGCGTTCGGAAACCAGTTCGACCAGAACTCCTGCCAGCTTGCGGTCGTCGAGCAGCACGTCGTTGGGCCACTTGAGACCGACGTTGGCGGCGCCGAGCGCTTCGAGCCCCTTGGCGACGGCGACACCGACGCCCAGCGAAAGCCCGGCGAGCGATACGGCCGGTCCATCGAAGCGCCAAAGCAGCGAGAAGGTCAGGCTCGATTCCGGCTCGGAAAGCCAGGTGCGCCCGCGCCGCCCGCGACCGGCGGTCTGCCGGTCGGCCACCAGCACCGAACCCGAGGGAGTGCCGCCGGCCGCGCGCTGCATCAGCAAGGTGCTGGTGGAGTCGCAGGAATCCAGGCTATCGACGTCGAAACGTCCGGTGGCGGGGCCGAGCAGGGTTTGGAGGCGGGCGGGATCAATCAGCGGCATGGTGGGATTTTACGGCAAGCGGCCGGCATCGGAGCGGCGGGTGTCGATTGGCATGGAGCAAGCCGGCTGCTAGCATGATGCTCATGAAATATTGTCCGCAATGTGGTCTGGCGCTCGTTCGCCGGCAGGTCGACGGCGCCGAGCGCACCTGCTGCGAGGCGGAGGGCTGCGGCTTCGTGGCTTGGGACAACCCGACGCCGGTGATCGCAGTGCTGGTCGAATATGAGGGCAAGGTATTGCTGGCACGCAATGCGGCTTGGCGCGAGGGCATGTTCTCCGTCATTACCGGCTACCTGGAAAAAGGCGAAACGCCGGAGGAATGCGCGCTGCGCGAAGTCGAGGAAGAACTCGGGCTCAAGGGCGCCATCGCCGGCTACATCGGCCATTACATCTTTGCCCGTCAGAATCAGTTGATCCTGGCTTTCCATGTCGTTGCCGAGGGTGAAATCCGTCTCAACGAGGAATTGGCGGAATTTCGCCTCATTGCCAAGGAAAAGCTTAAACCCTGGTCCTTCGGTACCGGGCAGGCGGTCCGCGATTGGTTGCGGAGCCAGGGCGTGGCTGGCGATTAGCGCTTAATCGCCGGATTCCTTTCCGCCGTCGATTCCCAACTCCTGGATCTTGCGGGTAATGGTGTTACGCCCGATGCCCAGCGCCTGAGCCGCCTCGATGCGGCGGCCACCGGTACGGGCGAGCGCGCGCGAGATCAGGATGCGTTCGAAATTCTTTGCCAGCGCTTCGTGAAGATTGGGCTGGCCGAGTTCGAGCATGCGATCGACTTCCGTTTCCAGTGCGTCTTCCCAATTCGCCAGCGAGGCTGCGGATTGGGCATCGCGCATTTCGGGGGGCAGGTCGGCGACTTCGACCTGCTGACCCGGCGCCATGACGGTCAGCCAGTGGCAGAGGTTCTCAAGCTGCCGGACGTTGCCGGGGAAATCCTGGGTGCTCAAGTACTTGATCGCCGCTTCGGAGAGCCGTTTGGCTTCTACGCCCAGGTCCTGCGCGCTCTTTTGCATGAAATGGCGGGTCAGGAGCGGGATGTCCTCGCGCCGTTCGCGGAGCGCCGGCAGGCGAACGCGGATGACGTTGAGACGATGAAAAAGGTCTTCGCGGAACAGTCCTTCCTTGACCCTGGCTTCGAGCGCCTGATGGGTGGCGGCGATCACGCGCACGTTGGCCTTGATCGGCGCATGGCCGCCGACGCGGTAGAAATGACCGTCAGACAACACACGCAGGAGGCGGGTCTGCAGTTCAGCCGGCATGTCGCCGATTTCATCGAGAAACAGGGTGCCGCTTTCGGCTTGTTCGAAGCGGCCCCGCCTTTGGGTTTGGGCGCCGGTGAAGGCCCCGCGTTCGTGGCCGAACAACTCCGATTCGAGCAGATCCTTGGGAATGGCGGCGGTATTGATGGCGACGAAGGGCTTGTCGGCACGCAGACTGTGGCGGTGCAAGGCGCGCGCGACTAGTTCCTTGCCGCTGCCGGATTCGCCGGTGATGAGCACCGTTGCGTTCGACAGAGCCAGTCGGCCGATAGCCCGGAAAACCTCCTGCATTGCTGGCGCTTGCCCAAGAATTTCCGGGGCTAGGGCAACTTCCTCAGATGCACCGCTTTGGTGCATCGATTGGTCGATCGCGCGCCGAATCAGTT
>JAPUEC010000150.1 GCA_027492775.1 Rhodocyclaceae bacterium
GGAAGATCTCGTCGAGGTCGGCGGAGATGAGCACAACGGCGCAACCACGCTCCGTGGCCTCCGCGACCTTCGTGTACATGAACTCGATCGCGCCGAGGTCGACACCGCGGGTCGGCTGCGCGAGCACGAGCACCTCGGGCTCGGCATCCAGTTCGCGCGCGATGACGACCTTCTGCTGGTTGCCGCCCGAGAGCTGACCGCAGTGCGCGTCGAGCCCGGGAGTCTTGATGGCGTAGGCGTCGGGCGGTAGCAGTTCGAGCGCCTCGGCCATGGCGTCCAGGCGTTCGTTCGCCTCGCCGACAAAGATACGGTCGAGCGTCTCGGTACGCACGGTTGAACCCGTTGCTGGCCGCACGCTCTGTTCCAGGCGGTTCGCCAGGTGTCGCGCCCGCTCTGAAAACAAGGGGTGCTCTAGACCGTTATTTTCCTTGAGGCATTCGGAGGCTGCCGAAATCGCGGCGAGGAGCCGGACATCGTCCTTGCGCACCGGGTCCTCAAGATAATCGGTGGCGCTCGCCAACGCTTCAGAAAGGCGGAGGCAGTCGCCGTCGCCGAGTTCGACCGCGAGGGCGCAAAGTTCGAAAACGGCTGGACGCAAACGAGGGAGTCCGTCGCCATGGCGCTCGGACCAGGCCGCGAACAGTCGCTCGCAGCTTGCCTGCCAACGCTCTGCCGTTTCGGGCGGAAAGCGCGGCTGCCGCGCCTTCGCAAGCAGCGGCAGGATTTCTGCCGTTGCCTGCAGGGTTGGCGCCAACGCCGCGCGGGCGGCGTCGCGGTCGTCCTTCGAAAGCTCGCTCATCGGCGCCGGTAGGCCAGGAAAATCATGACGATGCCGACGATGATCATCGGCAGCGATAGCCACTGCCCCATGCTGATGGTGTAGGAATGGCCGAAGATGCCGGTGTCGGGTTCTCGGAAATGCTCGACCAGGGAGCGGAAGACGCCATAGCCGACGAGAAAGACGCCGGAGATGGCGCCGCGCGGACGGACACGGCTGGAATAGAGCCAGAGGATGACGAACAGCGCCAATCCTTCCAGTCCGGCGTGATAAAGCTGCGAGGGATGGCGTGGGATGGCATCGCCGGCTTGCGGAAAAATCATCGCCCAGGGCAGCGAGGGGTCAGCCGGACGGCCCCAAAGTTCGCCGTTGATGAAGTTGCCGATGCGCCCGGCCATGAGCCCGAGCGGCACCAGCGGCGCGATGAAGTCGGTGGTGTCGAGCCAGGGCTTGCCGTGCTTGCGCGTCCACAGCGTCGCGGCCAGGAGCACGCCGAGGAAGCCGCCATGGAAGCTCATTCCGCCTTGCCAGACGGCAAAAATCTCCAGCGGATGCTGCAGAAAATAACCCGGTTCGTAGAAGAACACCTGTCCGAGGCGGCCGCCGAGAATGACGCCGAGCGCGCCATAGAAAAGCAGGTCGTCGAGCTGGGCGATGGTCCAGCCCGATTCCGGTCGGCTGAGAATGCGCCGCCGGCCAAGCCACCAGACCTGGGCGAAGGCGAAGAGGTACATCAGACCGTACCAGCGGATGGCCAACGGGCCGAGTTGGAGGGCGATGGGATCGAACTGGGGATGAATGAGCATGGCGGGCGAAGGAAGTGGCTTCACCCGCCATTAAACCACGATCCCGATTTCAGAATTCGTACTCCAACTGCATCTGGAAGTTGCGGTTCGTCGATTGGCTGGGGGCGCCGGCTTGGAACTCAATTTTGCGTTCGTTGCATTCGACGGTCGGTGTATCGACGTAATCGGCCGAACCGGCACTTGAGGTTTCCAGGCCAAGCGCGGTCAGGGCGGCAGCGAATGCCTGGCGTTGAGATTTCCCTTTATGCAGGCTGGCCACTGTGAGACTGGAGGCGCGGTCGGGTCAGCGCCATCCCGATCACGATGGCGACGAGGGTGGCGAAATAGAAAATGACCTGCATGCCCGTTGGGTTGGCATCGTAACCGGCAACCACGCGCAGCACGCTGCCGATGGCCGAGTCGACGGGCAGCCAGGCCGAGGTATCCCAGAGCGGCGTGGCGAGGCTGGGGATGATGTCGCCCTGGATCAGGTTGCGTGCCATCTGGCCCGCCATGCCGGCGGCGAGGAGGAGCACGAGGGCGTTGGTGGCGGTGAAGAACCAGCGTAGCGGAATGCGCAGCAGGCCGGCATAAAGGGCGAAGCCGGTTGCGACGCCGCCGAAGAGGCCCAGCGCCCCGCCGCCGACGATATCCGAGAGGCTCGCCGCTGCGCCGGTCGCGGCGCCATAGAGGAAGAGTACGGTTTCCGAACCCTCGCGCAGGACGGTGAGGGCGATAACCACGGCGAGCGCGGAAAGCTCGCGCCGACCATCGTTGAGGTCGGTGGCCATGGCGCGGGCGCGGCTGGCCATCTCGCGGCCGTGGGTGGCCATCCAGATACTGTGCCAGGCCAGCATGGCGACGGCGATGCCGAGAATGGTGGCGTTGAAGACTTCCTGGCCGACGCCGCCGAACATGTCGCCCAGGCGATCGGTAATGGAGGCGACGCCGACCGAACCGAGCAGGCCGGCGACGATGCCGGCGACGATCCACCGGGTCCTCCCCGGCAGGTTGCGGGTGGCGGCGGCGACGATGCCGATAAGCAGGGCGGCTTCGAGGGTTTCGCGGAAGACGATGAGCGCGGCAGCGAACATGGCGTTCTCCTATTCGGCGATGATCACGCCGCGCGCCGTCTTGGCGTTGAACTCGCCGAAAAACGGATAGCTGCCGGGTTTGAGCGGGCCGATCAAGATATTGGCCCTGGATTTTGGCGGGATCATCTTCTCGCGATTGAGTTCGTGGCTTTCGAACTCCTCGGCGGTATCGTCCTGGTTATCGACCACCAGCTTGATCTTCTGGCCGGCGGGAACGCGGACTTCCGCCGGCGTGAAAACGTGGTTGCGGATTCTCAGCGCGACTTCCGGGTCCGCCGCCTGAGCGGATGCGGACGCAATCAGCAAGACGGCGGCGATATACAGGGAACGGGACATCGTAACTCTTGAATGCAAATAAGAACAATTCGCATCTTAAGCGAGGCGGACGATAACCGCAAGATGCGATTGGGTTGGTTGGTTTTTGTGAACACGCCCACCGCTCACCCGTCGACAACCGCTCGCCTCAAGCCCGGGCGCCGCGCCGACGGCCTGCAGTTTGAACATGCAACTCGGGGCCGGACGCGGGTAAAATTCCTCTTTTGGCTTTCCGCCCCTCGGAGTTAACCACCATGCCCCAATACCGTTCCCGCACCTCCACCCACGGCCGCAACATGGCCGGCGCCCGTGCCCTCTGGCGCGCCACCGGTATGAAGGACGGCGATTTCGGCAAGCCCATCATCGCGGTGGTCAATTCCTTCACCCAGTTCGTCCCGGGCCACGTGCACCTCAAGGACCTCGGCCAGATGGTGGCGCGCGAGATCGAGGCGGCCGGCGGCATCGCCAAGGAATTCGACACCATCGCCATCGATGACGGCATCGCCATGGGCCATGGTGGCATGCTCTATTCGCTGCCTTCGCGCGACCTCATCGCCGACTCGGTCGAGTACATGTGCAACGCCCACTGCGCCGATGCCATGGTCTGCATCTCCAACTGCGACAAGATCACGCCGGGAATGTTGATGGCCGCCATGCGCCTCAACATCCCCGCCATCTTCGTCTCGGGCGGGCCGATGGAAGCGGGCAAGGTGAAGTGGGAAGGCAAGATCATCGCCGTCGACCTCATCGACGCCATGATCAAGGCCGGCGACAAGAAGGTCTCCGATGAAGAGGTGGATACCTTCGAGCGTTCCGCCTGCCCGACCTGCGGTTCCTGCTCCGGCATGTTCACCGCCAACTCGATGAACTGCCTGACCGAGGCGCTCGGCCTCTCGCTGCCGGGCAACGGCACCGTTGTCGCCACCCATGCCGACCGCAAGCAGTTGTTCCTCACCGCCGGCCGCACCATCGTCGAGCTTTGCCGGCGCTATTACGAGCGCGATGACGCTTCCGTGCTGCCGCGTTCCATCGCCACCCGCGAGGCCTTCGAGAACGCCATGGCACTCGACGTCGCCATGGGCGGCTCGACTAATACCGTGCTCCACATTTTGGCGGCGGCGCAGGAAGCCGGCGTCAACTTCACCATGCAGGACATCGACAAGGTTTCCCGCCGCGTCCCTTGCCTCGCCAAGGTGGCGCCGGCGACGCAGCAATATCACATCGAGGACGTCCACCGCGCCGGCGGCATCATGGCCATCCTCGCCGAGCTGTCGCGCGGCGGCTTGATCCACCGCGACCTGCCGACGGTGCACATGAAGACATTGGGCGAAGCGATCGACACCTACGACGTCATGACCAGCGCCAACAAGGAAATTCTCGAGTTCTACAAGGCCGCGCCGGGCGGCGTGCCGACGCAGGTCGCGTTCTCGCAGAACAAGCGCTACACCGAGCTTGATCTTGACCGCACCCATGGCTGCATTCGCAACATCAGTAACGCCTACTCCAAGGACGGTGGCCTGGCGGTGCTCTACGGCAACATCGCCGAGCGCGGCTGCGTGGTCAAGACGGCCGGCGTCGATGAAGGCATCTGGAAATTCACCGGCAGGGCGCGGGTGTATGAGAGCCAGGACGATGCGGTCGAAGGCATTCTCAACGAAGAAGTGGTGGCCGGCGACGTCGTCGTGATCCGCTATGAAGGCCCCAAGGGCGGCCCCGGCATGCAGGAAATGCTCTACCCGACCAGCTACCTCAAGTCGCGCGACCTGGGCAAGGAATGCGCACTGCTGACGGACGGCCGTTTCTCGGGCGGCACTTCCGGCCTTTCCATCGGCCACGCCTCGCCGGAGGCGGCGGAAGGCGGCGCCATTGGTCTGGTTGAAACCGGCGACGCGATCGAAATCGACATCCCCAATCGCCGCATCCATCTCGCCGTCTCGGACGCCGAACTCGCCAAACGTCGCGCGGCAATGGATGCACGGGGCGCGGAAGCCTGGCAGCCGGTGGCGCGGACGCGGGAGGTTTCGGTGGCATTGAAGGCCTACGCGCTTTTCGCCACTTCCGCCGACCGCGGCGCGGTGCGCGATATCACCCAGGTCAAGCGCGCCTAGCCGACCCGCCTTGTCCCTGCAGCTCTGGCTCGCCTTCCTGGGGGCCAATTTCGCGATATCGGTTTCGCCTGGCCCGGGCGCGCTGGCGGTGGTCAATAACAGCCTGGCCGGCGGCGTGCGGACGGCCTGGCGGGTTGTGGCCGGCCTGCAACTGGCGTTGCTCACCCATCTGGTCATCGTCGCGGTCGGGCTGGGTGCGTTGCTGGTGGCGTCACCGGCGGCGTTCGGCGTCCTTCGCTGGGCAGGCGCCGCTTACCTCGCCTGGCTGGGCTTGGGGCAACTGATCGACGCTTTCCGCTCGCCGCACGATGTGGTGGCCGGCCAGTCGCCACGCGAAGCGCCGTTCATGCATGGGCTGCTGGTGAATCTCACCAATCCCAAATCCATCGTTTTCTCGTTGGCGTTCATTCCGCAGTTCGTCGACTATGATCAGCCCTTGCTGCTCCAGTATTTCATCATCGGCGTCACCATGGTCATTCTCGACAGTTTCGTCATGGGCGGCTACGCGTTGCTTGCGGCGCGTTTGCGCCCATTACTCGGAGACGCCTTTTGGGGCCGCGTGCGCCGCATTTTCTTCGGGATGGTGTTCATGGGATTGGGCCTCCGGCTGCTGTTCGCGCCCTGACCGTCGCGGGTCCCCCGGGGTATTGCCTCCAGATCGAGGCGCCATGCGGCATTCAATAATTTGAGCAGGCCCGCAATTCCGATGATCCTGGGATGAACTTCTTCCCGCCTTGAGGTCAAAGCACGCTCAAGCCCGGGAGGAGCGCATGACCAATCGCTTGGCGGCGGAAACATCGCCTTACTTGCTTCAACACGCCGAAAACCCGGTGGATTGGTATCCCTGGGGTGAGGAGGCGCTACGACGGGCGCGCGAGGAGAACAAGCCCATTCTCCTCTCCATCGGTTATTCCGCCTGCCACTGGTGCCATGTCATGGCGCATGAGTCTTTCGAGGACCCGGGCACGGCGGCGGTCATGAATCGCCATTTCGTCAATATCAAGGTCGATCGCGAGGAGCGCCCCGACCTCGATCACATCTATCAAACGGCGCATCAGATGTTGACCCGGCGCTCCGGCGGGTGGCCGTTGACCATATTTCTGACGCCGGCCGGCGTACCCTTCTTCAGTGGTACCTATTTCCCCAAGATCGGCCGGCACGGACTGCCGCCTTTCGTCGACCTCCTCCGGGGCGTCGGTACCGCTTGGCGCGACCAAAAAACGGCGATCGAAAAAGAAAACGCGTCGCTGATCGAAGCGCTCAACAGCCTGCAGCCGACGCCGGCCACCCTGCCCGAGAAGCTGGGAAGCCATCTCGTGGCCGAGGCGTTGCGTCAATTGCAATCGCGCTTCGATGCCTTTCATGGTGGCTTTGGCGGCGCGCCGAAATTTCCGCATCCGACGGACTTGGCACTCATCCTCCGCGCCGGCAGCGAGGCGCAGCGTCGTCACGCCTTCCTGACCCTGACCCGGATGGCTGAAGGCGGCGTTTTCGACCAGCTCGGCGGCGGCTTCTTCCGTTACAGCGTCGACGCCGAATGGGGAATCCCGCATTTCGAAAAAATGCTCTACGACAACGCCTTGCTGCTTCGTGTCTATTCCGATGCCTGGGCGCTCACCGGCGATTCGCTTTATCAACGCACCGTCGAGATGACCATCGAATGGGTGATGCGTGAAATGCATTCGCCAGCCGGCGCCTTCTACTCGGCGCTGGATGCCGACACGGAAGGGGAAGAAGGCGCGACCTACGTCTGGACGCGTGACGAGCTTGCGGCCCTGCTGACCCCCGAGGAATACGCCAGCTTTTCTGCCACCTTCGGCCTCTCCGGACCGCCAAATTTCGAGGGCAGTCATTGGCATCTGCGGGTGGTCAAGCGGAGCGCGGGCACGATGCCATTCCATCATGCCCGGGCCAAGGCGCTGAAGGCGCGCCAGGTGCGGCCGCAGCCGGGCTGCGACGACAAGGTGCTGACCGGGTGGAATGGATTGATGATCTCGGGGCTGTTGCATGCGGGGCGGGTGTTTCACCGCCATGACTGGATCTCCGCCGGCCAGAAAGCATTGGGTTTCCTGCGCAACGAGTTATGGCGTGAGGGACGGCTGTACGCCTCCTGGAAAAATGGCGAGGCGCGTCACAATGGTTATCTCGACGATTACGCCTTCCTGCTCGCGGCCTGCATCGAATCCCTGCAGGCCAATTTCCGCCTGGAAGATCTCGAATTCGCCACCAGCCTGGCGGATGCGTTGCTGGCACGTTTCGAGGATGAGGCCGGCGGCTTCTATTTCACCTCTCACGACCATGAGCGGCTCATCTATCGCGCCAAGACGGGGCATGACGCCGCGGTTCCCTCGGGGAATGGCGTCGCTGCCGAGTCGCTGTTGCAACTCGCCCATCTCACCGGCGAGCGACGCTATGCGAGGTCGGCGGAGCGGGTGCTGACCTGCTTCGCCGCCGAGCTGGAGCGTTCGCCCGCCGGTTCCGCCGGCTTGCTCATGGCGCTGCTCGAATGGTGTTCGCCGTCTTCCACCGTCATTTTGCGCGGGCCGGCGGCCGGCGTTGCGGACTGGATGGCAGGACTCGACATGCCGCCGGCCTCGGGCGTCTTGGCGCTGGCGATTCCCGACGATGTCCCGCGTCTGCCGCCCACGCTGGACAAGCCTGCCAGCGGTGGTGTCAACGCCTGGGTGTGCGAGGACGTTAACTGTTTGCCCCCGTTTGAAGATCTGCAGACGCTGTCCCGGTGGTTTGCAGACAGAAAAAAAGGCATTACCATCGCCGGGCAAAATTGATCCCAAGGAACGGAGTAGAGAATGAAAGTGATTTATCTCGCAATTGCGGCTTTTGGCGTGGCGCTAAACGCCCCGGTGCAGGCTGACGAAGCGCTGGCCAAAGCCAAGAATTGCTTTGCCTGTCACCAGGTTGATAAGAAAGTCGTCGGACCGGCGTACAAGGACGTGGCGGCGAAATACAAGAACGATCCGCAGGCGACCACGCGTTTGGCGGCGAAGATCAAGGCCGGCGGCAAGGGCGTTTGGGGCGAAGTGCCGATGCCGCCCAACGCGGTCACCGAGGATGAAGCCAAGAAGCTGGCGGCATGGGTGTTGAGCCGCAAATAGGCTTTCATCGGAAATGAAAAAGCCGGCGATCAGCCGGCTTTTTTTATGCTGCGGGACGCAGATTTTTACAGGAACCCGGCGCGGCCGGCTTCTTCTTCCAGCCAGGCCCGGAAATCCGGGTGGGCGATGGAAATCAGCCGCTTGGCGCGCTCGCTCAGGGGGCAACCCTTGAGGCGGACGATGCCGTACTCGGTAACGACGTAATCGACGTTCGAGCGATGCAGCGTTACGGCAGCGCCGTGCGTGAGCAGCGGAGAAATTTTGGAAACGGTCTTCTTGGTGCCGTCCGGTTGCTTGACGTCGGCGGTGGAATAGAGGGCGATGAAGGACTTGCCGCCTTCGGACATTTGCGCGCCGATGGCAGTATCAGCCTGGCCGCCGGTGCCCGAGAACTGCTTCGGCCCGATGGATTCGGAACAAACCTGGCCGGTCAGGTCGATTTCGAGCGAGGTATTGATCGAGACCGACTTCTTGTTCTGCGCCATGGTATAGGGATCATTGACCCAGCAGCCGCGCATGATGGCGACGGCGGGATTGCGGTCGATGAACTCATACAGTTTTTTGGTGCCCAAGGCGAAGGTGCAGACCATCTTGCCGGTCAGGACCTTGCGGTGACGATAGGTGCCATACATGTGCGACTCGGTGCCGATGCAACCGGCGTTGTAGAGATCGACCATGCCGTCGGTGAACATCTCGGTGTGGATGGACAGGTTGCGCTTCTCGAGCAGGGCTGAGGCCACGGCGTTGGGGATGCCGCCGATGCCTAATTGCAGGCAGGAGCCGTCTTCGATGTGCTCGGCGATGTAGGCGCCGATCTTGAGATCGCGTTCGCCGACCGGAACGACCGGCAGTTCATGCAGCGGATGGGTGTTGTTGATGAAGAAATCGACTTCATCGACGTGAACCATGGTGTCGCCGTAGGTCACCGGCGTCGCTTCGTTGATTTCGAGGATGACCAGGTCGGCGGCGGTCATCATTTCGCGTTCGTAGGTGGCGGAAAGCGAAATGGAAACATAGCCATGGCTGTCCGGCGGCGTGCAGGAACCGACGAAGACGGTCGGCCGGGCAAAGTAGAGGCGGTCCAGACCGGCACGGTGCAGGTGATTGGGCACGAAGGAGCTGATGCCGGTTTCATCGTGGGACTTGCGCACCGGCGGCGTAAAGAACCAGGCGTCGTGGTAGAAGTGGCCCTTCATCGCCGGGTCCATGAAGTACGGATAGGCACCCAGCGGCAGGCAGGTGGCGACGCGAACGTCATTGACGCGGTTGGCGATGGTGTGCAACTGGCTCAGGATGCCCGACGCTTCAGCTGCGGCGAGTGCCGAAACAATGCTGTCTCCGGATTTGATCTTGGAGAGCGCCTCTTCGATGGAAATGGTTTTGGCGGCCAGATTAAAGCGATTACCGGACATCTCAAATCTCCTTG
>JAPUEC010000151.1 GCA_027492775.1 Rhodocyclaceae bacterium
GGTCATGCACTTCAAGCCGGATGCCTCGCTCAACGCCAACGGCGTTCCGGTGGCCTTCGCCAGCGTCGAATACATCATGCGGGACGTGCCGTGGGGTTGGTTGATCCGCTACCTGCACTCGACGGGCGCATCGGCCTTCTTCATCGTCGTCTATCTGCACATGTTCCGCGGCCTGCTTTACGGCTCTTACCGCAAACCGCGCGAACTGATCTGGTTGTTCGGAATGGGGATTTTCCTGATGCTGATGGCGGAAGCCTTCTTCGGCTATCTGCTGCCGTGGGGACAGATGTCGTTCTGGGGTGCCCAGGTCATCGTCAATCTCTTCTCCGCCATCCCGCTCATCGGACCGGATCTTTCGCTCTGGATCCGGGGCGATTTCGTGGTCGGCGATGCGACGCTCAACCGCTTCTTCTCCTTCCATGTCATTGCCGTGCCGTTGGTCCTGCTGGGCCTGGTGGCGGCGCACATCCTGGCGCTGCATGAAGTCGGGTCGAACAACCCGGACGGCATCGACATCAAGAAGCACAAGGATGCGAACGGCAAGCCGCTCGATGGCATCCCGTTCCATCCTTACTACACGGTCAAGGATCTGGTTGGCGTCGTCGTCTTCCTGATGGTGTTTTCCATCGTCCTGTTCTTCGCGCCTGAAGGCGGCGGTTACTTCCTGGAATACAACAACTTCTACCCCGCCGATCCATTGAAGACGCCGCCGCATATTGCGCCGGTCTGGTACTTCACGCCCTACTACTCGATCCTGCGCGCCATCGTCTGGAATTTCTTCGGACTGGATGCCAAGTTCTGGGGCGTCGTCGCCATGGGCGCTGCCGTGCTGATCTTTGCCCTGCTGCCCTGGCTCGATCGCAGTCCGGTCAAGTCGATCCGCTACCGTGGTCCGATTTACAAGACGATGCTCAGCATCTTCGTGGTCGTTTTCCTGGTGCTCGGCTACCTCGGGACGCAGCCGCCCTCCAAGGCGGGCGAGATCATTTCGCAGATCTGCACCGTGTTCTATTTCGGGTTTTTCTTCACCATGCCGTGGTGGTCGCGCATGGATAGATTCAAGCCGGAACCTGACCGGGTCACGATGAAGTGAGGGATGCCACAATGAAAAGAATTCTTATCGCATTGCTCTTCATGCCCGTCCTGGCGATCGCCAGCAGTGGCGCGCATCTCGACCGCTGGCCCGGTTCGGTGAGCGACAAGGCCGCCTTGCAGAACGGCGCGAAATATTTTGTCAATTACTGCCTGAGTTGCCACGGTGCCTCCTACATGCGCTACAACAAGCTGATGGAGCTTGGCATGACCGAACAGCAGGTGAAGGACAACCTGATGTTCACTGCCGAGAAAATCGGCGAACCCATGCGCGTTGCGGCGCACCCCGGGGAGCAAAAGCAGTGGTTCGGCGCGGCGCCCCCGGATTTGACGGTGATCGCCCGGGCGCGCGCGTCCGCCGATGGAAGCGGCGCAGATTGGCTCTATACCTACCTGCGTTCGTTCTACCGCGACGACAAGCGGCCGACCGGCTGGAACAACGTCGTTTTCGAGAACGTCGGCATGCCGCATGCGCTGTACGAACTCCAGGGGATTCAGTCGCTTGGGGAAGATCACAAGCTGAAACTCGCGGTTCCGGGTAAACTGAGCGCCGATGAATTCGACAAGTCGGTTTCCGATCTGGTAGGGTTCCTGGTTTGGATGGCGGAACCGCAGCAGGAATTCAGGCAGCGCCTTGGTGTCGGCGTCCTGATCTTCCTCGCCGTGTTCTTGGCGCTGGCCTATGCCCTGAAGCGGGAATATTGGAAAGACGTGCACTGACCGATCCGGTCGGGCCGCGGCATCCCTGGTCAGGCGCAAGTCTCGACCAGGGGTGCCGAAATCGTTTTTAGAGGGTGAAAAGAAAATGATGAATCTCTACTCGGGCACGACCTGCCCATTCAGCCATCGCTGCCGTATCGTCCTGTTCGAAAAGGGCATGGATTTCCAGGTGATCGACGTTGACATGTTCAACAAGCCGGAAGATCTGGCGGTGATCAATCCGCACAATCGTGTGCCGGTTCTGGTCGAGCGCGACCTCGTGTTGTTCGAGCCGAACATCATCAACGAATACATCGACGAGCGCTTCCCCCACCCACAGTTGATGCCGGCCGACCCGATCATGCGGGCGCGTGCCCGCCAGTTGCTCACGGGCATGGAGCGCGAAATTTTTGCCTTCCTCGAGCCGATCGAAAAAAATCTCAAGACCGCCGATAAGGCGCGCCAAGAGATTCGGGAGCGTCTGACCGAAATCGTGCCCATTTTCAGCAAGCAGAAATTCATGCTGGGCGACGAGTTCTCCATGCTCGATGTCGCCATTGCGCCGTTGTTGTGGCGTTTGGATCATTACGCCATCGATATGGGCAAGAGCGCCGCGCCGTTGATGAAATACGCCGAGCGGATTTTCAGCCGCCAGGGATTCATCGATGCATTGACGCCCTCCGAAAAGGCCATGCGGAAATAAAAGAGGGGAGCGGGAACGCTCCCCCCTTGCCGGTGCTCACATTGATCTATGGAACTGCCCTCCACCAAACCGTATCTCCTGCGCGCCATTTGGGAGTGGTGTTGCGACAATGGCCTGACACCGCATCTAGCGGTGGTGGTCAATGAATACACGCGCGTGCCGCGGGAGTTCGTGCGGGACGGGCAGATCGTGCTCAACATCGGTCCTGATGCCACCAATCGCCTGCAAATCGGTAACGATCTGATCGAATTCCAGGCGCGATTCGGCGGGGTTCCACGCGAGCTTTCGGTGCCGGTGGAGCAGGTGGCTGCCATTTATGCTCGGGAAAACGGAGCGGGCATGGCCTTCGAGGTTCCGGGCGCGGGCGGTACCGAGAATGTGACCGAAGCGCATGAAGGATTGCCGCCCAATCATCCGGAAGACTCTCCCGAGCCTCCTCCTCCTCGCCCGCCATCGGGGAGCCGCCCCAAACTCCAGCGCATCAAGTGAAGCTGAAGCGTCGGATGCCCCATGATGGGGCGTTCGATGTCAGCGATCAGACCGATTCTAGGGGCGACGCACGATTCCCGGCTTGGCGTGCGCCTTGCTTTACGTGCTCACCATAACTTGCTGGCGGACACAATGAACTATGCGCACTATCTCAAGGAGATTGGCAGGGGAGCCGAGGGGTCTCGCCATTTAAACTTCGACGACGCGCGGGCGCTCTATGGTGCCATGCTGGACGGCGGGGTGCCAGAACTCGAGTTGGGTGCCATCCTCCTGGCTTTCCGCGTCAAGGGCGAGTCGGTCGATGAGATCAAGGGTTTTCTCGCCGCGCTCGATTGCCGGCTCCCTGCCTTGCGCGCCCCCTTTTCGCGGCCCCGGCCGGTAGTTTTGCCGACCTACAACGGATCGCGGCGCGATCCGAATCTCACGCCCTTACTCGCGCTGCTCCTCCAGCACCATGGCGTTCCCGTGCTCATCCATGGTCTGCTCGAAGGCTATGGGCGGGTTACCACCGCGCAGATTTTTCGTGCCATGGGCGTCATGCCCTGTGTCACCGTGGCGCAGGCGCAGTCTGCCCTCGAAGAGAAGGGGTTGGCCTTCGTGCCGCTCCAGGTGTTTTCCAAGGGACTTGCCGACCTGCTCGCCTTGCGTGGTCGCTTGGGCGTGCGGAACAGCGGCCATAGCATCGCCAAGATGCTCGACCCATTCAAAGGTGAGGGTGTTTTGCAGGCGGCAGCGACCCACCCAGCCTTCATCGACCTCTCGCGTGAGGTGCTTATCGATCGGGGAGGGCGTGCGCTGCTGCTGCGCGGCACCGAAGGCGAACCGTTCGCCAACCCCAAGCGCCGTCCGCGGATCGAATACCTTCAAGGCGGAATAAGCCAAACCCTATTCGAGGCCGAGCACGACAGCCTCAAGACCCTGCCGCATTTGCCAGAAGGCGCGGATCCGGAAGCGACCGCAGCCTGGGTTCTCGAGGTGATGGAAGGGCGCTTGCCGCTGCCCTTGCCCCTTGCCAACCAATTGGCCTGCTGCCTGTATGCCTCGGGCTGCGCGGCAGATTTCAACCAGGCGAAGGCGATCGTCGCCGTCGATGGGAACTTTTTCGCGCGCAAGAAGCTCTGATACCCATCAAGCCTTTTCCATCATCCGCTGTCAATGACAGCCGGATTTCCGCTCGCTGCCGATAAAAAAACCTTATAGCCGTATCAATAATAAAGGTTTGTGCACTGCGGTAACTTTCCTATAATCGCCTCACACGAACACACCTCGGGCGCAATCCGTTGTGTGCCAATCGGAAGAGCAACAAGCCGCTCAACCGTCCTGTTGGTCAGATTAAATTTCTGACTGCGCCGTGAAGGCTACTGCCGAATGGGCCCGCAAGGCCTTGGGGTAGAGTCCAAGCTCCGCCGTACGTCTGTTTTGCGCCACTGGGCAGAGGTTCGCCCAAAATTTGTGGCAATGCAACATGGATATTGCGACGCTCATGATGTTGTGACTTGGAGGGGGTTCACGGGATGGAGGCTTTCTCTAGCTTGGCCATTGCCGGCGGGTTCATGCTGGCGCTCGGCGTGATCTTGGCGCTCGCGCTGGCTTTCGCCAACCGAAAACTATACGTCTACGAAGATCCGCGCATCGGCGAGGTCGAAGACCTGCTGCCGAAGTCGAATTGCGGCGCCTGCGGAATGCCCGGCTGTCGCGGGTTTGCCGAGAAGGTCGTTGCCGGCGAGATCGTTCCGGCGCTATGTTCGGTCAGTTCGTCCGAGCAGCAGCAGGCGATTGCCCAATATCTCGGCGTGGATGCCGGAAATGTCGAAAAGCGCGTCGCCCGCCTGGCGTGCGCCGGCGGCAAGCATGTGGCCTATTCCCGCGCGCAGTACTCCGGACTCAAGACCTGTCGCGCCGCTGCCGTCGTAGGCGGGGGCGGCAAGGAATGCGCCTGGGGCTGCCTGGGGCTCGGCGATTGTGTCAATGTCTGCGAGTTCGGTGCGTTGTCGCTTGATCGCAACGGCCTGCCGCAGGTCGATGCCGACAAGTGCACCGCTTGTGGCGACTGTGTCGATGCCTGCCCCAAATTCCTCTTCTCCATCCAAGCCGTGAGCCATCAGCTCTGGATCGCCTGCAAGAATCACGCTGAAGGCGATGTCGCCGAAGCGGCCTGCGAGGTGGCGTGTACCGCCTGCGGCCGTTGTGTCGCCGATGCCGGTCCCGACTTGATGCAGCTCAACGACAACCTCGCGGTCGTCGACTACTCTCAAAACGCCCAGCTGACCCAGAAGGTCATCGAGCGTTGCCCAACCGGCGCCATCGTCTGGTTCCAAAATCCGAATTTGCCTATCAAGGGCACAGCCGCCCGAAAAATCCTGCGTCAGCAACCGCTGCCCGTCTTGAATTAAGGAGCCTCTCGCCATGTTTAAGAAACTCAAGGAACTCAAGTTGCTCGATCGCAGCAGCGCCGCCACCCCGGCCCGGGCCGTCAAATATCCTGGCGTCCGCGACGCCGTCGATGGCAACACTGCCGTCATTCACGTTGAGCGCGAGGCTTCCGACGCCGCTGGCGCCTACCCGATCACGCCTTCGACCCAGATGGGCGAATACTGGGCGGAAGCGGTCAGCCAGGGCCACCTCAACATCTCCGACCGTCCGCTGATCTTCGTCGAACCGGAATCCGAGCACGCCGCCGCCGCGGTGACCGCCGGCATGTCGATGACCGGCCTGCGGGCGGTGAATTTCTCCTCGGCGCAGGGCATTGCCTTCATGCACGAGTCGCTCTATGCCGCCGTCGGCAAGCGCCTGCCCTACGTCCTGAACATGGGCTGCCGCGCCATCACCAAGGCGAGCCTGAACGTTCACTGCAGCCATGATGATTACCACTGTATTGACGACACCGGCTTCATCCAGGTGCTCGGCAAGAGCGCCCAGGAAGCCGCCGACTTGAACCTGATCGCCCGCAAGACCGCCGAGCTGTCGCTGACCCCGGCCATCGTCGGCCAGGACGGTTTCCTGACCACCCACCTGATCGAATCCGTGCGTCTGCCCGAGCGTGAACTGGTGGCCGAATTCCTCGGCAAGCCCGAGGACCTGATCGACACCCCGACGCCTGCCCAGGAAATGCTCTACGGCCCGAAGCGCCGGCGCGTGCCCGCGATCTGGGACGTCGACACCCCGCTCATGTCAGGCTCGGTGCAGAATCAGGATGCCTACATGCAGGCGACCGCCGGCCAGCGCCCCTATTTCTTCGATCACATCGAAGACATCTTCGAGCAATGCGCCGAGGAATACGCCGAACTCACCGGCCGTGAATACACCCGCGTCAATGGCTACAAGACGCAGGATGCCGACTACATCATCCTCGGCATGGGCAGCATGATCGTTCAGGCTGAAGCCGTGGCCGACTACCTACGTGAAACCCGCAAGCTCAAGGTTGGCGTGGTCAACGTCACCATGTACCGCCCCTTCCCGGGCGACTTGGTCGGCGCTTTCCTGCGCGGCAAGAAGGGCGTGGCGGTGCTCGAGCGTACCGACCAGCCGCTGGCCGAAGACCTGCCGCTGATGCGCGAAGTGCGCGCAGCCCTCATCAAGTGCGTGGAAAACAGCACCGCACCGGAAGGCAGCCGTCCCTACCCGAACTACCCGGCTTTCGGCTCCAACGAAATGCCGCAGCTCTACTCGGGCTGCTACGGCCTGGGTTCGCGCGACACCCAGCCGGAAGCCCTGATCGGCGCCGTCGAGAACATGCTGAAGGATGGCTCGCAACGCCGCTTCTTCTATCTCTCTATCGATTTCGTGCGCGACCCGCTCAACCCGAAGGACGAAATTCACCAGCAAAGCCTGCAAGAGTCCTATCCCAAGATCAAGGAACTGGGCGTTCGCGGCAGCGAGAACCCCAACCTGCTGCCTAAGGGCTCAGTCACGGTGCGTATGCACTCCGTTGGCGGCTGGGGCGCCATCACCACCGGCAAGAACCTGGCGGTGACGCTGTTCGAACTGCTGGGCTGGGACATCAAGGCCAACCCGAAGTACGGTTCCGAAAAGAAGGGCCAGCCGACGACCTATTACCTCTCGGCCGCGCCGGAACCCATCCGCGTCAATTGCGAATACCTCTACGTGGACGTGGTGCTCTCGCCCGACCCGCAGGTGTTCGGCCACTCAAACCCGCTCTCGGGCCTGAAGAAAGGCGGCACCTTCATCATCCAGTCCAACCTGGGCGAGGAAACCTGGGCCAGCTTCCCGGTCTGGGCGCAAAAATTCATTGTCGACAACGACATCCGCGTCTTCTACATCGACGCTTTCCAGATTGCCCGTGAAGAAGCCGGCAGTCCCGAGCTGCAACTGCGCATGCAGGGCAACTGCTTCCAGGGCTCCTTCTTCGCCGCTTCGCCGGTCATGGCCAATGCCAATCTTTCCGAAGAGACGCTGTTCAAGGCCATCGAAGCCCAATTGCTTTACAAGTTCGGCGGCAAGGGCAAGGCGGTGGTGGACAACAACCTGCGCGTCGTTCGCCGCGGTTTCACCGAACTGGTCGAAATCAAGGACAAGCAGGTCGGCGTCACCCGCAAGGGCGGCGTCAAGAAGGTGGCCGGTGGCTTGCCCATCATGCTCAAGCAAATGCCAGAGGGCGATGGCCTGGTCTCCGATATTCACCGTTTCTGGGAACAGACCGGCAGCTTCTACCTCTCCGGCAAGGGCAACGACAACCTGGTCGATCCGTTCATTGGCGCTGCTCTGACTCCGGTCGCCACCGGCGTCTTCCGCGACATGACCGGCATCCGCTTCGAGCATCCGGTTTGGGAAGCGGCCAACTGCACCGCCTGCGGCAACTGCTACACCGTCTGTCCCGACTCTGCCATTCCGGGCCTGGTCAGCAATGTCGCCGACGTCTTCAGCACCGCCATCAACCGCATCGAGACCGGCGGCGCCCCGACGCGCTATCTGCGTCGCGCCGTGCGTACGGTCGAGAAGAAGCTGCGCGGCATGATCGACGGCGACGGCGTTGCCGTCCGTCCGCTCATCGACAAGGCCATCGCAGCCACCATCGCCGAAGCCGACGAAGCCGATCGCGCCAAGATGGGCGAGGAATTCGCCGCCTTGACCGCCATCATCGGCGACTTCCAGTTCTCGACCACCAAGCCGTACTGGACGCAGAAGGAAAAGAAGGCAAAGGGCAGCGGCGGCCTCTTCTCCATCACCATCAACCCCTACACTTGCAAGGGTTGCATGTTGTGTATCGACGTCTGCGAGGACGATGCGCTCAAGATGGTCACCCAGACCGAAGAGTCGATCGAAACCTTGCGCGACGACTGGAACTTCTGGCTCGACCTGCCGACAACTCCGAAGGAATTCGCGCGCATTGACAGCCTGGACGAGAAGATCGGTGCGCTGGAAACCCTGCTGCTCGACAAGAGCGCCTACAACTCCATGAAGTGCGGCGACGGTGCCTGCCTCGGCTGCGGCGAAAAGACGGTCATCCACCTCTTCACCTCGACCGTGGCCGCCCTCATGCAGCCGCGCGTCAAGGCTTTCGTCGAGAAGCTGGATGACCTCATCGTCCGACTCGAACAGCACATGCGCATGAAGCTGGCCTCGACCGTCGATCTTTCCGACACCGGCGCCGTGGTCAAGGCCGTCGATTCCGCCGGCCATAGCGATCTGACGCTGTCCTCGCTGGCGGCCAACCTGTCCGCCGGCAAGGCATCGCAGCCGCTGGATCAGGCCTGGATCCGCACCATGGCCCAGCTTCTGGAGCGCCTCAAGGACCTCAAGTGGCGTTATGTCGAGGGTCCGACCAAGCGTGGCCGTTCGGATATGGGCATGGTCAACTCCACCGGCTGTACGTCGGTCTGGGGAGCCACCTATCCGTACCATCCGTATCCCTTCCCCTGGACCAACAACCTGTTCCAGGATTCCCCGTCGGTGGCGATGGGCCTGTTCGAAGGCCACATGGTCAAGATGTCGGAAGGTTTCCGGGCGGTGCGCATGGCCGAGAAGGAGCTGGCCGGCGATTACGTGCCGAGCCGTGACGACGACTTCTTCCGCCGCTTCAGTTACAACGACTTCAACGAGCAGGAATGGCTGCTTTGCCCGCCGGTCGTCAGCCTGGGCGGTGACGGCGCGATGTACGACATCGGCTTCCAGAACCTGTCGCGTGCCATGATGTCCGGCATGCCGATCAAGGTGCTGGTGGTCGACACCCAGGTGTACTCCAACACCGGCGGCCAGGCCTGTACCTCGGGCTTCATCAGCCAGGTGTCCGACATGGCCCCGTACGGTTCCGCCAAGCGCGGCAAATCGGAAATCCGCAAGGAAATGAGCCTGATCGCCATGGCGCACCGGACCTCCTACGTTGCCCAGAGCGGCATCGGCCACATCAACCACCTTCTGGAGAGCTACATCGACGGCTTGAATGCCCGCCGTCCGGCGCTGTTCAACATCTACGCCGCCTGCCCGCCGGAACACGGCA
>JAPUEC010000152.1 GCA_027492775.1 Rhodocyclaceae bacterium
TCGATATGCGAGCGCCCGAACGCGAGTTGCTGGTCCAGCTCCTGGTGCCCCGCCTGCCGCTGGGCGCCTTGCTGACGGCCGCCGGTTTCGCCGTCGGCCTGGTGGTGGTGAGCCGTCTCTTCCGTCAGTATGTGCAAGGGCTGCTGCGCATGGCGGAACATCTGCGCCTCATGCTCTTGGTCAATCGTGACTTGCGCGTAGTGCCCGAAGGCCCGCCGGAAGTTCGACAACTGGCGGAAGCCGCCAACGACCTGGCGGCGCAGCGCAACCAGCGTGCCGAAGAGGTGGAAGCGCGCATCGCCGAGGCCAAGGCTTCGCTGGAGGCGGAAAAAAATCGTCTCGCCGCGTTGATGTCCGAGCTCGCCATGGCGGTCGTGGTGTGCAATCCGGATGGCCTGATCCTGCTCTACAACCACCGCGCCCGCAGCCAGTTTCGTGCCGCTGCGCCTGGCGATGCGGGCGGCGAGGCCCTCGTGGGTCTGGGGCGCTCCATTTTCGACATCCTCGAACACAACCAGATCGATCATGCCCTCGGCGTTGCCTGGCAACGGCGCAATGCCGGCAAGAGCGCGCTCGCCAGCTTCGTCGCCGCCACGCGGGGTGGACAATTGCTGCGCGTCCAGCTGGTGCCGGTGGTCGGCGCCGAAGCGAATCTCTCGGGCTACGTCCTGAGCATGGAGGACATCACCCGCAGCATGGAAGAGGAAGCGGCGCGCGACCAGCTCATCCACGACCTGACCGAAGGCACGCGCGGCGGGTTGGGCGCCATCCGCGCCGCGGCCGCCAACCTGGTCGATTATCCGGAGATGGAAGCGGGGCAGCGCGAGCGCTTTGTCCGTATCATCGCCGACGAGGCGGCGGGCATGGGCCAACGTCTCGATCGTACCCTCGACCGCTTCTCCGACGCGCTCAAGACGCGCTGGCCGCTGGAGGACGCGCTGGGTGTCGATATCGTCACCGCGGCGGCGCGCCGGGTGAGCGACAGGGTGGGATTGCCGGCGCGAATCGACGCCGTGGATGACACGCTGTGGATCCGCGTCGACAGCTATGCGCTGGTGTTCGCCATCGCCTTCGTCGCCGAGCGGCTGAAGGAGCATTACGGCATCCGTGAACTGCGCTTCCGGCTCGGCGTCAACGGGCGATTTGCCTGCCTGGATCTGGTCTGGATGGGCTCCAACGTTTCGCCCGAGACCTTCTACGCCTGGGAGCTGGAGGCGATGCAGGCGGGCGGGGAGCGCACGCCGCTCACCCTGCGCGAAGTCATCGAGCGCCATGGCGGGGAATTCTGGTGCCAGCGTGAGAAGGCGGCGGCCGAGGCCTGCTTCCGCTTCATGCTGCCGCTGACCACGCCGGAGCCGGCGAGCGCCCCGCCCGCCATCGCCGGGCGCCCGGAATACTACGATTTCGATCTGTTCGAGCACCGCGATCCGGGCGTCGATCTGGATCGGCCGCTGGCCGAATTGACCTACACCATCTTCGATACGGAAACTACCGGCCTCGATCCGCAGTCCGACGAAATCATCCAGATCGGCGCCGTTCGCATGGTGAATGGTCGGCTGCTGCGGCAGGAGGTTTTCGATCATCTGGTCGACCCACGCCGTGCGGTGCGGCCGGAAAGCCAGGCCATCCACGGCATCGACAACGCCATGCTCGAAGGCTGCCCCGGCATCGAGACGGTGCTACCGGCATTTCACCGCTTCGTCGCCGGCACGGTGCTGGTCGGTCACAACGTCGCTTTCGATATGCGCTTCCTCGGCCTCAAGGCGCCGGGGCTGGAGATCGCGTTCAACCAGCCGGTGCTGGATACGCTGCTGCTTTCGGCGGTGTTGCATCCGCATCAGGCGTCGCATCGCCTCGAAGCCATCGCCGAACGTCTCGGCGTGCGCATCGACGTGCGCCATCGGGCCTTGGAAGACGCGTTGGCGACCGGGGAAATCTTTTTGAAGCTCTTGCCGCTCCTCAAGGAAAAGCGCATCGTCACCTTGCGGCAGGCATTGGAAACGTCACGGCAGACCTATTTGGCGAGGATCGAATACTGATGATGACGACAGAAAACCGGCTCCAGGAAACCGCAGACACGGCCATGCGCGAACTCGGTCGAACCCGGATGGCTGGACTGATCGGCCAGATCATCGTGCGCTACCCGCCATTCAACCTGTTTTCGCAGAAGGCCATCGGCTTTATCGCCAGCCGCGCCGAACAGGTCTTTTTTCCGCTGCAGACGGACATCCTGACGCAGCAGTCGGGCACCGCGGGATATTTCTACATTTTGGAGCGGGGCAAGGTACGCCGCCGCGCGCCGGAATATCCTGGCTCTGAGCTCGAACCCGGCGCCTGCTTTCCTATCAGTGCCCTGGCCGCGGGGCTGGCGACCGATGCCAGCTACACCGCCACTGAAGATTGCTTCTGCTACCGCCTGACGGCGGACGATTTTCGCGGGCTGCTGGCCATCAGTCCGGAATTCGGCGAGTACTGCACGCGACACCTCGCCGGCCTGTTGACCCGCGCTCGCCATGGATTGGAGACCATCGCCGCACGCCATGGCAGCGAGCAGCGCCTGCTGCATGCGCCGCTGTCGACCGTTTGCCTGCGCCCGCCCGTCACCGTCGCACCCGAGACGCCCATCCGCGAAGCGCTGGCGCTGATGGCTTCCCAGCGCATCGGCGCCATGGTGGTCACGGACGAAGAATCGCGGCCGGTGGGCGCCTTCACCCGTTCGGATTTGCTCGAACGCGTTGTTCTCCCCGGATTGGCGCTCGAGTCACCCATTGCCGGCGCCATGTCGTTGCGCCCCTGCGTACTGCGCGACGATGCCACCGTTCACGACGCCACGCTGGCCATGGCGACCCGCAAGATCCGTCATGTGTTTGTCAGCGATGCCGAGGGTCGGGTCGCCGGCGTCGTCTCCGAGCGCGATCTCTTCGCCTTGCAGCAGAGCGGCCCTTGGCAAATCCGCCAATCCATCGAGGCTGCGAGCGATATTGAGAGCCTGCAACGCACGGCCGGCGAAGTGCGACAATTGGCGCACAGCATGCTGGCGCAGGGCATCGCCTCGCCGCAATTGACCCAGTTCATCTCGGCGCTCAACGATGCGCTGACGTGCCGCGTGCTCGAACTCAATCTAGAACGCCACGACCTTTACGGCATCGACTGGTGCTGGCTGGCCTTCGGCTCTGAAGGGCGCGGAGAACAGACTTTCAGCACCGACCAGGATAATGGCATCATTTTCGTCTGCGACGATTTCAGCGACCGCGACCAGTTGAAGCTGCGGCTGACCGGTTTCGCCGCCGACGTGAATGCCGATCTCGACCGCGTCGGCTTCCCGCTCTGCAAGGGCAATATCATGGCCGGCAATATGGAATGGTGCCTGACCGTCGAGGAGTGGGAAGAGCGCTTCACCACCTGGGTCCGCAGCCCGGAACCGGCGGCGCTGCTCAACGCCGCCATATTCTTCGATTTCCGCCCGCTCTACGGTCGCACGGAATTGGCCGAGCGCCTGCGTCGCCACCTTTTGCAACTCACGACCACCACGCCGCTCTTCCTCAAGGCCATGGTCATGAACGCGCTTCAGGTCGAGCCGCCGCTGGCGACCTTCCGCGACTTCCGCACCGATCTCGAGCCCGAGCATCCGGGCATGATCGATCTCAAGAAATACGGTGCCCGCATCTTCGTCTTCGTCGGACGGGTGCTCGACGACGTGATCGCGCGCTTTCCCGTCGATGCCGCCCGCATCCTGGCGCTGGCCACCGGCGTGCGCACCACCAATACTGCCCAGCGGCTGCGCTTCTCTGCCAATCGTCTGAATGCGCGTTCGGAGGAGATCGAGGCCGCCATCGAGGCCTTCAACTTCATCCAGATGCAACGCCTGCAAAGGCCGGAAGCGGCGCCCACCAACCTCGTGGCGCCGGACGAATTGAACGAACTTGACCGACGCATACTCAAAGAGTCCTTTCGTCAGGCGAAAAAACTACAACTGCGCCTGAAACTCGATTATCAGACGGGGTAGGGTATGAATGCTTTCGTTAAGATGCGCAATTTAATGGGAATGAAACCGGTGAGCTTGCCGGCAGACGTCCGCGCGGCATTGGAAAACTGGCAGGCCTTGCCGCCGGAGGACGAGAGCAAGCCTCACTTCTTCACGCGCTATGTCTCGGTCGATGTCGCGACCGCGGGCTTGCGTCCTGGGACCGACGCGCTCCTCGGCATCGCCGCGGTGGGTGTTCACCAGGGCGCGCTGGGCGACGATGTGCTGGCATTCGATCTCCCGCCTAAAGGTGCCGCCGGTCACGATGCGATTGCCCGCCACCTGGTCGGCTTGCTGCTCTATCTTGGCAAAGCGCCGCTGGTCACCTACCAGGCGGCGTTCGTCGATGCCTTCCTGCGGCGCGCCTTCGAAGAACATCTCGGCCTCGACTTCTCGCCGCCCTGGATCGACCTTGCCTGGGTGTTGCCTGAGTTGTTCAGTAGCGCCACACACGGCCGCATGACGCTCGATGACTGGCTGCACCACTTTGACATCAATCTCCCTGGGCGACAGGAAGCGCTTTCCGATTCGCTCGCCGTCGGCCGTCTCCTGCTGGCGGTGGAAGTGGAAGCCACCCGGCGCGGTATCGACACGCCGAAAAAGCTGCGTGAAATCGAGCCGACCCGCCGCTGGCTGGGGCGCGAAAACTGAATTTCCGAGCGCCTTCCTTGCAACCGGAAATCTGCTTTGAACGGCTGTGGGCTTCTGCTACAATGCCGCGCTTCCGCGGAGAGGTGGATGAGTGGTTTAAGTCGCACGCCTGGAAAGCGTGTTTAGGATAATATCCTAACGCGGGTTCGAATCCCGCCCTCTCCGCCAGAACGCTTTCAAAACCCGCTCAGCTTAAGGCTATGCGGGTTTTTTGCTTTTTGCCGCGCCATGGCTACAACTCGTAACCAAAACCGCGGATCACCCTCTGCGCCGGTTTGCTTTTGAGGTAGGAAAGCAAAGATAGTGCAGCCGGATTACCGCGGCCACGCGTCAATAGCGCGGCGTCCTGGCGCAGCGGGGCGTGCAACCGGGCGGGAATGATCCAGGCCGATCCTGATCCTAGCCGGCCGTCCTTCATGATCTGGGATAGGGCGACGAAGCCCAGTTCAGCGTTGCCGGTGGATACGAACTGATAGGTTTGGGCGATGCTTTCGCCCTGCACCAGCTTGGCCTGCAATTGCGAAGCGACTCCAAGGCCTTCCATGACTTCGATGGCCGCCCTGCCATAGGGCGCGGTCTTGGAATTGGCGATGGCAAGATGTTTGAATCGGGTTGTTTTCAACACGCTACCGGTCGCATCCACGAAGCCTTCCTTGGGCGACCACAAGGCCAGCCGACCGAGGGCGTAAGTAAAGCGGCTGCCGGGAACGACCAGTCCTTCTTTCTCCATGCGCAGAGGCGTTTCATCGTCCGCCGCGAGCACGACCTCGAAAGGCGCGCCATGGTTGATTTGCGCATAGAACTTTCCGGTGGCGCCAAACGACAACAGGACTCTATGCCCGGTTTCGCGCTCGAAATCCGCGGCGATTTGCTTCATCGGCGCCGTGAAGTTGGCGGCGACGGCGACTCGAACCTCGGCGGCCTGGGCCGAGAGCATAAAAAAGCCAAGCAGAAACGATAAGCGCAGCATGGAGATGGAAGATTTTCCAGAGATGCTTCGAGTGTACGTCAGCGAAGTTTTCCACCCAAGGGTTGGCGAAAATTCTCTCCGTTCCGCCCAAGCATGAGGTAAGCGTCGATTAGCGCCAGTCCCGGCATGTCCAGCGGCGGGTAAACGACATTCAGGCCCATGCTGCGTCATAATCCGGACGCAATCGAGGCGGCTCGCCTGGCGCCTCCGCAACGAAAAACCGGAATCAAGATCGAGGGCACACCGTGAAATTTACCGTCGTTACCTATGGCACCGAGGGCGATACGCGTCCGCTTGCCGCGCTTTGTCGCGGCTTGATTGCGGCGGAACATTCGGTGCATCTGTTCGCCGATCGTTCGACCTTGCCCTGCGCCGTGGAGCAGCAGGTGCCGGCTACCGCCCTTGCCGGCGACATGAAAGCTTCGATCGGGCCGGATGGCGCCATGTCCAAGCTGATGAAGGAGGGCGGTGACGTTACCGAGGTGGCCAAGGCGGTTGCCCGCATCGCCAACGAGAACACGGCGGCGTGGATGAAGACCGTGATTGAGGACGCCGCCGACTCCGACGCCGTGCTGTTCTCCGGACTTGCGAGCTATTTGGGCTTATCGGTGGGCGAGAAACTGAACGTGCCCGCCATTGGCCTGGGGCTTTTTCCCATTTCTCCGACTTGCGAATTTCCCTCGCCGTTCGTGCATGCCCACTGGTTGCCGAATTGGGCGAACCGCTTCAGCCACCGGGCGGTGAACGCGCTGCTCTGGCAGTTGTTCAAAAAGAAGCTCAACGAAGCGCGGCGCGAAGTCTGCCAACAGGCGCCGCGCAAAGACATGTGGCAGCAATATCCGCCGCTGTATGGCATCTCCAGTCATCTGGTACCGCAGCCTCGCGATTGGCCGGAAATATGGCGCATCTGCGGCGAATGGCATGCCATGGACCCGGAGTGGACGCCGCCGGAAGCGCTCAGCGGCTTTCTCGATGCGGGCGAACCGCCCATTTACATCGGCTTCGGCAGCATGGCCGGGTTCAACAAGAGCGCGCTGCTTTCGACCATCATTGCAGCCACCGCCGGTCGGCGGGTTTTGTTCTACCCGGGCTGGAGCGGAATCGACCCGGCTGGACTGCCGGAAAACTTTGCCGTCGTCGGGCCGACGCCGCACGATTGGTTGTTTCCCCGTGTGGCGATGGTCATCCACCACGGTGGGGCCGGCACCACCCACACCGCCTGCCGCGCCGGCGTGCCCTCGATTGTTATCCCTTTCGCGGCCGATCAGTTTTTCTGGGCCAAGCGCCTCGAAGGTATTGGCGTCGCACCGCCGGCGCTTTCTCACACCCGCATTCATGCGGGTGCGCTGGCGGAGATGATTGCATTTGCCGAACGTCCGGAAGTGCGACGGCGCGCGGCGGATTTGGGCGGGCGCATGCGGCAGGACAGTGGCATCGAACGAACCGTGCGCGCCATCGAGGAAATGGTTTCCCGCTGAGTGGGTTGCGAGTCGTGGGTAAGGCCGAGCGCCGAAGACATCGCCAATTTCGCGTTTAGTCGCCGCCTGAACCGCTCATCTCACCAGCCGCTGGAATTCACTCAGCCGCAGCGGTCGGCTGAACAGGTAACCCTGGTAGGTGTTGCACCCCAGTTCAGCCAAGAGGTCCCGCTGGGCTTCGGTTTCAACCCCTTCGGCGATGACGGCGAAGCCCATGGTCTGGCTGAGCAGGATGATGGTTTGGGCGATGGCGGTGCTGTTCGCATCCACCAGCAGGTCGCGCACGAAGGACTGGTCGATCTTGATCTGGTCCAGCGGCAGCCGCCGCAGGTAGGAAAGCGATGAATACCCGGTGCCGAAGTCGTCGAGCGCGAAGCTGACGCCCAGCCGCTTCAGCGCCGACATCTTGGCGATGACGTCGTCGACTTCGTTCACCAGCAGACTTTCCGTCAATTCCAGTTTCAGGCGCTGCGGATTGGCGCCGGTTTTAGCGAGCACTTCAAGCACCTGATCGACAAAGTCGCTGCGGCTGAACTGGTAGGCGCTGACGTTGACGGCGAGCGTCAGCCGCATGTTCAGCGGTTGCTCTGCCCACGAGGCCAGTTGGGCGCAGGCGGTTTCGAGCACCCAAAGGCCCATGGGCAGGATCAGGCCGCTCTCCTCGGCGATGGGAATGAAATCGGCCGGCGAGACGACGCCTCGGCCGGGGCATTCCCAGCGAATCAGTGCTTCGGCGCCAACGACGTTGCCTTCGCGATCGACTTGCGCCTGGTAGAAAAGCTGGAATTGCTGCTGGTGCAGGCCTTCACGCAGACCGTTCAGCAAGGCCGCCCGCAGGCTGACCGCCGCCTGCATTTCTGGGTCGAAGAAACGCAGGGTGTTGCGGCCTTCGGCCTTCGCTTGGTACATGGCGAGGTCGGCCTGTTTCATCAAATCCTCGGCGCTACTTTCGCCGGTAGCGAAAAGCGTGATCCCGATGCTGACGCCACCCAGGTATTCGCGCCCGGCGAGGATATGAAGACGACCCAGCGAAGCGAGGATTTTTCCGCCGACCGCCTCGGCCTGGGTCGCCGCCTCCTGCAGGTTCGAACTCAAGTCCTCCAGCATGACCACGAATTCGTCGCCGCCCAAGCGGGCCACGGTGTCCTTTTCGCGCACCGTGAGCTTCAGCCGTTCGGCGACCTGTTGCAACAACTGGTCGCCGATGTCATGACCGAGCGTGTCGTTGAGCGTCTTGAAATTATCCAGGTCGATGAAGAGCAGGGCGCCAGCGCTCTCGTTGCGTTGAGTGGCCGCTACCGCCTGTTTCAGACGGTCGAGCAGGAGACGCCGGTTGGGTAGCTGGGTGAGCGGATCGTAGAAGGCGAGATGGATGATCTTGGCCTCGGCCTGCTTCTGCTGGGTGATGTCGGTGTGAGTTCCGACGTAATGGGTGACCTGGCCTTGATGATCCTTGACCGCAGCGATGGTGACCCAGTCTTCGCGGACTTCGCCGTTCTTGTGTCGTCCCAGTATCTCGCCTTGCCAGTAGCCTGTCTCGCGCAAGCTTTGCATGATCGCTTCGTAAAACTTTGGCGGATGGTCGGCGGAAAAAAGCGCGTATGGCGTCTTGCCAACGACCTCAGCAGCCGAGTAGCCGGTCAGATGGCTGAAGGCGCGGTTCACCCGCAGGATGACGCCTTCGGGATCGGTAATTACCATGCCCTGCTGCGATTCGAACGCAGTGGCGGCGACGCGCAATTCTGCTTCCGCCCGATCGAGGGCGCTCATGTCCGTATCCATGCAGAAGAGGATGGGCGATTCCCCTGGCGGGGTGACGATCGTATGACTGGAATAGACGGGGACCATGTGCCCGTCGCGGTGCTGGAGATAGAGTCGGCTAGGCGGCAGCGCCCGGCCAGATGCGAACATCTCCTGCACTTCCGCCGCCACGGCGGAACGCATCATGGGTGGGATGATTAGGTCCAGCAGGTTGGCGCCGAGGGCTTCCTCCGCCGTGTACCCGTAGAGCGTCTCGGAAGCGTGATTCCAGTAAACGACGGTTCCATCGGGAAGATACCCCTGTATCGACATGGTTTCGGCCTCGTCGAACAGTTTGTGAAAAAGCGCTTCGCTAACCTCCCCATGAGGGCCTTCTTTCCAAAGCGCCGGGTGCACCCGAGTCTCCACTTCGATCCCCCTTTTCGGAATTGCCCTTAGGGCTTCACGAAATGACCATGTGCTA
>JAPUEC010000153.1:0-1943 GCA_027492775.1 Rhodocyclaceae bacterium
ATGACGCCCATGCCGTAGGTGCCGGCATCGGCCTTGACGACGACGTAGGGCGTCTCGTCGATGCCGTATTCCTTGTACTTGTCGCGCACCAGCGCCAGGACGGCGTCGACATTGGAACGCAGGCACTCCTCGCCCTGGCGCCCCTGGAAATCGACGCTGCGGCAAACGGAAAAAGCCGGATTGATGCGCCAGGGGTCGATGCCGATGTGGCGGGCGAAGTCGTTGGCGACCTGATCGTAGGCGGCGAAGTGATTTGATTTTCGCCGGACCGCCCAGGCGGCGTGCAGCGGCGGCAGAACGTATTGTTCGTCGAGACCGCGAAGGATTTCAGGAATGCCGGCGGAAAGGTCGTTGTTGAGCAGGATGGCGCAGGGATTGAAACCTTCCACGCCCAATTGCGACCCGGTGCGCTTGAGCGGCTCGAGCAGCAGGGCGTCGCCATTGGGCAGATCGATTTTCGTCGGGCCGGCAAGGTCCGGCAACATCGATCCGATGCGGACGTTCAGGCCGGTCAGGCGCAGGATGTTGGCCAGGGTGGCGACGTTTTGCAGGTAGAACTGGTTGCGCGTGTGGTTTTCCGGGATGAGCAGGACGTTTCGCGCTTCCGGGCAGAATTTCTCGATGGCGCTCATTGCCGCCTGGACGCAGAGCGGCAAAAAGGCGGGGTTGAGATTGTTGAAACCGCCGGGGAATAGATTGGTATCGACCGGCGCCAGCTTGAAGCCGGAGTTGCGCAGGTCGCACGAGGAATAGAAAGGCGGCGTGTGCTCCAGCCACTGGCTTCTCAACCAATGCTCGATGGCCGTGCTGTTGTTCAGGAAGCTTTGTTCCAGCTCGACAAGCGGGCCGGTCAGGGCGGTGGTGAGGTGGGGAACCATGCGATCACTTTTCTTTTAAACGAGCATCTTATTCGATTTCAAACCTGCCGTGCCTTGAACCGTCTGTTGCCCGGAATGGCATCCGGTCGTCGCGAAACCGGCCGGCAGGGGCGCATTTTCCAGGCTGCGCTGGGTGAAGATGAAACGACCGTCACAGACGAAGCCGAGTTCCGTCCAATCGACGGCGTTCAGAGCGGCGCACAGCGCTTCGAGCTTGGCCTCGCGGTCATGCGGGAAAAGGGCGAGGACCGCTCCATCATAGTTCAGGCAAGGATGCAGGAAAAACGGTTTGACGCGCCGCGTGCGCCCATTCACATAAATGCGCGGCGCATCGGTCTCCGGGTAGCCGCGTCCCCACTGCCACCAATTGCTTTCATCGTAGGGCCGGATGCGGCGAGCGATCAGGCGTTGCTTGTGCGGCAAGAGGGCGGGATCGGGGGCTGTGGAGCCCGGCGCCTGCCACAGCATGCGCCGGGTCTGCCCAGTGGTGGCGGTCTTGGAGCAGACGAATTCACGATTGCCCGGCACGGCGGCGTAAAGGTCATCGGCCCCAGATACGGCGCCGACCTTGACGGTGAAGATATCGCCGACGCGAAGAGAGTGATGATCGGAAGCGAAGACAATGTGACCGCACACTTCGGTGAAATGCCGCTCAGTCCAAGCTACGTTGGCCAGCGCCTGCTCGAGCGTTGCGGCATCGCCCAACTCCGCGTAGCGGGTGCGGCGCGAGAAATCGCCCTTTTCGAAGCGCCAGATCAGGCAGTTCGGCACCGCGCCGTCGAAGACGCGGGCGTCACCGAGTTCGATGGCGTCGGTGATCGTGCCCTGTTCGTACAGCCAGCGATTGAGCCGGACCGCCGAGGTGGTCTTGAGGAAATCGCGGGGAGTGATGAAGATCAGCTCGCCGCCGGGTTCAAGGTGGCGGACCGACTTTTCGATAAAAAACAAATAGAGGTTGGAACGCCGGTCGAAGAGACGGGAATCGAGGAGAGCCGCGGTTTCGGGCTGGATATCCTGGCAGCGCACGTAAGGCGGGTTGCCGATCACAGTAAAGAAGCGCTCGCC
>JAPUEC010000153.1:1953-9347 GCA_027492775.1 Rhodocyclaceae bacterium
TCTGGATAAGCGAAGAAATCAGCGACCAGCGTACCGGCCGGCGCATGCCGAGCATCCGCCTCGATGGCGACGCAGCCGGGCAAGCGGCTCGAGAAAGCGCCGGCGCCCGCCGATGGCTCAAGCACGCGGCCCTGCCGCCGTTTGAGCTTGAGCATCGCTTCCACCACCGCCGGTGGCGTGAAAACCTGGCCCAAGTTGGCAACGTCTTTGGGGTTCAAGGCAAAATGATCCGGTTGAATCGAAAAGCCGCGTCGCGGCGAAACCAGTGAAGGAGCCGGGATTATAGTCGCGGACAGCAAAATCGATGGCCGCCCGCGCTTACGGCCTGCCACCCGGAAGCGGCCAGCCGGAAAATCGCAATCGATCGAGTCCTTAATCTCGCACCGACAACACCGGTTGCGTTTCGGATTCCGAAACGAGGACGGTGAGCAGGTTGGTGACGAGGCGCACGCGATCCGCGTCGTTGAGGGTGACGACGCCGGCCTGTTGCAGGCCTTCCAGCGCGTCCTTCACCATCCCGACCGCGCCTTCGACAATGCGCTGACGTGCGGCGATGATGGCTTCCGCCTGCTGCCGGCGCAGCATGGCGCTGGCGATCTCCGAAGCGTAGGCGAGGTGGGCGATCTTGCCTTCGACGACTTCCAGGCCGGCTAGGGCAACGTGCTCCTGAATGGTATCGGTCAGCAGCTGGGCAACGGTTTCGAGATCGCCCCGCAGCGAATGCTGGCCGCTGGTGTCGCCGTCGTAGTAGCGCGTGCTGGCGACGGCGCGCAGGGCAGATTCGGATTGGATGTGGATGTAGGCGGCGTAGTCTTCCACCTCGAACGCGGCCTTGGCAGTATCCGCAACGCGCCAGGCGATGACGGCGGCGACCTCGATCGGATTGCCGGCCTTGTCGTTGACTTTGAGCGTCGGCGTATTGAGATTGGCCACCCGCAGGGATACCCGCAGGCGCACGCAGAAGGGGTTGTACCAGAAGAATCCGTCTTCGCGGATGGTGCCGGCGTAGCGCCCGAAGAAGGTGAGGACGGCAGCGATGTTGGGTTGCAGGATGACGAATCCCTTGGTCAAGAACAGGAGGATGGGAGCGCCGATGATAAGGCGCAGCGGCGGGCCGCTTGGGTTACTCAGGTCGATGAGCGCGGTCCAGGCCACCCAGCCGGCGGCAACGAGCCAGATGAGCAGCGCGAGCCAGCCGGAGGCATAAAACGCTTCACGTTCATTGATGTCTCGATCGATGTAGGTGTTCATGGCGCCGTCCAATGATGTGCGGATATTTATTCTAGCAGGCCGGCAGAGGGGGCGGATGCTGCCGAAAGGAGATTGGTTGCGGCGCGCGCAGACGTTGCTTTTCCCGCGTCCGCCAGGATCTGCGACCTATCAGCCGCTCGAACCAAATCGAGCGCACAGCCAACCAGCGCCATGAAACCGGAAAAGATGCGGGCTGCGTGCGTTGACGGACAAGCGGACCATTCCTCCGGCGAGGAGGGGGCAAAGCGGGTAAAATCGCGCGTTTTCAAGAATTTCTCCAGGAATAGCCGTGCTCGTCGCTGCCAATATCACCATGCAATTCGGGGCCAAGCCCCTGTTCGAGAACGTCAACGTCAAGTTCGGCGAAGGCTTCCGCTACGGCCTGATCGGCGCCAATGGCGCGGGTAAGTCGACCTTCATGAAGATCCTCTGCGGCCAGCTCGAACCTTCGGCCGGCAACGTCTCCAAGGATCAGCACGAACGCATGGCCTATCTGCGTCAGGACCAGTTCGGCTACGAGGACCTGCGCGTGCTCGACGTGGTGATGATGGGGCACAGCGAAATGTGGGCATGCATGGCGGAAAAGGATGCCATCTACGCCAACCCGGAAGCGACCGAGGACGATTACATGCACGCGGCCGAACTGGAGAGCCGCTTTGCCGAGTACGACGGCTACACCGCCGAGTCGCGGGCCGGCGAACTGCTCCTGGGGGTCGGCATTCCCATTGACAAGCACAACGGCCCCATGCGCGAGGTGGCCCCGGGCTGGAAGCTGCGCGTGCTGCTTTGCCAGGCGCTTTTCGCCAATCCGGACATCTTGCTGCTCGACGAGCCGACCAACAATCTCGACATCAACACCATCCGTTGGCTGGAAGACGTACTGAATGCGCGTGATGCCACCATGGTGATCATTTCGCACGACCGCCACTTTCTGAACCAGGTATGTACCCACATGGCGGATCTCGATTACGGCAAGATCACGGTTTATCCGGGCAACTACGACGATTTCATGGAGGCCTCGACCCAGGCGCGGACGCGGGTGACCAGCGCCAACGCCAAGGCCAAGGAGCGCATCAACGAATTGCAGGAATTCGTCCGCCGCTTCTCCGCCAACAAATCCAAGGCCAAGCAGGCGACCTCGCGCATGAAGTTGATCGACAAGTTGAAGCCCGAGGACGTAAAGCCTTCCTCGCGCCAATATCCGTGGATACGCTTCGAATATGATGACAAGGAAAAACTCCACCGGCAGGCCGTGGAAGTCGAGAACCTGAGCTTTGCCTACGAAAGCGGCACGCCAAAGATTTTCAGCAATCTCACCCTGACCCTCAACGCGGGCGACAAGGTGGCGGTGATTGGCGAAAACGGCGTGGGCAAGACGACCTTCCTCAAGCTCTTGATGGGCGAACTGTCGCCTTCGTTCGGCACGGTGAAATGGGCGGAAAAGGCCAAGACGGGCTATTACGCCCAGGACCATGCGGCAATGTTCGACGCCGAGACCTCGTTGACCGACTGGATCGCCGAGGATGCGCGCGCTTCCGCAGGCGATGGCGGCGATGTCGAAACGCTCATTCGCGGCACGCTGGGCCGCCTCCTGTTCTCCGGCGATGATGTGAAGAAGCCGGTGCGGGTCATTTCAGGCGGTGAACAGGGTCGCATGCTTTTCGGCAAGTTGATGCTGATGCGCCCGAACGTGCTGGTGATGGACGAACCGACCAATCACCTCGACATGGAATCGATCGAGGCGCTGAACACGGCATTGGAAAAGTTTGCCGGCACGCTCGTCTTCGTTTCGCATGACCGCGAATTCGTCAGTTCGCTGGCGACCCGCGTCATCGAAGTTAAGGGCGACGGCAGTGTGGTCGACTATCTCGGTGGCTACGAGGATTACCTTGCGAGCCTCGGCGTCGAATGATCACTGTGGCGTACCGCCAGCCGCCAGCATCCGGATGAGCTGGACGCAATCTAAGTCCGAGGCGTGGTAGGCCGATTTGACGTAGTCGATATACGCGGCATCTTCCCAATCTTTTCCTTCCGCCAGGGTGGTGTGATAGGCGAATCGCAAAAAGAGATGCTCGCGGGCCGGTTCTTCTATGGTGATGGTCAATTCGCCCCCCGCGTGCTCCGCGGATGGCGCGATGACGAAGTGCACCCGCTCCTCCTCCTCGAAATCCACTGCGTCGTGAATTACGGCGTTGCCGAAGCGCAATTCGCGCCGCACACTCGCCGGCCCGCGTTCAAGGATGGTGCAGGCCTCGAGGCCCGGGAGAAAGGGAACAGGATTCTCGACCCGGTACATCAATCCACGCCACAGCTCGGCCCGGGTAAGTGTCGGGATAAGCGGATTGGTCGGGTCGTTGATCTCGATCAGGTGTTCGAAGCGCATGGTGCCATTTTAGCCGCTGGACCCACTTGGCGTCGCGCAGCTGCGTGATAGCATCGCCGCATGGAACTGGAACGACTTCTCCATCACCACGGGTTTGGCAGCCGAAAAACCTGCCGAGCGCTCGTTCGTACCGGAAGGGTGACCGTCAACGGCGCCGCTTGCGAGAATCCGCAGGCCGATTTCGCCACTGCGGGGCTGGTTTTTTCCGTCGATGGTGAAGTCTGGCCTTACGCCGAGAACGCAACCCTGATGCTGAACAAGCCGGCCGGTTATGAATGCTCCCGCCGCCCCATCCATCACCCAAGCGTTTATTCGCTGTTGCCGCCGCCGCTTTTGGAGCGCGGCGTGCAAAGCATCGGCCGGTTGGACGAAGACACCACCGGGCTGCTGCTTTTCAGCGACGACGGCCAGCTCAATCACATCCTGACCTCGCCCCGCCACCATGTGCCGAAAACTTATCGTGTGACCCTCAAGCACGCGGGCGATGCGGCGTTGGTCGAATTCCTGCTGAAAGGCGTGCTGCTGCACGATGAGCGCGATCTCATCTGTGCGGCGGCATGCGCGCTGGTCGACGAGCGGACCTTGCGCCTGACCGTCACCGAAGGTAAATATCATCAGGTCAAGCGCATGATCGCGGCAGCGGGCAATCGAGTGGAAGCGCTGCATCGGGAAGTGGTTGGCGGCGTTACCCTGTCCGAAGGGCTGGCGCCTGGACAGTGGCGCTGGCTCCAACCGGCCGAACTGGAAAGCTTGCGGGTGGAGAAATGACGCTGACCGAAATGCGTTACTTCGTGGCGCTGGCACGAGAGCGCCACTTTGGCCGGGCGGCCGAGAGCTGCCACGTCAGCCAGCCCACCCTGTCGGTGGCGATCAAGAAGGTCGAGGGGCAATTGGGCGTTGCCTTGTTCGAGCGCAACGCCGCCGAGGTCAAGATTACCTCGGTGGGAGAGCGCATCCTGGTCCAAGCCAAGCGGGTGCTCGAAGAAGCGGTGAAGTTGGAGGAGATCGCCGGGGAGGGCCGCGACCCCTTGTCGGGACCCCTGCGTCTCGGCGTCATCTACACCGTCGCGCCTTATCTTCTGCCGCAATTCATCCCCGCCTTGCACAAGGAAGCGCCGTCGATGCCGCTCTTCCTTAAGGAGGACTTCACCGCCAATCTGATTCCCGCGCTCAAGGCGGGCGAACTGGACGTTATCGTCATCGCCTTGCCCTTCCAGGAGCCGGGGCTGGTTGCGCGCGCCGCTTATACCGAGCCTTTTCGGGTGGTAGTGCCGGCCGCGCACCCATGGGCGGAGCGTCAAAGCATTGGTGCCGACGAACTTGAAAGCCAGAATCTCCTGCTGCTTGGGCAGGGCAACTGCTTCCGCGATCAGGTTCTGGAAGCCTGCCCCAGGCTTGCTTCGGGCGATGGTGGCGCTTCGATGGAAGGAAGTTCGCTGGAGACCATCCGTCATATGGTGGCCAGCGGCGCTGGCGTGGCGGTGATGCCAAGCACCGCGGCCGACCCGCTGTCGGCACAAGGATTGGTTGCGGTCGTACCATTTTCCGGGGACGCGCCGGTGCGCAGAATTGGATTGGTCTGGCGTGTGACCTTTCCGCGTCCGCAGGCGATCGATGCTGTGGCTGCCGCTATCCAGGCCTGCCAACTGCCTGGAGCCCGCCCCGTCTAAGTTTCACGTGAAACCTGTTGATCGCCCGCAGGCTTAAATCTCAACTGAGAGCCGCTACTCGGCGCTTTTTTTAGCGGCTGGCGTTTTCTTCGGAGCCTTTTTCTCGAATTCAAATCCCACCTTTCCTTCTGGTCCAATCACGAGGAAGGCGGAGAATTTGCGACGCGTCCGCGAAGAGATGAATTCCTTCAACAGATCGGTTCTACCGGTATCCAACAGTTTTTGCATCTGGGCGCGTTCGATCGGCTGCTGCAGAATGATCTTGCCGGAACGGAAGTCACAGGTCTTGGCGGTGCCGACCGCCTTTTCGCAAACATAGGCGTTGCCGTGTTCAAAAACGCCGCTGGCGCATTTGGGACATTTGCCCAGCGTTTCCTGCTCGGAAAAATCGATGGTTTCGGCGTCGCCGTCATCGCTACTGCTTTGGCCGAAATCGAATTCCGGCTCGTTCTTGTCATTGAGCTTGATGGCGGCTGCAAAGGGGCGCCCCATCTTGTTGCGGAACCCGTTCAGCGGTCCGACGGCACGCTCTGAAATCAGGGTCTCGATCTCGGCCGGTTCGAACTGACGGCCGGCAACGATCTTCCACAATGAGAACGAGCAGTCGCTGCATTGGAATTTTTTGTAAGTTTCACGCATCAGGCCGCCGCAGGCCGGGCAGGGCGTCTTGAGCAAACCGAAATCGCCCGGGATGGTATCGCTGTCGTAGGTCTTGGCCCGCTCGACGATACGGCGGGTCATTTCGGCGATTTCCCGCATGAACTCCTCACGCGTCAATTCGCCTTTCTCGATTCGGGCGAGTTTCCACTCCCATTCGCCGGTCAATTCCGGGTGCGTGAGTTCATTGACGTTAAGCCCGTTCAGCAGGGTCATGAGCGAGAAGGCCTTGGCGGTCGGAATCAACTCGCGACCCTCGCGCACCATGTATTGCTCGCCGATCAGGTTCTCGATGATCTGCGCGCGTGTGGCCGGGGTACCGAGTCCGCGGCCGGCCATGACGGCGCGCAGTTCCTCGTCGTCGACCATCTTGCCCGCGCCTTCCATGGCGGAAAGCAGGGTTGCTTCCGAATAGCGCGGTGGTGGCCGCGTTTCCACCGCCTTGGTGGCAACTTCGGCGACTTTGACCTTCTCTTTCGCGTCCACCGCCACCAGATTCCCGGCGTCGCCTTCCTGGTTTTCCTTGCCGTAGATGGCAAGCCATCCCGGATTGACCAGTACCTTGCCCTCGGTCTTGAAGGGGTACGTCTCGACGCGGGTGATGCGGGTGGTGACCAGATATTCCGCCGCCGGGAAGAAGACCGATAGGAAGCGTTTGACGACGAAATCGTAGAGCTTCTGCTCAAGTTCGTTCAAATGCTTCGGCGGCTGAGTCGTCGGGATGATCGCGAAGTGATCGCTTACCTTGGCGTTGTTGAAGATGCGCTTGTTCGGTAGCACCCATTTGCGCGCCATGATCTGGTGCGCAAATGGCGCATATCGGGCCAGCAGTACTTCGTCATGGCCCTTGCCGGCACCCTCGCCGGTGAGCATGGTGAGCGTTCCCTTGACGGTGTCGATGTAATCTTCGGGCAGGCAGCGTGAATCGGTTCGCGGGTAGGTCAGGACCTTGTGCTTTTCGTAGAGCGCCTGAGCCAGAGAAAGCGTGGTCTTGGCAGAAAAACCGAAGCGGCCGTTGGCCTCGCGTTGCAGACTGGTCAGGTCGAAGAGCAGGGGAGATAGCCGTGTTTCCGGCTTCGCTTCTTCCGTGACCTCGCCGATTTTCCCGGCACAGGCAGCGCGAATGGCCTCGGCGCGCGCTTCGTCCCAGATGCGATCGGCGCGGGCATGCTCATCGTCGGCCTTGCCCTTGAAGCCTTCATCAAACCACTTGCCGGAATACTCGCCCGCCTTCGCGCCGAACAGCGCTTCCACTTCCCAATAGGGGCGGGCTTTGAATTCGCGGATTTTCTTTTCGCGCTCGACGACGATCGCCAGCGTCGGCGTCTGCACCCGCCCAACGGTGGTGAGATGAAAGCCGCCGGTTTTGGAATTGAAGGCGGTCATGGCCCGGGTGCCGTTGATGCCGACCAGCCAGTCGGACTCCGAGCGGC
>JAPUEC010000154.1 GCA_027492775.1 Rhodocyclaceae bacterium
ATTTTTGCCTAAGCTTGGCTCGTCAACCGAACCTTGCCCGAGTGCAATCATGAACAACCGCCTGTCCCCACGACCTGACCGATTTTTGCGGCTGGGCATCCTGCTCCTTGCCGCTTTAGGCTCGGCGCACGCATCTGCCCAATGCAGCCCGCAGCCCGCCGCCAAATGCGCGGGCGCCGTTCTCAAGAACGTGAATTGGGGCAAAGCCGATCTCACCGGCGCGGATCTGCGCAACGCCAACCTCACCGGCGCCAATCTCGCCGGCGCGCGACTCCACGGCGCGGATTTGCGCGGGGCCACGCTGCGCAATGCCCGGCTGGTCGGCAGCGACCTCGGCGAAGCGAATCTCGAAGGCGCCGACCTGCAAGGCGCCAATCTCTCGGAGGCCTCTCTTTTGCGGGCGCGTCTTGCCGGCGCGAAGCTGCACAAGGCGCATCTCGAAAGCGCCGATCTCTCGCATGCCAGCTTGCGCGGCGCAGACCTGACCCGGGCGCAGCTGACGAATGCCGATCTGCAACATTCGGACCTGCGCGGTGTCCATCTCGACGGCGCGTTTCTCAATTACTCCAACCTGAAGCATGCCGATCTCACCGGTGCATCGCTTCAGCGCAGCCGATTCAACGATGCGCATTTGTCGCGGGCGATCTGGACGGATGGCCGGGTCTGCCGGTCGTCCTCCATCGGCGATTGCGACTAGCGCCTTAGCTCAAGCCACTTCCAAGAGGTCTTCATGGCAGCAGTAATGAAAGAAGCCGGCATGTTCCGGATTTTTGCCCGCAGTTTTCTCGGGCATACGCCCCGCTGGTACAAGATCGCCGTCGCGGCCGCGCTGGTTTTGAATGTCGTCGCCAACTACACGCTCGGTCCGCAGGTGACGGGATGGCTCATCCTCGCCGAGTTCATCCTTACCCTGACCATGGCGCTCAAGTGCTTCCCGCTGCAGCCCGGCGGCTTGCTGGCCATTCAGGCGGTCATGCTCGGGCTGACCGATACCCATACGGTCTATCGAGAAATCGAACACGGGCTGCCGGTAATTCTGCTAGTGATTTTCATGGTGGCCGGCGTGCATTTCCTGCGCGATATGCTCTACCGGCTGGTCAGCCGCATTTTGCTCGGCGTCCAATCGCGGCTGGCGATGAATCTGGTGACCATCAGCGTCGTCTCGCTCGCCTCGGCGGTGCTCGACGCGCTGACCATCCTGGCGGTGCTGATCGCCGTTTCGGTCGGCTTCTACGAGGCCTATCACCGCGTCGTTTCCACCCGCAGCGTGCATGACGACCCCGAACTGACCGATGAATACATCGACGTCAAGCATCGCCAGGACCTCGAACAATTCCGCGCGGTGCTGCGCAGCCTGCTGATGCACGGCGCCATCGGCACGGCCATCGGCGGCGTTGCCACGCTGGTCGGTGAACCGGAGAACATCGTTGTCGGCACCGAGGTTGGTTGGAACTTCATGGAGTTCCTGATCAAGGTCGCCCCGGCCAGCGTTCCGACCTGGATCGCCGGCATCCTCACTTGCCTGGTGCTGGAAAAATTCAAGCTCTTCGGCTATGGCAACGAGTTGCCGGCCACCATCCGCCATATCCTGCTCGAGCAGGAGCGCCGTCAGCGCGAACACGAGACGCCGAGAGACCGGATGGTGCTCGCGGCGCAGGCCTTCATCGCCGTGCTGATGGTGGCGGCGCTGGCTTTCCATGTGGCCGAAATCGGCTTGATCGGCCTGGCGGTGATCATTCTCGTCTCGACCATTGCCGGCATCAATGACGAGCACCACATCGCCGAAGCCTTCATGCCCGGCCTGCCCTTCGCCTCGCTGCTGGTGGTGTTCTACGTCATCGTCGCCATGATCGGCAGCCTGGAAATGTTCAATGCCGTGATCGGCTGGGTGCTGACGCTCGAACCCCGGGCGCAGGTGTTCATGATCTACGCGACCAATGGCTTGCTTTCGGCCATCAGCGACAACGTTTTCGTCGCCGCCATCTACATGAAGGAATTGAAGAGCGCCTTCGAAGCCGGCTTGACCACCCGCGAGTTGTTCGAGGCGCAGTCGGTGGCGGTGGTGATGGGCACCGGCATTCCCAGCATGGCCACGCCCAACGGCCAGGCCGCCTTCCTTTACCTGCTGACTTCCGCCGTCGCGCCGCTCATTCGCCTGGGCTACGGGCGCATGTTGTGGATGGCCTTCCCCTATGCCGTGGTGACGACGGTGGTGGCGGGCATTGCCTTGTTCTGAGGCTTGGCCGGGCAGCCGGTGCCGGCCGAGGCGGGCACCGGTTGATTCGGGGTGACCCTTAATCGATTATGGTGGTCCAAGCGTAACCATTGTCAGGAGAGACTGCCTTGAATACCCCGAGAATCATCGTCATCACTGGCGCCAGTCGCGGCCTTGGGCGGGCTGCGGCCCGACGTCTGGCCGGCGAGGGCCATCAAGTCATTGCCACCGCACGCAGGGTGGACGACCTGCGCCCGCTCCGCGAAGAACTGGAGGCGCTGGGCCATGTCATCGAGTGCCAGCCGCTGGACGTGACCGACGACGCTTCGGTGCTTGCCTTCGCGCGCTGGCTCGAAGGCCGCTTCGACCGACTGGACAGCCTCATCAACAACGCCGGCGTTTCGCTGCAGGGCTGGGAGAGCAGCGTGCGTGAGCTGACCCCTGAAGCGCTTGCAACCACGCTCGAAACCAACCTTTACGGCGTGCTGCGCGTGACGCGGGCGCTGCTGCCGCTGCTCGGCAAGAGCGCGGCCGGGCGGATCGTGAATCTTTCTTCCGGCATGGGGCAGTTGTCGGACATGGGTGCCGGCGCGCCGGCCTATCGGATTTCCAAGACCGCCCTCAACGCGCTTACCCGCATCCTGGCGGCGGAACTGCAGAACACGCCGATCAAGGTCAATGCCGTCTGCCCCGGCTGGTGCCACACTGACATGGGCGGCGCCCAGGCGCCTCGCTCGCCGGAAGAGGGCATCGATACCGTGGCCTGGCTGGCCACCGTGGGCGCGGATGGACCGACGGGCGGCTTCTTCCGCAACCGCAAGCCTATTCCGTGGTGAGCGCCAGGCGCGCCTCGCAATCGGCGGCGAAAGCGGGGCGGTAGCCGACCATCCGGCTCATTTCCTTGACCAGAATGCGGTAGGTGTCGCGGTCGAAGCTGGGCTTGGCGGCTTCCAGGAGCCTCTCGATTTCTTCGTCCGTGGTTGCCTTGCCGAGGTAGCACCAGGCGTCGATGACGTGCACGCCTTCGTTTTCCTTGAGCAGCGCCGGGCCGGAAAAAGGCCAGGTCTTGAGCTTGAGCTTGGCCAGCGCTTCCATGAGGCGGATGCTGTGTTGCAGGAGCGATTCCTCGCCCTGACAGGCACCCTTGCATTGCTTGATCTGCCGGCCGAAGCACGGCTTGCCGGGCGCGGCCTTTTCCAGGCCGAGCGTGACCAAGCAAAGCCGGTTGGCCTTGGCGATCTCTTCCATCGTCCGCGTCGCTTCGCGGGCGTTTTTGAAGAGGCCGTAGAGATGTTCCTGCCTGCCGAAACCCAGGTCGCGGGCATACACCAGCGTTGGCCGCCAAAAGCCGAGCCCCTGATCCTCCAGCAGCCATGAACAGAATTCGCGGTTGCGCCGCAGTTGGCGGTTGAGGATGGGTTGCAACTCCTTGATCAGCCGCGCCTCGGTGAGCAGCGCCTCGACCTGACCGCCGCATTCGATCCACTCAATGCGGCGCACCTGCTGGCAGAGGCTCATTTCCTTGGCGGCGGCGTGGTCCGAAGCGAAGTGCGAGAGCACGCGCTTCCGCAAGCCGGTACTCTTGCCCACGTAGAGCGGCAGGTCGTTTTCGCCATAGAAGAAATAGACGCCGCAGCCCTCGGGCAACTCATCGACCAGGGCGGGGTCAAGATGCGCGGGCAGAGCGGGGTGCGCCATCTGCGCCTTGAGCGCCGCCTGCAGGACGCTTTCGTCGATGCTGCTTTGGATGACGCGCCAGAACTGGTAGATCGCCTCGGCGTCCGCCAGCGCCCGGTGCCGGCCGGAAACCGTGAGGCCGTGGCGCTCGATCAGACTGTCGAGATTGTGGCGCCGATGCTCGGGAAAAAGGCGCCGCGAGAGCTTGACGGTGCAAAGCTGCGGCATGCGAAAGCCGATGCCGGCGCGCTTGAATTCGTTCTTGAGAAAGCCGTAGTCGAAGCGCGCATTGTGGGCGACAAAGAGATGCCCGGCGAGGCGGCGCTCCACCTCGCGCGCGATCTGCTCGAAGGTCGGCTGGTCCTCGACCATTTCGCTGGTGATACCGGTGAGGCGCTCGATGAAGGGCGGAATGCGCGATTCGGGATTGACGAGCTGGCTCCAACGCTCGGCGGTGACACCATCCCAAGTGACGACGCCGATCTCGGTGATGCGGTCGTGGGTGGCGGTGGCGCCGGTGGTTTCGAGGTCGACGAAGGCGATGGGACGGTCGAGTGCGAGGGACATGCGAAAGGCCGGCGAAAGGATGTAATGGTACCCGCTGCCGGGCGGGTTGGCGCAGCCGGGGAGCGATTTCGCGGGGTCCTGCACGTTCGGCGGGACCTGGGTCGGAGGGTAGCGGTTGCCGGCGATAACACGGCTCCCGAGCGCGGCCCCCGTAAGCGGTTTTTGGCTTGGTGCCGATGATTTCCCCCATGGATTTGACACTGGCAAATGCTTATTCCACCGGCGTGATTTAAGCCGCTGAAATCCCTGTAGAATCGCCTATTACTTTAGTTAAACTTCTTGCGGCGAGATCAGTCAAATCTGGCTATGCTGTCAGCGCCACCCTCCGTGGGAGGTGTTTGTGGCGGCCGGTGCCTGGCTCTGGAGCATCCGGCCGGGTAACCAGGGAGTGGAAGCGGGATTGGGGCTATCCAGGGTGGGTCGTGGCTTCGGCATGGAAGACATGATCGGGAGGGCCCGAAACGTAATCTTCAAAAAACGAGAGTCTTCAATGAAAAAAAACCTGCCCGTCACCAATGTCGAGACCTTGCTCCCGGTCGGGGAGTTCATTTATTCCCGTACCGATCTCCGGGGCGTCATCGTCGAGGCGAATGAAGCGTTCTGCCGAGTCAGCGCTTTCTCGCGCGATGAAATGATCGGCCAGTCGCACAACATCGTTCGCCATCCCGACATGCCCGAGGCAGCCTTCGCCGACCTCTGGGAAGACATCAAGGCGGGGCGCCCTTGGCGCGGCGTGGTGAAGAACCGTCGCAAGGACGGCGGTTATTACTGGGTGGTGGCAAACGTTTCGCCGGTGCGCGAGGGCGGCAAGGTCGTCGGCTACCAGTCGGTGCGTTCGCGGCCGACGCCGGCGGAAATCGCCGCGGCAGAAAATGCCTACAAGCGGATTCGCGAGGGCGACCGTTCGCTCCTGGTCGATCAGGGGCGGGTGGTGCGGCGCCGTCCGGGCTGGCTCAACGCCCTGCTGGCGCTGCCGGCGCAGATGACCATCGTCGGCGCCGCGCTGGTGATCGCCGCTGGGCTGCCTTTACTCTCCCGCTGGGCGGGTTCGCCGATGCTCGATGGCATTCAGGCCGTCGTTTCGGGGTTGGCCCTGCTTTACGGACTCTGCTTCCTGTTCCTGGTGGCGCCGCGCGCCACCGGCGATTTGAAGAAACTCGCGGATTGGCTGGAAACGACCCTGGTCTCGGGCAACCTCAGCCAGCGACTGGACGTCAATCGCCGCGACGTGGTCGGAATGATCGGGCGCCGCGCCGATAAATTCGTTTCCATGGTGCAGGCCACCGTGCAGGGCATGGCGGATGTCGCTTCGCAGGTCGACACGGCCACCCGTGAGGTCGGCCGCGGTGTCGATACCGTCAAGATTTCCGCCTCCAAGCAGAGCGAGGCGACGTCTTCGGCCGCCGCCGCGGTCGAGGAGGTGACGGTCTCGATCGGCGAAGTGGCGGAACATGCCCGCTCGACACAGAAGGTGGCGGAGAAGGCGGGCATGCTTTCTCAGGAGGGCGCGGCCCTCTCGGCCAAGGCAACGGCGACCATCCTTTCCCTTGCCGATTCGGTCAAGTCTTCGGCCTTGCAGGTGCAGACGCTGGGCGACCGCTCGGGCGAAATCAGCCGCATCGTCGGCGTCATCAAGGAGATCGCCGACCAGACCAATCTGCTGGCGCTCAATGCCGCCATCGAGGCGGCACGCGCCGGCGAGCAGGGCCGCGGTTTCGCGGTGGTGGCGGACGAGGTGCGGAAGCTCGCCGAACGCACCAGCGGCGCCACCCAGGAAATCAGCAGCATGATCGCCGCTATCCAGAGCGAAACCCAGGCGGCGGTGGTGAGCATGCGCGCCGGCGCCGAGCAGGTCGAGCAAGGCGTACAACTGGTGCATGAGGCCGAGCAGGCGCTGCTCAGCATCAACGAGCAGATGAGCAACACCGAACGCATGGTGAGCGACATTTCGCACGCTTCGACCGAGCAGCAGAACGCCATGACCGAACTCGCGCAAAATGTCGAGCAAGTGGCGGGGATGACCGAGCAGAACGTCGCGGTGGTGGTGCAGACCGAAACACTAGCGGCCGAACTGGCGCAGGTGGTCGACCGCATGCGCAAGTCGGTGCAGCAGTTCTCGGTCTGAAGGAACGCCAGGATCGCCGCCGGTCGCGTGCCGGCATCCCGCCAAACCCGGCCTTTGCGCCGGGTTTTTTTTATGGCGACCAGGATGGGAACACCGGTTGCCCCGCCCCGGGTGACGATTGGTCGATATTTCCTGAATGGAGATCGCAATGGACAATATGAATGAAAAGCGCGCCGCCAGCGCCGCGACGCGGCGGCAGGGTCGGCAAGAATGGCTGCAAACCTGGGTGTTCCCGTTTCTGCGGCTGATGTTCCCCGTCAATATGAGCCCGCGGGTTCGCCCCGCCGTTATGCGGATTGTCGCCGGCCGAACGCCGAGGCGCCAATGAGTCCGCTCGAGTTGTGGGCGGGGCCCGAGTGCACCGTCAATCGCGTGGGCGAGGTCTTCCGCGACCAGCTCGAATTGACCGGCTTCGCCGGTCGCCCTGAAGACCTCGACCGCCTGGCGGGCCTGGGCATCAAGCGCCTGCGCTTTCCGGCCCTTTGGGAGCGCACCGCGCCGGATCGGCCCGGCGCCTATGACTGGACGTGGTGCGACGAGCGGCTGGCCCAGCTGCAAGCGCTTGGCGTCGAGCCTATTCTCGGCCTGACGCACCATGGCAGCGGGCCGCGCTACACAGACCTGCTCGATTCCGAATATCCACAAAAGCTGGCGGAGTACGCCCGTGCCGTCGCTGAGCGCTATCCGGAGGCCAATGCCTATACGCCGGTCAACGAGCCGGTGACGACGGCGCGTTTCAGCGCTCTCTACGGCTTCTGGTATCCGCACAAGAAGGACGACGTCAGCTTCGTGCGGGCGGTGCTCAACCAGATGCGCGCCACGGTGCTGGCGATGCGCGAAATCCGCCGCGTCAATCCCGCCGCGCAACTGGTGCAGACCGAGGATCTCGGCTACACGCACAGCACGCCCAGCCTCACCGAGCAGGCGGATTTCAACAATGCCCGCCGCTGGCTGTCGTTCGACCTGCTCACCGGCAAGATCGGGCCGGAGCATCGGCTCTGGAAATACCTGCGCGAAAACGGCGCCAGCGCCGAGGAATTGATCGCCTTCGTCGAGGCGCCGTGTCCGCCCGACATTATCGGCATCAACTACTACGTCACCAGCGAACGCTTCCTCGACGACCGGCTCTGGCTGCACAAGCCCGGAGAAGAGGCGATCCGCGAAGGCTATGTCGACATCGAGACCGTGCGCGTCCATGGCCAGCCGATCGGCGGCTTTGAAGCGCGCCTGCGCGAAGCCAGCCACCGCTACGGCCTGCCGGTGGCGATCACGGAAGTGCACCTCAACTGCTCGCGCGACGAACAGATTCGCTGGTTTTATCAAGCCTGGCGCGCCGCCTGCACCCTGCGCGAGGAAGGCGCCGACATTCGCGCCGTCACCGCCTGGGCGACATTCGGCGCCATGGACTGGGACAGTTTGTGCACCCGGAGCACGGGCAGTTATGAGCCGGGGCTGTGGGACGTGACCGCCTCGCCGCCGCGACCGACGGCACTGGCCACGCTCGCCCGGCAACTGGCGAACGGCGAAACGCCAGCCCACCCGGCACTGATGGGTCCGGGCTGGTGGCAGCGCAGCCTGCGCCTCTGTTTCGAGCCGCATGGCGAAGTCGAGGCGGTGGCACTGGCCGGGCGTCCGGTGCTCATCACCGGCGCCACCGGCACGCTCGGGCGCGCCTTTGCTCGCCTCTGCGACATTCGCGGCTTGCCGCACCATTTGCTGAACCGCGCGGAACTCGACATCGCCGACGCCGATTCGGTCAATCGGGCGCTGGAACGCTGGCAGCCCTGGGCGGTGATTAACACCGCCGGCTTCGTGCGGGTGGACGATGCCGAGCGCGAGGCGCGGCAGTGGCGTGAAAACGCCGTCGGCCCCGCGATCCTGGCCGAGGCCTGTGCCCGGCATGGCGTGCGGCTGGTGAGTTTTTCCAGCGATCTTGTTTTCGACGGCACCAAGGCGCTGCCTTATGTGGAGAGCGATACGCCGCAGCCGCTCAACGCCTACGGCCGCGCCAAGCTGGCGGCCGAACGCGCCGTCCTCGCCCTGGCCCCGGACGCATTGGTGATCCGGACTTCGGCCTTCTTCGGGCCGTGGGACGAGCACAACTTCGTCGCCCAGGGGCTGGCCGCGGTTCGTCGCGGCGAAGCCTGGCGGGCGCCGGCCGACCAGTTCGTCTCGCCGACCTACGTCCCGCACCTGGTGCAGGCGGCGCTCGACCTGCTCATCGACGCCGAATGCGGCCTCTGGCATTTGGCCAATCGCGGCGCGGTGAGTTGGGCGGAGTTCGCGCGCATGACGCTCGAGATCGCCGACCTCGACGTTTCCCGCATCGAGGCGGTGCCGGGCGAACACCTCGGACAAGTGGCCTGCCGGCCGCGATTCTCGGTGCTGGAAAGCGAACGCGGCATCCCGATGCCGACGCTGGAGGAAAGCCTGGCTTGCTATCTGGCCGAGGTCACGCCGCGGGCCGCATGAGCGGCGGCCGGCGGTGCCAAGTCAGCGCACGGTGGCGCGCAGGTACGGCACCGCCGTCATCAGGGCGACGGTGATCGCCGAAATGCCGAACACCGCCAGGGTGAGGGTCGGGATGCCGATGAGCGGCTCCCGCATCAGCGCTCCCAGCCGCGTGCGGACGAGGAAGTGGAACCAGGCGAGGTGGACGAGGAAGGTGCCGAAGGTGAGCGGCGCCAAGCGGGCGACCAGCTCGCGCAGCAGCGGCGATTCCAGCCGCAGATTGATGCCGAGCAGG
>JAPUEC010000155.1 GCA_027492775.1 Rhodocyclaceae bacterium
TTGGCTCGTTTTCAGTAACCATCGTAGCGCCCTGGCCCTGCATGACGATGACCGCCGATTCAACGTATCACGCTTCGACGGAGCGCCCCGCGACGCTGCGTATTACAAGCGGCTATACGCGGCAATGAGAGACCCGGCATTCATTGCGGGTGTCGCCCACATGCTCAAGACTCGCGACCTGACCGATTTCAACCCAGGGGCGCACGCCGTCATGAACGCGGCGAAGCAAGCCGTCATTGCAGCGAACCGGAGCGAGACCGACGAGACCTTGATTGATCTGGTCAGTTACTGGCCCGCCGACGTGATTCAGTCCTCGACGCTTGGGGAATTGCTTACCGGGACACCTGGCGGCAAGCTGACCCCGGCGCATCGGCACGCCTTGGAGCGGCGCGGGATTCAGCCGAGGAAAACGCCAGTCAAGTTTGGCGGCGTAGCCTGCCGGGTGGTCATCGTCCGCAATCTCGATAGGTGGGATGCCGCCGACCCTTATTTGATTGCTGCCGAACTTGGGCGAGGGCCGCAAATCGGCTTTGGACCATCGGGAGCGAGGGCCACGCTCGACAATCTCACAGCGGCGTAACCGGCCAAAAAGTTACGGTGGTTACGCTTGTTACAGCACTCTATATATAGACCAAATAAAATTTATATTTTTACTCTATATACCCCCGATGGCCTGTAACCACCGTAACCACCGTAACCAATACTAAGAGTGGAATTTACCAATCGGAGCAGTTATGAGCACGCCGGAATTACGCAAACGCCTGAAAGCCTGGTATGTGGCCTGTGACCGCGTGAAAGCCCTACGTCGCCAGATAGTGGAGGCCGTCCAAGACGACGAGGATGCCCGCTTTGAATTCTTCTGCGACCACGGCTACGCGCCCCCGGTAATTTTCCCTGACTATCCCGAGTTCCCGCCAGAGTGTGAAGGTATGACTTGCAGAGCGCGTGCAGATTTTGGCCCCGGATGAACGCAACGTCCTGGCGCTACCCCAAGCTGGGGCACTTTACCGGGACTATTCCGAGTGGAAAAGGGACCGGGGCGAACAGCCGGTATCTATGGCGCGTTGGGCGGAAACGCTAAAAAGGTTTGAAAAGGTTAGAAGTTCCGGCGTTCGCTATCGTGGCTTGATGCTGATCCCACAAGTTGGGAATGTGCCGTTTCCCTTGGTCGCATAACTCCATTTTGGTAACCCTTGGTAACCCTTTCCCCATCGCCCCTTACGAAAATCAATTTTATATAGAAGACCGGAAAAAGGTTACCAAGGGTTACCAAAACCGAACGAACAAATCGTGATTGTGGAAATGACCGACAAAGAAAAGCGCCGCCTTTTGAAAGCCTGGTATGTGGCCTGTGCTCGCGTCGACGCCCTGCGCCGCCGGATAGTGGAGGCCGTCCAAGACGACGAGGATGCCCGCTTTGAATTCTTCTGCGACCACGGCTACGCGCCCCCGGTAATTTTTCCTGACTATCCAGAGTTCCCGCCCGAGTGTGAGGGTATGACCTGCGGAGCAAAGGCCAAGAGCAGCGGGCAACCGTGTAAGTCGACGCAAATTTTCCGAAATGGCCGCTGCAAGTACCATGGAGGCCCGTCGACGGGGCCGAAGAGCGACGAAGGGAAATTATCGGCGCTTGGCAACCTAAAGCAGTTCACCGAACCTCATAGGATGCATGAGAAAACCTAACTTTCCCGCTGCTCGCATGGAGAGAGGGTGAACTAAAACCTACATGGCGCCTACACGAAAGCCGGAAAGCAACAAGGGCTTACCCAGCGAATCAGGTAAGCCCTTGTATTTTATGGTGGGCCCGCACGGACTTGAACCGTGGACCAAAGGATTATGAGTCCTCTGCTCTAACCAACTGAGCTACAGGCCCACGCGGAGCGGATTTTACCTTGGGCGGGAGGTGCTGACCACTCCGGCGCGTTCCCCCTCGGTCGGGGGGGTGCTTATTTGGCTCGCCGCGTCAATAATCGAGGGCATCAAGGCGCATCTGCATTGCCGGGCTCGGGTCGCCGGGCGATTCTGCCGCGAACAAGCAAGGCTGCGCCGGGAGCGGTTTTAATTGAAGGGGGAAATCATGAAGGTTCTTGGCATTTGCGGCAGCCCACGCCGCGGCGGCAATACGGAATATGCAACCCAATACACGCTTGATCGCATCGCCGAGCGCGGTTTCGAGACGGAGTTGATCCGCCTCTGCGATCAGAGCGTGCATTACTGCAACGCCTGCTACAAGTGCGTGCAGGAAAAGCGCTGCACCATCAACGACGATCTTGAGGAGATTTTCCAGAAGATCGAGGCGGCGGATGGCCTGATCATGGCGAGCCCGGTTTATCACGCTTCGGTGACGCCGCTGATCAAGTGCCTGATGGATCGCCTCGGCTTTTCCGGCCGCTGGCGCGAGAACGCCATGGTCGCCACCGATCAGGCTTACACCTTCAAGGGAACGCCCTTCTCCGGCAAGGTTGGCGCGCCGATCACGGTGGCGCGGCGGGCGGGGACGACCTCGGCGTTTTCCGACCTGCTGCTCTGGTTCACGGTGAATGACTTCATTGTTACCGGCTCGGCCTACTGGAACATGATCCTCGCCGGCAAGGGCGGGGCGGTGAATGCGAGCGAGGATGCCGAAGGCCTGGCGAATCTCGACCATCTCGCCAACAACATGGTCAATCTCATCACCAAGCTGAAGGCCGCCGCTTAGGGCGTTTTGCACACTGCCGGCCGGGGCAATCCGGCCGGCGTTTCAGATCAGCATGCCGCGCTGGCGCACCGCCTCCACCGCCGCCATGCGGTTGGTCACCCCGAGCTTGCGGTAGAGCAGCTTCAGGTACCACTTGACCGTCTCCTCCCCGATGTAAAGCAGCTTGCCGACATCGCGGTTGCCGTAGCCCTGCGAGATGAGGCGGATGATTTGCAATTCGCGCTGCTGCAAGCCGAGCTTCTGCTCGCCCGGTTCACCGGCTGGCGGCGCCTGATGGCCGGCAGCGCGCTCGGGCGATGACGCGGATTTCTCCTGCCATTCCGGAAAGAGCGCTTGCATGCGTGGGTGAATGTAGCGCAGCGGGCGGACCATGCCGCCGGCGTCGCCTTCCGCCACTAGGGCGCGGATCTGGTCGAGGATGGCGGTATTTTGCGTCTGCTCGTATTCGGCGAGGCGCATCAGCACTTCGAATTCCAGCCCGCGCCGGCGCTGGCCGAAGCGCAGGGTGCGTGCCAGATGGCGGGCGGCCCGCTCCTGCACTTGGGCGAACTCGCCGCGTGCGAATTGCAGGCGTAATTGGACAGTAGCCACCATATCGGCGGTTTCTGAATAGCGGTCGGCCGGGCCGATGTCGAATGAGGGCATTTGTCCCAGTTCGGCGCCGGCGGCATCGAGTTCGCCGCGCATGAGCAGTTCGCCGCCACGCACCATCATCGCCTTTTGCACCACCCGCCGCAGGTTGCGCGAGGCGCCTTCGAACATGGCGCTTTCGAGATCGACCTCGGCCTCCTCGCCCCGGCGCAGCGCATAGAGAATCTGGGCGCGGCCGGCGAGCGCGACGCCGAAGTAGGCGTGGTTGGCTGTGGCTTCGAGCAGGACGATGGCGGCGTTGATTTCCGCCAGCGCCTCGCTCACCTGGGATTTTTCCAGCAACACCAGCGCCAGGATGGCCTTGAGGAAGGCCACGCCGGAGAAGCGCTCCCAGCCTAATGAAGCGGCGTCGTTGAGCGAGGCGCGGATGAATTTTTCCGCCTCGTTGTGCTGCGCCTTGAGGTAGAGCGAATAGGCGACGTTGTAGCGCGCCAGCAGGTTGGCGTTGGCGCAGCCGAGCGTCATGCCCACCGCCGAATGGTATTGCGCCAGGGCACGGTCGAGCCCGACCCGGCGGCGCGAGAGGTAGCCGAGGCCGGTGTAGGCGAAGCCGAGGATTTCCGGGTTGTCGCGCGGCAGCTCGGCGATGAGGGCAGGCGTGAGCTCGATGTCGCCGGGATCGTGCGTCTCGATGACGCTGATCCAGAGCGAGAGCACATCCAGCTCGGCGCGGATGCGCGATTCGTTCCGGGAAAGGTGGGCGTTATGCCGGGCGATGCGCACGCGCTCGGTAACCTCCGGGAACTTGCAGTACATGAGCAGCGCCCAGGCATGCAGCGTGGAAAGGTCGGGGTTCTGGTCGACCATCGGCGGCGGCAGCGCCTGAATCCATTTATGCAGTTCGATGAAGCCGCCGGAATTGAGGAAGGAGTAGCCCTTGGTCAGCAGCAGCTCGACCGCCTCCCCGTGCAACTTGCCGCGCACGGCGTAGCCCAGCGCATCCGAGAGCAGGTTGTTCTGGCTGCACCATTGCGCCGCGCGGCGGAAGAGTTCGGTGATGCGCTCGGGGTGGCGGCGCTCGAGCATGCCGAAGAGGAAACTGGCGAAGAGCTGGTGGTAGCGGAACCAGCTCCGTGAGTAGTCGAGCCGGATGAGGAAGAGGTTCTTGCGCTCGATCTCATCGACGATGGGCAGGCAGTTTTCCATGCCGGCGACGGCGTTGCAGAGCGCCGGGGTTAGGCGTTCGAGGATGGAGGTGGCGAGCAGGAATTCGCACACTTCCTCTGACTGGTTCTGGAGGATGGTTTCGAACAGGTAGTCGGAAATGTCTATCTGGCTGCCGGAGAGCTCGGCCAGCGGCGCCAGCGATTCGCCGTCGCGGTGCGCCGCCAGCGAAGCGAGCTTGATGCCGCCGATCCAGCCCTCGGTGACTTCGAAAAGCGCATTGACCTGCGCTTCGCTGATTTTCAGGTGTTCGAGTTCGAGCAGGTATTTCTTCGCCTCGTCCAGCGTCAGGCGCAGGCTGCTCCAGCTGATTTCGGCCAGCAGGCCTTTCATGCTCTGCTCTTCGAGCGAGATGTTGGGCCGGCCGCGCGTGGCCGAGATCACCCGCACGTTGTAGGGCAGCGAGCGGAAGAAGGAATTGAGCGGGCCGCAAATTTCGCTTTCCGAGAGCAGGTGGATGTCGTCGAGAAAGATGGTGAAGGGTTTGCTCAAGGCGGCGAAGCCTTCGAGCAGCGAGGAGAGCACCGAATCCGGCAGCGCGGTTGGTGTGGCGGCGATGATCTTGCGCGCATCGGCGGTGATTTTTTCGTTGGCGATGGAAACCGACTGGATGAAGTTGGCGAGGAAGTTACTCGGCAGGTTGTCGCTCGGGTAGACCGACATCCAGCACACCTGCCCGCCGCTGGCCTTGAGGGCGTGGTAGCACTCGGAGAGCAGCGTGGTCTTGCCGAAACCGGCGGGCGCGTTGATGAGCAGGAGCCGCTTGGAGCGGTTGTCGAGAATGCGCGAAACCAGATGCGGACGCGACAGGAGCGCGCTTTCCAGCTTGGGCGGATGCAGCCGGGTGATGGAAACCTGCGAGGCACTGACGCTCATTCCACTCTCCCTCCCTTGTTCACGCGGCTTGGCCGGATTGCCCGCTTCGCCGGATTTCTTTTCGTGAAAATCGCCATGGCGTCATTGTGCTCCAAAAGCGCGCCGCCGCTCGCGGCCTGACGGGGGCGGACCCACCACCCGTTGGCGAACTCGCCACCCGCCTCTCCCCCTCTTTTTACGTTCTTTTTCCCCCCGAATCTCCCCCCTCCCGGGGGGGAGAACGCGATGTTGCGCCTCCCTAAGATGAACTCAAACGAAGCGACGCCAGAAGGCCTCGCCCGGCAAACCAGGAGAGCAACATGAACGCCCGCTACGATTACCGCGCCAAAGTCATCAGCATCGAGGAAGCGCTGTCCAAGATCAAGTCCAACGACATGATCATTTCCGGCCTGGCCGGAGCGGAAGCCAAGGGCATCCTCGAAGCGCTGCACACCATCGCCGACCGCGTCACCAACGTTTCGGTCGCCACCTGCCTGCCGCTGCACAACGGCCGCTGGTTCACCGACCCGGCGATGAAGGGCCACTTCATCAACCACGCCTGGTTCCAGACCGCCGCGTCGCGCAAGGCCGCCGGCTTCGGCACCTGCACCACCGTGCCCTGCCACCTGCACTCCGCCGGCACCGACCGCCTGCATTACAAGAAGCCCAATGTCTTCGTCGGCGCCTGCACGCCACCGGACCGCTTCGGCTTCATCTCGCTTTCGCTCTCCGCCACTTACGAGCGCGAGCTGATGGAAGCCGCCGACATCGTCATTCTCGAAATGAACGAGAACATGCCCTGGACCTACGGCGACACGGTGATCCACCTCGACGCGGTCGATTACATCGTCGAGAACACCACGCCCCTGCCCTGCCTGCCCATCGTCGAGAGCGACGAGCGCGACAAGAAGATCGGCGCCTACATCGCCGACCTGATCGAAGACGGTTCCTGCATCCAGCTCGGCATCGGCGGCATTCCCAACGCCGTGGCGAGCGAGCTGCTGAACAAGCGCGGGCTTTCCATCCACACCGAGATGTTCACCGACGGCATGGTCGATCTTTATCAAGCCGGCGCCATCGCCAAATCCGCGCCCGGCCTCGACCACCGCATGCTCGCCGGCAAGATGGTGACCACCTTTGCGCTCGGCACGCAGCGGCTCTACGACTTCATCGACAACAACCCTGCGCTGATGGTGATGCGCGGCTCCTGGGTGAATGACCCTTACGTCATCGCCCACAACAAGAAACAGGTTTCAATCAACACCACGCTGGAAATGGACCTCACCGGTCAGGTGTGTTCCGAATCCATCGGCCATCGGCAGTTCTCCGGCACCGGCGGCCAGGCGGACACCGCCATCGGCGCGCAGATGTCGGAGGGCGGCAAGTCCTTCATCGCCCTCTACTCCACCGCCGAGGTCAAGCAGGCCGACGGTTCGCGCAAGGTGGTTTCCAAGATCGCCCCGACGCTGACGCCGGGCGCCGTCGTCACCCTGCATCGCGCTTATGTCGATTACGTCGTCACCGAATACGGCGTCGTACGGCTGCGCGGCGTCCCGGTGAATGAACGCGCCCGCCTCCTGATTTCAATCGCCCACCCGGATTTCCGCGCCGAACTTGAAGAGCAGGCGGAAAAGCTCGGGTTCCTCTGATCAACCCCCACGGCCGCGATGCGGCCAACACTGCTAGGAGAAAAAAATGGACTGGAAAATTGGTGATACGGCAAGCTTCCACCGCGTGCTGACGCAAGAGGATTTCAATCGCTTCGCCGACCTTTCGGGGGATGACAATCCCATTCACTGCGACCCCGTCTTCGCGGCCAAGAGCCACTTTGGCGGCACCGTTTCGCACGGCATGCTGCTCTACAGCCTGATCTCCAAGGGCTTTTCCGAGCTCATCCCCGGCCCGGGCTATGTCCAGCTCGAACAGGAACTGATGTTCCCGAACGGCACCTACACCGGCGAGGAAATCGTCATCAAGCTCTCCGTCACCCAAATCAACGGCGACGGAACGCTCGAACTCGCCACCGTCATCCATAAGGCCGAGGATGCGACCAACGTCAAGGCGCAGGGCCGTGCCCGCATCGCCCCGCGCGGCGTCGTGGCGAGCGCGACGCCCATGCCGGCGGCCAGCGCCACCGAGGCTGGTGACGACTACCTCTACGGCTTGCGCCCGGCCATGTACGTGGAAAGCAAGCGCACTTTCACCGACGCCGACATGGCCGAGTACGGCAATCTCTCCGGCGACCGCAACCCACTGCTGCGCGAACCGAGCTGGATCGCCCGCGCCGGCTTGAAGGGCAGCATGGTCTCCTGCCCGATGCTGGCCGGCATGTTCTCCGACATGCTCGGCACCGACCTGCCCGGCCGCGGCACCGGCTGGATGAAGCAGAAGCTGCTCTACGTCAGCCCGGTCTTCACCGGCGAGGAAGTCACCGCCCGCGTCCAGATCACGCGCCTGCGGGCAGACAAGGAACTGGTGAATCTGCGCAGCACCATCACTGGCGCCGATGGCCGCCTGATCGTCGATGGCGAATCGCTGGTGCTGGTCCGCAACCTCGAAAACAAGGGCGACAAGGGCGAGAACTTCGGCCACGGGCTGCGCTTGGCCGCCTAAATTCTGGATCATAGGCAAAAAAAAACGGGCGCTGGATGCGCCCGTTTTGTTTTGACCGCTGAGACCGATCAGTTGCCGTTGCTGTCGATGAAGCTGCGCAGCTTGTCGGAACGCGACGGGTGACGCAGCTTGCGCAGCGCCTTGGCCTCGATCTGACGGATGCGCTCGCGGGTGACGTCGAACTGCTTGCCGACTTCTTCCAGCGTGTGGTCGGTATTCATTTCGATACCGAAACGCATGCGCAGCACCTTGGCTTCCCTGGCGGTGAGGGTATCCAGGATTTCCTTGGTGACGCCGCGCAGGCTGGAGTACATCGCCGCGTCGGCCGGCAGCAGGGTAGCCTGATCCTCGATGAAATCGCCCAGGTGGGAATCGTCGTCGTCGCCGATCGGCGTTTCCATGGAAATGGGCTCCTTGGAGATCTTCATGATCTTGCGGATCTTCTCCTCGGGCATTTCCATCTTCTTGGCGAGCGTCGCCGGATCGGGCTCGGCGCCGGTTTCCTGCAGGATCTGGCGGCTGATGCGGTTCATCTTGTTGATGGTCTCGATCATGTGCACCGGAATGCGGATGGTGCGCGCCTGATCGGCGATCGAACGCGTGATCGCCTGACGAATCCACCAGGTGGCGTAGGTCGAGAATTTGTAGCCGCGACGGTATTCGAACTTGTCCACCGCCTTCATCAGACCGATGTTGCCTTCCTGGATCAAATCGAGGAACTGCAGGCCACGGTTGGTGTACTTCTTGGCAATCGAGATCACCAGACGCAGGTTGGCTTCGGTCATCTCGCGCTTGGCGCGGCGGGCCTTGGCTTCGCCGGTGGACATCTGCTTGTTGATATCCTTCAAATCCTTGAGCGGAATGCCGATGTGGTCTTGCAGGGCAAGCAGCTTCTTCTGCTCTTCCTTGATCGCCGGGGCATTGCGCACATAGATGGCGCTGTAGGTCTTGGGCGCGCTGGAAATTTCGCCATCGACCCAGTCGAGATTCACCTCGTTGCCGGGGAAGGACTTGATGAACTGCTGGCGCGGCACCTTCACCTTGTCGACGCAGATGTGCTGAATCTTGCGCTCGGAACCGCGCACCATTTCCACCATGCAGCGCACCGAGTCGCACAGGCGCTCGATGGTGCGGGAGGTGAAGCGGATGTTCATGAGCTCATCGGTGATCTGCTGGCGCACCTTGAGATAGGTCTTGTCCTGCGGTCCCTTGGAGACCAGCGCCTTGTGCATCTTGCCGTGGAGGACGCGAATCGCCTCGAAGCGTTCCAGGGCGTCGGCCTTCAGTTGCAGCAGCGATGCGGAAACGGCGGCCGCGCCGGCGTCGCCGTCGGCTTCGGAT
>JAPUEC010000156.1 GCA_027492775.1 Rhodocyclaceae bacterium
GCCCGCCGTCCGGCGCTGTTCAACATCTACGCCGCCTGCCCGCCGGAACACGGCATCGGCGACGACCGCAGCGTCCAGCAATCCAAGATGGCCGTGGAAAGCCGCGCCTACCCGCTCTTCCGCTTCAACCCGGATAACGGCGTGACCTTCAGCGAGTGCGTTTCGCTCGAAGGCAACCCGGCGCCAGAGCAGGATTGGCCGACCTACACCATCCGTTACCTGGATGAGAAGGGTGCCGAGCAGACCATGACGGTGCCGCTCACCTTCGTCGATTTCGCGGCGACCGAAGCGCGCTTCTCCAAGCAGTTCAAGAAGGCGCCGCCGGAAACCTGGAACGACAACATGGTGCAGGTCGCCGACTTCCTCCAGCTTTCCAAGGAAGAGCGCGAAGGCAAGTACCCGTCCATCTGGGCCGTGGATCAGAAGAACCGCCTGACCCGTCTCATCGTCTCCGAGGAACTGGCACGCTCCGCCGAGGAACGCCTGAACTACTGGAAGCAGCTCAAGGACGTCGCCGGCGCTGGTGCTGCCGAGGTCGATATGGCCGGGATCACCGCGCAGGTGAAGGCGGAACTGATGCAGCAGATCAGCGCTGCCCTGGGCGGCTCGATCACCGCGACTCCGGCGGCTGCCGGCGCGGCGGCTCCCGCAGCGGCTGCGACACCTGCCGCCGCGGCGCCGGCTGGCGATTTCGATGCAGCCTGGGTCGAATCTCCGGAGTGCACGGCCTGCGACGAGTGCATCAATATCGCGCCCAAGGCCTTCGCCTACAACGCTCAGAAGCAGGCAACGGTGATCAACCCGCAAGGCGCCAAGTACGCCGACCTGGTCAAGGCGGCGGAAAAGTGCACGGCGGGCTGCATCCACCCGGGAACCCCGTGGAACCCGAACGAGCCTGGCCTGGAGAAGCTCATCGCCCGCGGCGCCAAGTTCAACTGAGCCCGACGGAAGATCGACCATAGATCATGAGTTTCCTATCCAACCTGCGGGGTGAAGTCTTCGAAAGGGGAATTCACCCCCCGCAAAACAAGCTGACGGCGGATCAGACGATCCGGCGGCTGCCGTTTGCACCGCGCCTGATCGTGCCGCTTTCGCAGCACATCGGGCAGCCGGCGAAGGCGGTGGTCCGCGTCGGGCAGGAAGTGGTGCGGGGCCAGCTCATCGCCGAGGCGGGCGGCTGGCTTTCGGTGCCACATCATGCGCCGGCGACGGGGATCGTCGAGGCGATCGAGCTCAAGCCCACCGCCCGCGGGCCATGGGCCGAAAGCATCGTCATCCGCGTCTATCAGGGCTCGACTCAGGAAGTGCTGGCACGCAACCCGCGCGAAATGGAGAAGCTCACGCCCGAGGAAATCATCAAGGCGGTCCAGGAGACCGGCATGGTCGGCCTGGGCGGTGCGGCCTTCCCGTCGCACGCCAAGATGTCGGTGCCCAAGGACGTTCAGGTCCACACCCTGGTGGTCAACGGTTGCGAGTGCGAGCCTTACCTCACTTGCGACCATCGCGTCATGGTCGAGCATGCGGACGATCTGATCGTCGGCATCCGCTATGCCATGCGTGCCACCGGCACGGTGCGTACCGTTATCGGCGTCGAGGACAACAAGCCGACGGCGGTCGCCGCCATCCGCGAAGCGCTGGCGAAAAAGAAAATCCCTGAAAACGAGATCGCCGTCCAGGCGGTGCCGACCAAGTATCCGCAGGGCGCCGAGAAGATGCTGATCATGGCGCTCTTCGGGGTCGAGATTCCTTCCGGCAAGCTGCCCATGCATCTCGGCATGGTGGTGCTCAACGTCGGTACCCTGGCCGCGCTCGGCAAGCTGCTGCCGGCCGGCGAGGGTCTGGTCGAGCGCGTGGTCACCGTCACCGGTCCGGGCGTTGCCCGTCCGGGCGATTACCGCGTGCCGCTGGGGACGCCGATGAGCTTCCTGCTCGACTACGCCGGCGCGCCGGCCGATTCGCGGGAGGTCATCCTCGGCGGCCCGATGATGGGCGCCGCCGCGGCTTCGCTCGACGTGCCGGTCACCAAGGGTGTTTCCGGCCTGCTGGTGTTGCGCGGCGAAGATCTTGCCGAGGGCGAACAACTCAAGACCTACCCCTGCATCAAGTGCGGCGGTTGTGTTGACGCCTGCCCGATGGGCCTCAATCCTTCGGCGCTCGGCATGCTCGCCGCCAAGCGGGAATACGAGACCATGGGCGCCGAGTATCACCTGGGCGATTGCTTCGAGTGCGGCAGTTGTTCCTACGTCTGCCCGTCCAACATTCCCCTGGTGCAGCAGTTCCGCGTTGCCAAGCAGGTTTTGCGTGAAAGGGCCACGGCATGAGCGCCAGTCTGAAGATCCGTTCCGCGCCGCACGTCAAGGGCCCGGACACGGTTGAAACCATCATGCGGCATGTCGTCTATTCGCTGCTGCCCATCTGTGCCTTCTTCATTTACCAATACGGCATCTCCGCCGCGGCGCTGATCCTCGTCGTAACCGCCAGTTGCCTTGCCGCCGAGCGCCTGTTCGTGCGCCTGGGCGGCCAGTCCGGCGACATCAACGACTTCTCGGCGACCATCACCGGCATTCTGCTGGCGCTCTCGGTTCCGCCGGGCTTCCCGCTCTGGATGGCGGTGGTGCTCGGTTTTGTCGCCGTCGGTCTGGGCAAGGCGCTGTTCGGTGGCATCGGCTTCAACGTCTTCAATCCGGCGCTGGTCGGGCGGGCGTTCGGCCAGGCGGCTTTTCCGACCGCCATCGCCACCTACACGCCGTCCTTCCTGCAGGGGCGTTTCACCGAGTTCATTCCGTCGTCGCTGGCCTTGCCTTTCATGCAGCCGGCCGATACCGGGGTCTGGGTGGCCGCCATGAAGCTCGATGCCTGGGCCGGCGCGACGCCGCTCGCCAAGTGGAAGTTCGATAACGCGCTGGCTCCGGTGATGGATCTGCTGACTTCGGTCGGCGGCCACATCGCCGCCGGGCCGTCACCGCTGCTCATCGTCCTTTGCGGCGCCTACCTGGCGTTCAAGGGCTATATGAACTGGCGCATCCCGGTCGCGGTGATCGTCGGCGCCTGCCTCCTCGGCTGGGGCATGCATGCTTTCGATGGCAACCGCTATCCCGATCCCGCGTTCGTGCTGCTCTCCGGCGGCCTCATGCTCGGCGCCGTCTATATGGCGACCGACATGGCGACCTCTCCGGTGACGCCGCGCGGCATCTGGATCTACGGCATCCTGATCGGCGTGTTGACGGTGGTCATCCGTTATTTCAGTGGTCTGCCGGAAGGCGTCATGTACGCCATCCTCATCGGCAATGCCGTTACGCCGCTGATCGAGCGCATTACCCAGCCGCGCACTTTCGGCACCGGGAAAAAGGCTGGAAAGCCGCAGGCCCGCCGGGTGTTCCCGCTGGTTCCCGAGGGCATCGCCAAGAAGGAAGCGCCAGTCGAATCCACTCAGACGTCCGGAGGTGCGCGATGAACGCGCCCGCAACCGAAGCCCAGCCGGTGCTGCCCACCGGCGCGATGATCCGCACCCTCGGCCTGGTCGCCGCGGTCTGCGGCCTGATCATCGTCACCGCCTACCAGGGTACCTTCTCGGCGGTGCAAAGCAACAAGCGCCTCGCCGTCGAGCGCGCCGTGTTCAAGGTGGTGCCGGCCGCCAAATCCATCGCCGAATTCGTGGCACTACCGACTGGCGGTATTGAGCCGCTCAAGGCTGGCATGGAGCCGCCGAAGGGCGCGGTCAGGTTCTACGCCGGCTATGACGCCGCCGGTCAGTTCGTCGGCATCGCCGCCGAAGGCGGAGCCAAGGGCTATTCCGACACGGTGCGCGTGATGTTCGGCTACTCGGCGGCCTGCCAATGCATCAACGGCCTCGGGATCGTTTCCTCGCGGGAGACGCCGGGCATCGGCGACAAGGTCGATTCCTCGAAGGCGAATGCAGACAAGGCCTTCCTGGAGAATTTCGTTGCGCTGGACGCCAAACTCGACGCCGAGATGAAGGCCCTGGCCAACGAGATCAAGGCGGTCAAGCACGGCTCCAAAACCAACCCCTGGCAAATCGATGCCATCGCCGGCGCCACCATCACCTCGCGTGCGGTCGGCAAGGCCATCAACGATTCCGCCCAGGCGCTGCTGCCGCAACTGGTGCCCAACCTCGACAAAGTGAGGAGCAAACCATGAGCAATCAAGTCTCGACCTTGGAGCAGTTCCTGGAAGGCATCTGGCGGCAGAACCCGGTCTTCGTGATGGTCTTGGGCATGTGCCCAACCCTGGCAGTGACCGTTTCGGCGATGAATGCCTTGGCCATGGGAGCGGCTACCATGTTCGTACTGGTCTGCTCCTGCGCGCTGGTGTCGCTCATGCGTAACATCGTGCCGAAGGAGGTTCGGATCGCCACCTATATCGTCATCATCGCGACCTTTGTCACGGTGGTCGATTACCTTATCCAGGCCGTCAGCCTTGCGCTTTACGACGCGCTGGGCGCCTTCATTCAACTCATCGTGGTTAATTGCGTCATTCTGGGTCGCGCCGAAGCGCATGCATCCAAGAACCCTCCATTCACGGCCATAGTCAACGCACTCGGAATGGGCATCGGCTTCCTCATCGGCTTGTTGAGCCTGGGCGTCGTGCGCGAAATTTTCGGAGCAGGCACCTTGTTCGGAGCCCATCTTTTCGGCGACCAATTCCAACCTTGGGTCATTATGGTGCTGCCGCCGGGAGGCTTTTTCGTCCTTGGCGCGTGGTTGCTCATCTTCGCCGCCTGGGAGCGCCGCAAGACGGCCAAGGTCGCGCTCGTTGTGGAGGCCGCAAAGTGAACGGTTCCGCTATCCAGATCTTCATCAACGTTCTCCTCGCCAACAATCTCGTGCTGGCGATGTTCCTAGGGCTGTGCCCCTTCCTCGGCGTTTCGGCGCGGCTGAACACCGCTTTTCCGATGGGACTGGCGACCACCTTCGTTATGTTGGTGGCCTCGCTTTGCGCTTTCGCCCTGAATGCGCTGCTTTCATCCCTGCATCTGGAGTTCCTGCGCCTCATTTCCTATATCGTCATCATCGCCTCGGCGGTCCAACTGGTGGAAATGGTGCTCAAGAAGTACAGTCCGGCGTTGTTCCGGGCGCTTGGCATCTACCTGCCACTCATTACCACCAACTGCGCGGTACTCGGCGTGGCGCTCTTCCAGACTTCACGTGAGTATGACCTGGTGCAATCCACGGCCTTCGCCCTCGGCGGCGGCGCCGGATTCACCCTGGCGCTGGTGCTCATGGCGAGCGTGCGCGAGCGGCTCCAGCTCTCCAATGTCCCAAGCGTGGTCCAAGGCACCGCCCTCACCCTGATGCTGGGTGGCGTGCTGTCCCTGTGCTTCATGGGCTTTGCCGGCATTGGTGGCTGACATGGCGACTTATTTGCTCACCATCGCTGCCATCTTCACCATCATGATGACCGGCATCGGCGTTGAGCGGCTTTATCGGCACTTTCAAGCCAGGCATCCGGAACTCGGACCGTATCGTCGTCGGGACGGTGGCTGCAATTGCCACTGCGCAGTTTGCGACGAGGGAGGCTGCGAGCGTTAACCACGTCCGTTGTCCGCTTTAGGTCGACGGCGCCGTCCCACAAGGTCGGCGCCGTTCCTTTTGAGGGAGAGCTTTTTCGGATAAGCTGCGATCAACTTGCGAGGAGAGGCGGAATGAATGAAGCGGCGTTGATTCTTTTTGGCCATGGCGCGCGCGATCCCGAGTGGGCTTCGCCGATGCGCCGGGTGCGCGATGCCATCCTCGCCTCTGCGCCGGGACGCCGCGTGGAATTGGCCTTTCTCGAATTCATGACCCCGACGCTGGCGGAATGCGTCGCCGGGCTCGCCGAGAGCGGTGTGACGACGATGACGGTCATCCCCATGTTCATCGCGCAAGGCGGGCACCTCAAGCGCGACGTGCCGGAATTGATCGAAACCCTGGCCCAGCGTCACGCCGGTATCACGCTAAGGCTGACGCCGGCCGTTGGCGAGGCGGAAGAAGTGCTGCAGGCGATGGCGCGCTACGCGCTCAGGCAGTGAGCTAGCACGGCGAACGTAAAAATGGGCGCCCTCGGGCGCCCTTGCTTTTCGCGGAAGCCGGTCAGGCCGGCGACACGCGCGCCAGGAAAGGCAGGGTGTAGTTCTCGTGGAAATCGAGAAAACTCCGGGCGACGTTCATGAGATTGTCTTTCTGCCCGGTTTCAAGCGCATGGCGCATGTTGTCCAGCATCATCCCATGCAGCCGGACGAGACCTTCCGGCGTGCTCATGAGGGTGGCGATGCTGTCCGGCGATACTTCCGGCGTGACGCAGGTGGGGCGATTTCCGTCATCGAGATCGCAAAAATCCAGGATGTCTTGTAGGGATAGCATGATGCGCTCCGGCCAAAATTTTAGGTGTTTTGATTATTGGCGTTGTGCACTTGCAACACAAGCAGGCCGGACGCGTCATTGCGTTGAATCGAAAAACGCAGAGGCGTTTCAATGCACCGCATGGTTTTGATTTCCATGATAAATATCGCGGCGCGGTAAATTGCTTGCGCGATTTTAAACCGCAGCGTTAATGACATAATAATATTTTCTGGCGCTTGCCGTTGGCGCCCTTTAAAGCGCCCAACATCCGCCGGGCGACGGGACGGCGAGTTGCAACCGGCTTACCGTCGAAAGCAGGTCGAGTCCCATGGTCGTCTTGAGCCAGCGGGCGCGTTCGCGCGCCTCATCGGGCGTGAGTTCGATGCGGTCGCCGACGGTCGCAAAGGCCACGGCGTTGCCGCTGTCGCCGGAGGGAAAAACGATCGCCCGGCGATCGAAGGCATCGCGAATGCGCCCGATGCTGGCCTGAAATCCGCGACTGCGGCCGAGCAAGTTGCAGACGAAGAGGCCGTTGGGCGCGAGGCGCTGGCGGCAGGCGGCGTAGAAGTCGGTGGTGTCGAGCCGGCCGGGGCGGGCATCCGGCCCAAAGCCGTCGCTCAGGATGAGATCGTAAATTTCCCCGTTCTCCACCACGAAATCGGCGCCATCGCCAATGACGACGCGCAGCCGTTCCGGATCGTCCGGCAGCTTGAAGAATTGCCGGGCCGCCGCCACCACGCCCGGCTGAATTTCGACGATGGTCATACGGCTGTGCGGCAGATGGCGATAGATGAACTTGGGCAGCGAGGCCGCACCCATGCCGATAATCAGCACTTTGGCGGGCCATGTCGGCTCATGACGAAAAAGCAGCGCCGCCATCATCTCGCGCGTATAAGCGAGTTCGAGCGACCAGGGGCGGGCGATACGCATGGCGCCTTGCACCCACGAGGAGCCGAAGTGCAGGTAGCGAACACCCGCTTCCTCGCTCACGTCGATGCTGTGCGGCTTTACCGACATGAAACGAGTAGGGCAAGCATCCGCGACCGCTTGGGGCGCATTCGTTTCGTCATCCCATCAGGTCCATGTGGTCGATCTTGATGCAGCGATCCATGACTACGGTGAGGCCGCCCGCTTCGGCGATGCGCTTGGCTTCTTCATTGACCACGCCGAGTTGCATCCAGAGCACCTTGGCGCCGATGGCGACAGCGTCGCGGGCGACGGGCACGCAGTCGTCCGGATTGCGGAAGACATTGACCAGATCGACCGCCTCGGGAATGGCGCGCAGATCAGGATAGCAGCGTTCGCCGAGGATTTCCGTCTGACCGGGATTGACCGGGATGATGCGGTAGCCCCGCGCCTGCATGTAGCGCGACACCGAGTTCGAGGCGCGGGAAGACTTTGGCGAAAGGCCGACCACGGCCAGGGTGCGGCACTCCCGCAGGATACGGATGAGGGCTTCTTCGGTCATGAGGATGTCCAGAGAGTTGATGGCTCTGGTGTGACCGGCGTCGGCACCGAAATGTTGCCGAGCAGCGTTTGCCAGTGATGGGCAACGTCCAGCAGGCGGTTGGCGTAGCCCCATTCGTTGTCGAACCACACCAGCAGATTGGCGAGGCGCGGGCCGCTCATGCGCGTCTGGCAACCATCGACGATGGCCGAATGCGGATTGTGGTTGAAGTCGATGGAGGCGTGCGGGTCTTCCGAATACGCGAGCAGGCCGGCCAATTCGCCCTTGGCCGCCTCCTGAAGGCAGCGATTGATTTCCTCGGCCGTGGCATCCCGTGCCAGCGTCACTACCAGATCGATGGCGGAGACGTTGAGCACCGGCACGCGGATCGCCTTGGCCTGGACGCGGCCCGCGAGCCCGGGCAACAAGCGTTCGACGCCGCGCGCAAGGCCGGTGGCGACGGGGATCAGCGACTGCAGAGCGGAACGGGTACAGCGCAGGTCGGTGTGATGGAAACCGTCGAGTATGGGCTGGTCGTTCATGAGCGAATGCAGTGTCGTGAGCATGATGTGCTCGAGTCCGAAGGCGCGGTGCAGGCGGTCGATGACCGGGACGATGGCGTTGGTGGTGCATGAGGCATTGGAAACGATGCGCTCGCGGCCGCTCAAGCTGCCTTCGTTGAGGCCGAAAACGACGGTCGCATCGACATCCTCGGCGCTATGCCCCGGGTGGGAGAGCAGCAGGCGGGGGCAGCCGGCGACGATGAAGCGCTCCAGGTCGGCGCGCCGGGTGTATTGGCCAGAGCACTCGACGAGCAGATCGACCCCCAAGTCGCGCCAGTCGACTTCTTCCGGCGTCAGGGCATGCGTGACCGCGACGCGGGCGCCGTTGATGAGGATGGCGCCGCTGCCGGCTTCGACATGGCCAGGAAAGCGTCCGTGCGTGGAATCGAAACGCGTGAGATAGGCGATGCTCGCCAGTTCCGAGGGCTCGTTGATGGCGACGACCCGGATTTGCTCGGTCAATGCCGATTCATGCAAGGCGCGCAGAAAGCCGCGCCCGATGCGGCCAAAGCCGTTGATTGCAAGCCGCAGGGGAGGATTCGTGCTCATCGTTTTCGGGCGAGGGCTGGATATTCCGTCATTTTAATCCACGCCGCGGCGACGGCCCCGCTCAATCGTTGCGCATATGCGCCTGCGAGACGTTGCTGCCCGGCGGTACGCTCTGCGTCAGCCAGACATTGCCGCCGATAGTCGAGCCCTTGCCGATGGTGATGCGCCCGAGAATGGTGGCGCCGGCGTAGATCACCACATCGTCCTCGACGATGGGATGGCGGGCGCCGCCTTTCTGCAGATTGCCGGCTTCGTCGGTGGGGAAGCGCCGGGCGCCGAGCGTGACTGCCTGGTAGAGGCGCACGCGCTCGCCGATGATCGCGGTCTCGCCAATGACGACACCGGTGCCGTGATCGATGAAAAAACTGGCGCCGATATGGGCGCCTGGATGGATGTCGATGCCGGTGGCCGAATG
>JAPUEC010000157.1 GCA_027492775.1 Rhodocyclaceae bacterium
GATGGGCGTCGTGGCGCTCCATCGCGGCTTCAAGCTCTAAACCCCAAGGAGAAACGATGAAAAAGCTGCTCTTGTCCCTCTGCGCCTGTTTCCTGGCGCTCGGTATCTCCGTCCAGAACGCCGAAGCCGCCCGTATCGGCGGCGGCAAATCGATGGGGATGCAACGGCAAGCCACGCCGGCGCCTAAGCAGGCTCCGCAGGCCGCCCCCCAGCCGGCGCCCCAAGCGGCACCGGCCGCCCCCGCTGCTCAGCCCAAGCGCAACTGGATGGGTCCGCTCGCCGGTCTCGCCGCCGGTATCGGCCTCGCCGCCCTGCTCTCGCATTTTGGCCTGGGCGAAGGCATGGCCAACATTCTCATGATTGCCCTGCTGGCGATCGTCGCCGTCGTGGTCGTCCGCTTCATCCTGAGCCGCATGCAGCCCAAGCGCGCGGCCGAGCCGATGCAATATGCAGGCATCGGCGGCGCCAACATGAGCCCGGTGCCTACGCCTGAACCCGTCGCTCCGGCCGCCTTCGGCGGTACCAGCGCCGCACCGTTGGCCGCTGCCGCGGCAACGCCGGCGCGCATCCCCGCCGATTTCGACGTCGAGGCGTTCCAGCGCACGGCCAAGGTCAACTTCGTTCGCCTGCAGGCCGCCAACGACGCCGGCAATCTCGCCGACATCCGCGAATTCACCACGCCCGAGATGTTCGCCGAGATCAAGTTCGACATCGATGCCCGTAAAGGTGCCAAGCAGACGACCGACGTCGTGACGCTCGAATCGGAGGTTCTCGAAGTGGTCACGGAAGGCGAACGCCATGTCGCCAGCGTGCGCTTCCACGGCATGCTGCGCGAAGAAGGCGAAAACGCTGCGCATCCGTTCGACGAGGTCTGGCACTTGATCAAGCCGACCGACGGCAGCCGTGGCTGGACCCTGGCGGGTATTCAGCAATTGAACTGATGTTCCTGGACGCCGTTGTCCGCTTCGTCAATCACCTGCTGGCCAGCGAAGGCTGGGCGCAAGGGCGCCTGAAGCCTTTCGCCGGCCAGCAGATTTCCCTGCTTTGCGGCCCGGCGCGATTCGGCCTGGCCGTTGAAGGCGACGGCCGCTTGCGCGCCGCGCCTGCCGACGAGAGCGCCGCCGTGCAGATCATCCTGCCGGCAGACGCGCCACTGCGCTTCATCACCGACCGCGATTCCCTGCTCTCGGTCACGCGCATCAGCGGCAACGCCGATCTGGCTGAAGCGCTGGCATTCCTTTTCCGGCACCTGCGTTGGGATATCGAGGCCGACCTCGCGGAGGCGGTCGGCGATATTGCCGCCCGGCGCCTGGCACGCGGGGCGCGCCAGGCCCTCGCCTGGCAGCGCGACGCCACGGCGCGGTTCGCCGCCAACCTGGCCGAATACTTCACGGAGGAGAGCCGCACGCTCCTTCCCGCGCGCAACCTCGCTGCGTTCAGGACGAACCTCGTCGATCTCGATAGCGATTTGCAACGCCTGGAATCGCGCGTTGCCAAGACCCGGTGACGATGCACGACATTCGCCCCGGCCAATCAGTCGAGCTGCTCAAGGAACTGCACATCCTGACGCGCGACGGCAAGCTGAACCAGGACAGCCGCCGCAAGCTCAAGCAGGTCTATCACCTGCACCAGTTCATCGAACCGCTGCTCGAGGAAATTCTCAAGACGCAAGACGAAATCCACCTCGTCGACCACGGCGCCGGCAAGTCCTATCTGGGTTTCATCCTTCACGACCTCTTTTTCAAGGCGCGCGGCGGCGCTTCTCATATTTACGGCATCGAAACTCGCGACGAGCTGGTGGAACGCTCGCGCCAGCTCGCCGAACGCCTCGGTTTCAAGGGCATGTCCTTCCTCAATCTGTCGGTGGCGGAAGCGATCGATTCGCCCGAGCTGCCTGCCAAGATCGACGTCGTTACCGCGCTGCATGCCTGCAACACCGCCACCGACGACGCCATCCGCTTCGGCTTGAAGCGGCAGGCGCGCTTCATGGTGCTCGTCCCCTGCTGTCAGGCGGAGGTCGCCGCCGCGCTGCGTCGCAACAAGGGCCGCGCGCTGGCAAATCCGCTCGCCGAATTGTGGCGCCATCCCGTGCATACGCGCGAGTTCGGCAGCCACGTGACCAACGTCCTGCGCTGCTTACAACTGGAAGCACATGGTTACCAAGTGCGGGTGACCGAGCTGGTAGGCTGGGAACACTCGATGAAGAACGAGTTGATCATCGCCGACTATCAGAACCTTCCGCGCCGCAAGCCGGCCGAAAGACTGAAGGCGATCATCGACGCCCTCGGGCTCGCGGAACTGGAATCACGATTCTTCCTTCCCTCCGCCGCCTAGCGTCCCAACTTACGCGGAGTACGAACCATGAGCCGAAAATTTCTATTGCCATTGCTGACGGCACTGATCGTCCTGCCGGCGGCGGCCAGCGAACCGACGGCGGCCGCCTCGCCCGCCCCTGCCTCGGCCCCGGCGGCCGAAAAACCACGGGGCGCCGATGCTGCGGAGGCGCCGAGCGACGAGGTATTGGAGAGAAAATTGCAAGCCCTCTCCTGGCCGCAGTTCAAATCGGTGGTGAGCGCCGTGCCGAAGCTCAAATCGCAGGTCGATACTTTCGGCCCGCTTGGCTGGAACTACGTGCAGATGCATTACAAGACCTATCCCTGGCATAAGAGCGTTGCCAAGCTCGACGCCCCGCAAAAGCGGGAACTGGATGGGCTGATCACCAAGGCCGGGAACGGCGCCACGATCTCCCAGTAAGCGTCCGCCGGGCGACGTCGCTGCGGCACGGCTTACCTCTCCTCACGTAACTTTTTCCGCCGCTGGTTGGCGGCCTGGCTCCCCAGTGCCAGGCCGACCGCAAAGAGCCCATAGACGAGCATGAGGCTGGGCACCGACAGCCGCTTTTGGAATCCCGGCGTCAGCCGGTTCGGCACCAGCCAAAGGTCAACCCAGGCGGCGACGGCGGTGGTCAAGGCCGCATCGCGCAAATGGCGCAATGGCGGCCTCTGCGCCTCGGCGTCATGCGCGGTTTCATGGATGACACCCCAGAAGATCGAGGACGCATGGTGAATCATCGCCCCGGTCGCGGTGTGGCGCACGCTGGGGGCGCCCTGCCAGATGGCGCGCTCGCCCCAGATCCAGTGGCTTGGTGCATTGAGCGTGGCATACGGCCCACCGGTATCCGAACGTCCGCGTATGACGAGCGCCGCCGCCGAGATGACGCTGGCGACGCTGCCGGCGACCAGCGCCCGCGCCAGGATTTTTTTGACCTGTTGCATGCTTCTCCCGAATTCTCGCGCCGAGAACGGCGCTTGCCATGTCCTTCCATGGGCATGGCAAAACCCGTTCCGTTGCCCGAACTGCAAGGAGGTGCTCCATCGTTGTCCTGATCACCGGCGCCAGCGGCTTCATCGGCCGGCGCATCGCCCACGCCGTCGCCGCCCGTGGCTACGAGGTGTTGTGCGTCTTGCGCAATCCCGGTGCACATCGCGAATTGGGCTTGCCGGGGCGTGCCATCGCTGGCGATTTCACCAGCGACATCGCTACCGCCGACTGGCGCCCGCGTCTGGCGGGCGTCGGCGTGGTAGTCAACGCCGTCGGCATTTTGCGCGAGGCGGGAAACCAGCGCTTCGAAACCCTGCATGTCGCCGGGCCCCGGGCGCTCTTCCAGGCGTGCGCCGATGCCGGGGTGCGGCGCGTCGTGCAGATTTCCGGCTTGGGCGCTGATGCCGAAGCGACGAGCGGCTACCACTTGAGCAAGCGGGCGGCGGATGAATTTCTGCTGCGGCTTCCCGTCTCCTCAGTCATCGTCCAACCCTCCCTCGTATTCGGTGCCGGGGGCGCGAGCGCTCGGCTGTTTACGCTGCTCGCCAGCCTGCCGGTGATCCCGCTGCCGCACGGCGGGCATCAGCAAGTGCAACCGCTGCACGTCGACGATGCGGTGCGGGCGGTGGTGGCGCTGGTGGAGAGCGATGCCTTTGCCGGCGAGCGGGTGCCGCTGGTTGGCCCGGCGGCGCTGAGTTTGCGCGACTTTCTCGGCGCCTTGCGGCAGGCACTCGGGCTCGGAATGGCGCGCTTCCTGGCCGTACCGGCGCGGCTGGTTCGGGCCGGGGCGCGCGCCGGTGATTTTTTCCGCGGAGGATTGCTCGATAGCGAAACGCTGGGCATGCTCGAACGCGGCAACACCGGGGCTCCCCAGGCCATTACCCAGCTTCTCGGCGCCCCGCCCCGGCCGCCTGCCGCCTTCATTGGCCCCGCGGAGCGGGAGGGGATGCGCGCTTTGGCGCTACTCGCCTGGCTGCTGCCGCTGTTGCGCTGGAGCATCGCCCTGGTCTGGATCTGGACGGCCATCGTTTCCTTCGGGGTCTATCCGGTCGAGGAAAGCTACGCCCTGCTCGGGCGGGTCGGCGTGGAGCGAAGCTGGGCGCCGCTGATGCTCTATGGCGCGGCGCTGTCCGATCTTGTCCTCGGCATCGGCACCCTCGTCCTGCGGCGGCGGTCCTGGCTGTGGCTGGCGCAGATCGTGCTCATTCTCGGCTACAGCCTCCTCATCACCGTGCATTTACCGGAATTCTGGCTCCATCCCTACGGGCCGATGGTGAAAAATCTACCCATGCTGGCGGCGCTTTGCCTGCTTCTGGCCTTCGAGAGACGCTAAATGGAATACTTCGTCGCCAAATGGCTGCACATTCTTTCATCGACGCTGCTCTTTGGCACCGGCATCGGCTCGGCGTATTACATGTTCTTCATCAGCCTCACCCGCGATGCACGGGCGGTGGCGACCGTAGTACGTTTCGTGGTGCGGGCCGACTGGTTCTTCACCGCCACCACCGTCGTTTTCCAGCCATTGAGCGGCTACTACCTGATGCGCCTCATGGGCTATCCGTGGGAGAGCCGCTGGATCGCCTGGTCGGTCGCGCTTTATATGGTGGCGGTCGCATGCTGGCTGCCGGTGGTGTGGATGCAACTGCGCATGCGGGATTTGGCGAAAGAAGCGGCCGATGCGAACCGGGCGCTTCCCGCTCGCTACTGGACGCTGCTCCGGCGATGGACCGCGCTCGGCACCATCGCCTTTCTGGCATTGCTGGCGGTGTTTTATCTGATGGTCGCCAAGCCGATGTGAGAGAAACACCCGCTAGACGCGCCGCAAGCCGACCGCCCGCAGCGCTTCGCCCAGGCCGCTGTCTTCGCGGACCGCCGCAAAGTCGCCGTACAAGGCCTTCAAGGCGTAGCGTTCCTGGTTGATTTCATCGGAGGTACGGACGCCGAGGCGCCGCAACAGGGGAAGCGGAGGGCACCAGCCCTGCAAGGCGTGTTGTAGGAGAAAGCCCGCCACGCCCAGCGGCAGCAGCAGCCAGCGGCGATGCGCGGTCAATCCCAGCGTCGTCCCCAGCAACACCAGCGAGGAAGCGCCGGTTTCGAGGCAGCGTTCGACATCCCATTCCTCGTCCAATTCGGCCAGCCGGCGTTCGATGCCTTGCGGACCTTCTTCGGCGGCCATGTGGATGTTGGCAAGGGTGCGGAGGCGAATGCGGGCATTTACTTTGTCGGCGGTGTTGCGCGAAACGCGCTCGGCGGTGGTACTGATAGCGGACATGGCGATCTCCTGGGTTTTGGAGACAGGCGGCAAATACCATGCCCCGCCTCTCGGGCACCGCATAGTCGAAGGAAGCCGGCTTCGGATCGCTAATAAAAAAAGCGGCCGTAGCCGCCTTTTTTTGAGTTTTGCAGGATCAGTGCGTGTGCTTCTTCAGATGCTCGAGGGTATGCAGCTGCGCGATCGCCTGGGCCAGTTCGGCCTCGGCGGCGGCGTAGTCCACTTCCGACTTCTGATTGGCCAGAGCCTCTTCCGCGCGCATCTTCGCTTCCAGCGCCTTGGCCTCGTCGAGGTCGTTGGCGCGGATGGCGGTGTCGGCGAGGACGGTGATCAGGCTCGGTTGCACTTCCAGCATGCCGCCGGAGACGTAAACCAGCTCGTAACCTTCCTTCTGCGGCACCTTGAGACGAATCGTGCCCGGCCGGATGCGGGTGAGCAGCGGCGTGTGGTGCGGATACACTCCCAGCTCGCCGGCTTCGCCCGGAAAGACGGCGAATTCGACGATGCCGGAGAAGATCTCCTCCTCGGCGCTGACCACGTCACAATGAACGGTAATTGCCATGACGGCCTCCTATGACTGCTTATTGCAGGGTCTTGGCCTTCTCGATCGCTTCCTCAATACCGCCGACCATGTAGAAAGCCTGCTCCGGCAGGTGATCGTAATCGCCGGCGACGATGCCCTTGAAGCCCTTGATCGTTTCCTTGAGCGTTACATACTTGCCCGGGGAGCCGGTAAACACTTCCGCCACGTGGAACGGCTGGGAGAGGAAACGCTGGATCTTGCGGGCGCGGGAAACGGCCAGCTTGTCTTCCGGCGAGAGCTCGTCCATGCCGAGAATGGCGATGATGTCGCGCAGTTCCTTGTACTTCTGCAGGGTGGCCTGCACCGAACGGGCAACGTTGTAGTGCTCTTCGCCGACCACTTGCGGGTCAAGCTGGCGGGAAGTGGAGTCGAGCGGATCGACGGCCGGGTAGATACCCAGGGCGGCGATGTCACGCGACAGCACGACGGTGGAGTCGAGGTGAAGGAAGGTGGTGGCGGGAGACGGGTCGGTCAAGTCATCCGCTGGCACATACACGGCCTGGATGGAGGTGATGGAGCCGACCTTGGTGGACGTGATGCGCTCCTGCAGGCGACCCATTTCTTCGGCCAGCGTCGGCTGGTAGCCCACGGCGGACGGCATCCGGCCCAACAGGGCGGACACTTCGGTACCGGCCAGCGTGAAGCGGTAGATGTTGTCGACGAAGAAGAGGATGTCGCGGCCTTCGTCGCGGAACTACTCGGCCATGGTCAGGCCGGTCAGCGCCACGCGCAGACGGTTGCCCGGGGGCTCGTTCATCTGGCCGAACACCATGGCGACCTTGGATTCGCCGAGGTTGTCGAGCTTGATAACGCCGGCTTCAGCCATTTCATGGTAGAAGTCGTTGCCTTCGCGGGTACGCTCGCCGACGCCGGCGAACACCGAAAGACCGGCGTGCTGCTTGGCGATGTTGTTGATCAGCTCCAGCATGTTAACCGTCTTGCCGACGCCGGCACCGCCGAACAAACCGACCTTGCCGCCCTTGGCGAACGGGCAGATCAGGTCGATCACCTTGATGCCGGTTTCGAGCAGTTCGACGGAAGCGGAAAGCTCGTCGAACTTCGGCGCGGCTTGGTGAATGGAACGGGTTTCTTCGGTGACGATGGGGCCGACTTCGTCGATCGGGCGACCCAGCACGTCCATGATTCGACCGAGGGTGCCGTGACCGACCGGAACGCTGATCGGGCCGTTGGTGTTATTCACCTTCATGCCACGGCGCAGGCCGTCGGAAGAACCCATGGCGATGGTGCGGACGACGCCGTCACCCAGCTGTTGCTCGACCTCGAAGGTCAGGCCGGATTCGGCCATGCCGTTATCTTCGGCGGCGTCCAGCTTGAGCGCGTCGTACACCTTGGGCATCGCGTCACGCGGGAAGTGGATGTCCACAACGGCGCCGATACACTGAACGATGGTACCTTGACTCATATTGAAATCCTCAAATATTCAAATAGCGATGCATTAGGCTCAAACGGCAGCTGCGCCTGAGCGATTTGGTCTCGTCGTAACGTTCGTTTTACTCACGTTAGCCTCGCCCATCGTTCAGGCCCACCGCCGCTAAACTGCGGCGGCGCCGCCCACGATCTCGGACAATTCCTTCGTGATCGCGGCCTGGCGGGCCTTGTTATAGACCAGTTTCAATTCGTTGATGACGTTCTTGGCGTTGTCGGAAGCGGACTTCATCGCCACCATGCGGGCCGATTGCTCGGAAGCCATGTTCTCGGCCACCGCCTGGTAGATCAAGGCCTCGACGTAGCGCAACAGCAGATTGTCGATCACCGGCTGTGCCTCCGGCTCATAGACGTAATCCCACTTGGTCTGGGCCGAACCGACCGCTTCACCCGCGAGCGGCAACAACTGCTCGAGTACCGGCTCCTGCTTCATGGTGTTGATGAAGCGGGTATAGCCGAGATAGACGGCGTCGATTTCGCCGCGCATATAGGCGTCGAGCTGAACCTTGATCGGCCCGATGAGCTTTTCCAGGTGCGGCGTGTCGCCCAGGCCAGTGAGATGGGAGGAGACCCGGGCACCGGCGCGCTGCATGAAGCCGAAGCCTTTGTTGCCGATGGCGGTGACCTGCAGCTTCTTGCCCTGGGCTTCCCACTCCTTCATCCGCCCGAGGGCCAGACGCAGAACATTGGTGTTTAAGCCCCCGCACAAGCCCTTGTCCGAAGTGATGAGGATCAGGCCGACATTGCTGATCGGCTCGCGCCTCGTCAGAAATGGATGGCGATACTCGGTCAAGGCATGCGACAGATTAGCCGCGACGCGCCGGATCTTCTCGCCGTAGGGACGGGCATGCCGCATCCGGTCCTGCGCCTTGCGCATCTTGGATGCGGCCACCATCTCCATGGCCTTGGTGATCTTGCGCGTGTTCTCGACGCTTTTGATCTTGTTACGAATTTCCTTGCCGCTAGGCATGGCGTTCTCCTGACGGTCAGACCCAGCTGCTCTTGAAGGCGACGATGGCGGCGGCGAGTTGCTTCTCCGATTCGCCGTCGAGGTCCTTGGTCTGCTCCATCTTGTTGACGAGGTCAGCGTGGTTGGCCTTGATGTAGCTGTGCATGGCCTTTTCGCATTCCAGCGCGCGCTTGACTTCGACGTCGTCGAAGTAGCCCTTGTCCGCCGCGTAGAGCGTGATCGCCATTTCGGCCACGCTCATCGGCGAGTACTGGTTCTGCTTCATCAGCTCGGTCACCATGCGGCCGCGTTCCAGCTGTTTGCGGGTGGCTTCGTCCAAGTCGGAAGCGAACTGGGCGAATGCAGCGAGTTCGCGGTACTGGGCCAGTGCCAGACGAACACCGCCGCCGAGCTTCTTGATGATCTTGGTCTGGGCGGAACCGCCGACGCGGGACACCGAGATACCGGCGTTGATGGCGGGACGGATGCCGGCGTTAAAGAGGTCGGTTTCCAGGAAGATCTGGCCGTCGGTAATCGAGATCACGTTGGTCGGCACGAAGGCGGACACGTCGCCGGCTTGCGTTTCGATGACCGGCAAAGCAGTCAGCGAACCGGTTTTGCCCTTGACTTCGCCATTGGT
>JAPUEC010000158.1 GCA_027492775.1 Rhodocyclaceae bacterium
GTGCTTGGGGCGCCCCCATGCGCACCACCGCGCCCCTCGCGGCCCCCCCCACCCCGCCCCAACGCAATTCGCCGGCTGATTGTGAACACGCCCTAGTGCCTACGCGGCAAATGCCAAAAGCGTGATCACGCTCAGAACTTGGGCATCCCCGGCATCATGCCCTTCATGCCGCGCATGAGCTTGCCCATGCCGCCCTTGCTGAACTGCTTCATCATCTTCTGCATCTGCTCGAACTGATTGAGCAGACGATTGATTTCCTGCACCTGCACGCCCGCGCCCAGGGCGATGCGACGCTTGCGGCTGGCCTTGAGCAGTTCCGGCTTGGCGCGCTCGGCCGGGGTCATGGAATTGATGATGCCTTCGACGCGACGGATCATCTTGTCCTCGGTCCCCGCCGGCAACTGACCGGCGGCCTGCGCGAACTGCGCCGGCAGCTTGTCCATGAGCGACGAAAGACCGCCCATGCTGCGCATCTGGCCGATCTGAGACTTGAAATCGTTGAGGTCGAAACCCTTGCCGGATTTGACCTTTTTGGCGAATTCGACCGCCTTCTGCTCGTCGACGCCTTTGCGCGCCTCCTCGATCAGTGAGAGCACGTCGCCCATGCCGAGAATGCGCGTCGCCATCCGCTCGGGATGGAAGACCTCCAGCCCGGAGAGCTTTTCGCCAACACCGGCGAACTTGATCGGTTTGCCCGTCACATGGCGGACCGAGAGCGCCGCGCCGCCGCGGGCATCGCCGTCGAGTTTGGTGAGGATGATGCCGGTGAGCGGCAGCGCCTCGCCGAACGCCTTGGCAGTATTGACGGCGTCCTGGCCGAGCATGGCATCGACAACGAAAAGCGTTTCGATCGGCTTGAGCGCGGCGTGGAGCTGCTTGATCTCGTCCATCATCGCCTGATCGATGGCCAAGCGGCCGGCAGTATCGACCAGCAATACGTCGTGGTAGTGGCGCTTGGCCCAATCCACGGCGGCGCGGGCGATGTCCTCGGGCTTCTGGCCGACCTCGGAGGGGAAGAAATCGACGTTGGCCTGCGCCGCCACGGATTTCAACTGCTCGATGGCGGCCGGACGATAGACGTCGCAGGAGACGACCAGCACCTTTTTCTTCTGCGTTTCCTTCAAGAGCTTGCCGAGCTTGCCCACGGTCGTGGTCTTGCCGGCGCCCTGCAAGCCGGCCATGAGCACGATGGCCGGCGGCTGGGTGGCGAAATTCAGCCCTTCGTTGGCTTCGCCCATGAGCTTGGTCAGTTCGCGCTGGACGACGCCGACCAGCGCCTGGCCGGGTGAGAGCGAACCGATGACTTCCTCGCCCACCGCCTTTTCCTTGACGGCGGCGATGAAGTCCTTGATCACCGGCAGGGCAACGTCGGCTTCGATCAGCGCCATGCGCACTTCGCGCAGGGCATCGGTGATATTGGATTCGGTCAGACGCGCTTCGCCCTTGATCGTCTTCATGACGCGAGCTAGGCGTTGGGTCAGGTTATCAAGCATGGGAAGTTCGCTTCGAGTAGAATTTTGAATCTGAATCCGGCAGCTCATCGCGCCCATCGGCGCAACTGCAGGGGTGAATGGCGGTCAGTAACGACAACGCCGGAAATCGGCAAATGCCACGCGCGGACAATCAACACGTCGGAAGATGATGGTCATCGAAGCCGGGAAGATCAAGCAGGATGCAGCGTTCATTGCGGCGCGTCGTCGGGTCGTAGGGTGATATGGCCGATATTGTAATTCAGCTTTTGCCGCATCTCCTGGCGTCCATCGGCTATCTGCTGCTCGCCGCCTATTTCTGGAACACGCGCTGGCGAAGCACGGGCGCGCCCGCGCCTCCTCCCCAGGCCATGCGGCCCTGGGAGCGCGCCGCCATCGCCGCACCGCTCGCGGCCCAAGCGTTCGGGCTTTACGTTGGCATGTTCGGCGAACAAGGCATGCTCTTTTCCTTCGGCCTCGCCCTTTCGCTCATTCTTTGGCTGGCCGTGCTGATCTACTGGCTCGAAAGCTTCCGCTCGCGCATGGACGGCCTGCAGCCGCTGGTGCTGCCGCTCGCCGCCGTCTGCGCCCTGCTGCCGGTGATTTTTCCCCAGGCGCGTCTGGTGGCCCACTTCAAGACCACCGGCTTCACCTTCCATTTCATCGCCGCCATGCTGGCCTACAGCCTATTCACCCTGGCGGCGCTGCACGCCGTCTTCATGAGCATCGCCGAGGCCGCCCTGCACCGGCGCACCTTGACGCCCCGGCTGTCGAGCCTGCCGCCGCTGTTGTCGATGGAGGCGCTGCTCTTCCGGGTCTTGCAGGTCGCCTTCATGCTGCTCACCGTGGTGCTCGGCAGCGGCGTGCTCTTTTCAGAAGCGCTGTTCGGCAAACCACTGGCCTTTGACCACAAGACGGTCTTCGGTTTCCTCTCCTGGGGCATTTTCGCCGTCCTGCTGATCGGGCGGCACTTCCGCGGCTGGCGCGGCCGCAAGGCGCTGCACTGGACACTTGCGGGATTCATGTCGCTATTGCTCGCCTACGTCGGCAGCCGCTTCGTGCTGGAAGTCGTTCTCGGACGTGTCTGAAATCCCGCTGGTCGTCCAACTGACGACGCTCTTCGTCCTGCTGCTCATCTCCGGTCTGTTTTCGCTGGCGGAAACGGCGATGATGGCAAGCAACCGCTACCGCTTGCGCCATCTCGCGGCGGAGGGCAATGCCGGCGCCAAACTGGCGCTGGAACTGCTGGACAAGACGGACAAGCTGCTCAGTGTCATCCTGCTCGGCAACAACCTGCTGAATGCGGCGGCGGCAACGCTGGTGAGCATCATCACCATCGAATTGATCGGCGATGGCAAATGGGCGCTGAGCGCTGGGACGCTGGCGGTGACCTTCGGCATTCTGGTCTTCTCGGAAATCACGCCCAAGATCATCGGCGCCACCCATGCCGACCGTCTGGCCATCGTTTCGGCCTACGCCCTCAATCCGCTGCTGAAATTGACGCAACCGGTGACCTGGTTCGTCAATCTCTTCGTCAACTTTTTACTGCGGCTGATGCGGCTGACGCCGCCGGCCAACGTCGACGGTCCGCCACGCCTTTCGCCAGAGGAGTTACGCACGCTGGTACTGGAATCCGCCAATTTCATTCCCCAGAAACATCGCACCATCCTTTCCAATCTGTTCGAGCTGAACAGCATCACGGTCGAGGACGTGATGACGCCGCGTGGCAACATCGAGATTCTCGATCTGGCACAGCCCTGGAGCGATGCAATGACACAGCTCGTCACCAGCCATCACGGCCGGCTGCCGGTTTGCCGCGAATCGCTCGACCGGCTGCTCGGCGTCCTGCCGCTACGCCGACTGATCGGCAGCCTTCAGGGCGAAGAATTGAGCGAAGAATTACTGTTGCAACACCTGAGCGAGCCCTACTACATTCCGGCCGGCACGCAGGCCTTCGCGCAGCTTGCCTTCTTCCAGGAGAACCGCCAGCGTATCGGCTTCGTCATCGACGAATACGGCGATATTCTGGGGCTGCTGACGCTGGAAGACATCATGGAAGAAATCGTCGGGCAGTTCACGACCTCGCTATCCGACCACTTTCACTCGCTGCGGTGGGACAACGACGGTTGCATCGTCACCGACGGTTCGCGCTCGCTACGCGAGCTCAATCGCCTGCTCGCCCTCGATCTGCCGACCGACGGCCCGAAAACCCTCAATGGCCTGATTCTGGAACACTTCCAGGATATTCCCGAAACCGGCGTCAGCTTCAAGATCGCCGGCGTGCAGATCGAAGTTCTCCAGACGCAGGACCGGAGCGTGCGCACGGTCAAGCTCTTCCGTCCATGATTGTTTACAAACCACCGCAGCCGTAGCATCATCGCCGCGATGTATTCAGCATTCAACGGACATTAATGGCAGCGACTTCAACCAACGCGACGGTGGGCGGTCTGGCACGCGCCATGATCCAGGCCGGACGGCTCAAGGAAGCCGAAGCGGAACAGTTGCAGGCGCAGGCTGCCAACGACCGCATTAGCTTCATCGAGCAGCTCGTCAATAGCAAGAAGGCCACCGCCCTCGAAGTCGCGCGTTTTCTCGCGGAAACCTTCGGCTATCCGCTGTTGGATTTGAATGCTTTCGACGACGCCCACATGCCGGCGAACGCCATCGACCGCAAGCTGATCTCGACGCACAAGGTCATTCCGCTCTACAAGCGCGGCAACCGCCTCTCGGTCGCCATCGCCGACCCGACCAATCTGCGCGCGCTGGATGAGATCCGGTTCCAGACCGGGCTGGCGGTCGATCCCATCATCGTCGAAGAGCCCAAGCTGCTGCCTTGGGTCAACAAACAAGCAGTATCCACCGCCGAAACCCTTAGCTCCATGACCAGCGAGGATGTCAATCTTGACTTCCTCGACGAAGAGGCGGCTGCCACTGCCGAGGATCAGGCCTCAGGCGAGATGATCGACGATGCGCCGGTCGTCAAGTTCCTTCAAAAAGTCTTGCTTGACGCCATCAACGACGGCGCTTCCGACATCCACTTCGAACCCTACGAAAAGTTCTACCGCATCCGTTTCCGGGTCGACGGCATTCTAAGGGAAGTCGCCCAACCGCCGCTGGCGATCAAGGAAAAACTGGCTTCTCGGATCAAGGTCATCTCCCGCCTCAATATTGCCGAAAAACGCGTCCCGCAGGATGGTCGGATGCGGCTGGTTCTCTCCAAGTCCCGAGCTATCGATTTTCGCGTCAGCACCTTGCCGACGCTGCAGGGTGAAAAAATCGTGATGCGGATTCTCGATCCCAGTTCAGCGACCTTGGGCATTGAGGCCCTGGGTTATGAACCGGAGCAGAAGGAAGCCCTGCTCGATGCCGTCAGCCGCCCCTATGGGATGGTGCTGGTCACCGGCCCGACCGGGTCGGGCAAGACAGTTTCGCTTTATACCTGCCTAAACTTGCTTAACAAACCCGGAATCAACATCTCGACCGCCGAAGACCCGGCCGAAATCAACCTGCCGGGCATCAATCAGGTCAATGTAGACGACAAGGCGGGCCTGACCTTTCCCGTCGCCCTCAAAGCCTTCTTGCGCCAGGATCCGGACATCATCATGGTCGGCGAAATCCGCGACCTTGAAACCGCCGAGATTTCGGTCAAGGCGGCGCAGACCGGCCACCTTGTGTTGTCGACGCTGCACACCAACGATGCTCCTCAGACGCTCACCCGCCTGATGAACATGGGCATCCCCACCTTTAACATCGCCTCCAGCGTCCTTGTCATCACTGCCCAGCGCTTGGCGCGGCGCCTCTGTAATTGCAAGCAGCCGATCAATGTACCGCACGAGGCGCTATGCAACGCCGGCTTCCAGGAAGAAGAACTCGACGGATCATGGATGCTCTATGGCCCCGGCGGCTGCGAGCGCTGCAAGGGAAGTGGCTACAAGGGGCGGGTCGGCATTTACCAGGTCATGCCGGTCACCGAAGCGATTCAACGCATCATCATGAGTGGCGGCAATGCCCTCGACATTGCAGCCCAGGCGGCCCGAGAAGGGGTCAAAGACCTGCGCCAGTCCGGGCTGCTCAAGGTCAAACAAGGTGTCACCTCGTTGGAAGAGGTTTTGAGCACCACCAACCTATAAGTAGAAGGGGACGAATATGGCCACTGCCGCTGCGAAGAAAAAAATCTCTGACGTTAAGGAGTTCACATTCCTCTGGGAAGCGAAGAACAAAGACGGCAGGACGATCAGAGGAGAAATGCGTGCTGCCAGTCATAGCGTTGTCCAAAGCACGCTGCGCCGGCAAGGCGTTTTTAATGCCAAGGTCAAGAAGCAGTCTTTCAAGCGTGGCGGCAAGATCACGGAAAAAGATATCGCGCTGTTCACCCGCCAACTGGCGACAATGATGAAGGCTGGGGTTCCGCTCCTTCAGGCCTTCGACATCGTGGGCCGCGGCCACGCCAACCCAGCCGTAGGGAAGTTATTGCTCGACATCAAAGCTGAGGTCGAGACCGGCAGTTCCTTGTCACAAGCCTTCAGAAAGTACCCGCTCTATTTCGATAATCTTTACTGCAATCTAGTGAGCGCTGGCGAACAGGCCGGCATTCTAGATTCGCTGCTTGATCGATTGGCAACATATAAAGAGAAAATCCTTGCCATTAAGGGAAAAATCAAATCGGCCCTTTTTTACCCAATCTCGATCATGGTGGTGGCCTTTGTAATTGTCACCGTGATCATGATTTTCGTCATTCCTGCCTTTAAGGATGTCTTCAAGAGCTTCGGCGCCGATCTGCCCGCGCCCACGTTGATTGTCATTGCCATATCCGACTTCTTTTTAGCGTACTGGTGGGCAATATTTGGAGTATTAGGAGGAGGCATTTATACCTTCTTCTACACTTGGAAGCGTTCTCTGGCCATGCAGATTGCATTTGACCGCTTTGCCTTACGCTTGCCGATTTTTGGCGAAATAATTCGAAAAGCGGTTATCGCGCGCTGGACTAGAACACTTGCAACGATGTTCAGCGCAGGAGTCCCGCTTGTGGAATCGCTCGACTCCGTTGGGGGGGCAGCTGGGAACAATGTCTATAAGGTTGGCACCCGGCAAATCCAGAACGAAGTGTCTAGCGGCACAAATTTGACCACCGCCATGCAAAACAGTGAGCTTTTCCCTAACATGGTGACCCAAATGGTCGCGATTGGCGAAGAATCCGGCGCGCTGGATTCGATGCTGTCAAAAGTTGCCGATTTTTTCGAGGCGGAGGTCGATGACGCTGTAGCCGCCCTCTCTAGCCTGATGGAACCGATGATCATGGTAGTTTTGGGGGTTCTAATCGGTGGGCTTGTTGTTGCCATGTATTTACCCATCTTCAAATTGGGCTCTGTAGTCGGGTGATAATTTTCGGATCAGCAGAAGGTGTTATCGCCGCGGGTGGCCTGCTCGGCCTTTGCATCGGCAGCTTCCTCAACGTTGTCATCCATCGCCTGCCGCGCATGATGGAAATGGAGTGGCGGGCGCAGTGCTTGGAGGTGACCGGCACTGCCCTCGACGAGACGCCGGAGCAACTGTCCCTCGCACGCCCGCGCTCGCGCTGCCCAAAATGCGGCCATCAGATCACGGCGCTTGAGAATATCCCAATCATCAGCTATCTGATGCTGCGCGGGCGCTGTTCCGCATGCGCCGCCCGAATTTCGCCGCGCTACCCCTTGATCGAAGCATTTACGGGGCTCGCCTCCGCTTTCACCGTATGGCATTTCGGCCCTACGCTGGCCGCAGGCGCCGCGCTCTGCCTGATCTGGTCGCTCATCGCGCTCACCTTCATCGATTTCGATACCCAGCTCCTCCCGGATTCCATCACCCTGCCGCTCATCTGGCTCGGCCTGCTCTTCAATCTTTACGGCGGCTTTGTCAGCCTGCAATCGGCGGTGGTCGGGGCCATGGCCGGCTACCTTACTCTGTGGTCGGTCTACTGGCTGTTCAAGCTCGTCACCGGCAAGGAAGGCATGGGTTATGGCGACTTCAAGCTGCTCGCCGCAATCGGGGCGTGGCTCGGTTGGCAGATGCTGCCGGCGGTGATTCTTCTCTCCTCGCTCGTCGGCGCGGTGGTCGGCATCAGCCTCATCCTGTTCGCGCGCCACGGGCGCAATGTCCCGATTCCATTCGGACCCTATCTCGCGTCGGCGGGCATCATCGCCTTGTTCTGGGGCCAGCAGATCACCCGCTCCTATCTCGGCATTCTGGCTTGAAAATCCGGCAAGAAACCCCAATTTAACCTGCGGTATAATTTGGGGTTTTGGAGGATTGCCATGCCGATCTATGAATATCGCTGCGATTCCTGTGGTTTCCAGAAGGATCATCTGCAGAAGTTGAGCGACCCTCAACTCACCGTCTGCCCGGAATGCGGCAAAGAGAGCTACGCCAAGCAGATCTCCGCCGCCGGTTTTCAATTGAAAGGCAGCGGTTGGTACGCAACCGACTTCAAAGGCGGCGCCAAGCCGGCCGCAAAGTCTGAAAGCCTCCCCCCTTGCCAGGGCGGAACCGCTTCCTGCGCCTGCAATCCCAGTTGAAACTCGTCAAACGCTATTTCATCACCGGCTTGGTGATTTGGGTTCCCCTGGCGATTACCGTCTGGGTGCTTTCGCTCATCATCAACACCCTGGACCAGTCGCTGCGGCTGCTGCCGCCGTCCATGCATCCGGTCAATATCGTCGGCTTCGACCTGCCCGGCGTCGGCGCTATTCTCACCCTGCTCATCATCTTCATGACCGGTCTGTTGGCCGCCAACATCATTGGACAACGGCTTGTGATCTGGTGGGAAGTCCTGGTCAGCCGCATCCCGGTCGTCAATTCCGTCTACAAGGGCGTGAAGCAGGTTTCGGACACACTTTTTTCGCCCAATGGCAATGCCTTTCGTCAGGCCCTGCTGGTGCAATATCCGCGCGCCGGCAGCTGGACCATCGCCTTTCTCACCGGCAAGCCGGGCGGCGATCTGGTGAACTATCTCGAAGGCGATTACGTCAGCGTCTATGTGCCGACGACGCCGAATCCGACTTCAGGCTTCTTCCTCATGATGCCCAAAGCGGACGTCATCGAACTTGAAATGAGCGTCGACGAAGCGCTCAAATACATCATCTCCATGGGTGTCGTGGCGCCGCCGCCTGCACCCCGTGTCGCCATCAATCTCTGACCGGAAGTTTTCATGCGAACCCATTATTGCGGGCAACTCAACGCCACCCTCTGCGACCAGACCGTCACCCTCGCCGGCTGGGCTCATCGCCGCCGCGACCACGGCGGTGTCATCTTCATCGACCTGCGCGATCGCGAAGGGCTGGCGCAGGTCGTCTGCGACCCGGATCGCGCCGACATGTTCGCCATCGCCGAATCGGTGCGCAACGAGTTTTGCTTGAAGATCACCGGCAAGGTGCGGCTGCGTCCGGCTGGAACGACCAATGCCAATTTGGCTTCCGGTGAAATCGAGGTGCTCTGCCACGAGATCGAGGTGCTGAATCCCTCGGTTACGCCCCCATTCCAACTCGATGACGAAAACCTTTCCGAGAACGTCCGCCTCACCCACCGCGTCATCGACCTGCGCCGGCCGCAGATGCAGCAGAACATGATGCTGCGCTACAAGGTGGCGCGCGCCGTCCGCCGCGACCTCGATGACGCCGGCTTCATCGACAATGAAACGCCGATGCTGA
>JAPUEC010000159.1 GCA_027492775.1 Rhodocyclaceae bacterium
AGTCGCCGTTCGAAGCCGCCATCAAGGGCGCGCGGGAAATCGGCTTCACCATCATCTCGATGACCTTGTCGCTGATCGCGGTGTTCATTCCGGTGCTCTTCATGAGCGGCATCGTCGGGCGCCTGCTCAACGAATTCGCCGTCACCATCTGCGCCGCCATCCTGGTTTCCTGCTTCGTTTCGTTGACGCTGACGCCGATGCTCTGCAGTCGCTACATCCGGCATGTCGATAACGAGCAGCATGGCCGCGTCTTCCGCGCCTTCGACCGCTTCTTCTCGGCGCTGCTGGCCGGCTACGAGAAAAGCCTGGCCTGGGCGATCGCCCGTCCGCGCCTGGTGCTGGCGAGTTTCGTCGCCACGCTGGTGTTGACCGTGATCACCTTTTCCTTCGTACCCAAGGATTTCATTCCCAGCGGCGATTCCGGACAGCTCATCGCCTTTACCGAAGGCGCGCAGGATTCCTCCTTTGCCGCGATGGTGGAGCATCAGCGTGCGGTCGCCGCCATCGTCGCCCAGGACCCCAACATCCAGTCCTTCATGTCGACGGTCGGTGGCGGAGGCTTGCGGCCCACCGCCAATACCGGCACGCTTTTCATGCGCCTCAAGCCGCGCGATCAGCGCCCGCTTTCGGCCGACCAGATCATCCAGGAACTGCGGCCCAAGCTGGCGGCGGTGCCGGGCATCAAGGTCTATCTCCAGAACCCGCCCATCATCCGCATCGGCGGCCAGGTGACCTCTGCCCAATATCAATACACCCTGCAGGACGCCGATCTCAACGAGCTCTACCGATGGACCGAGACCCTGCTCGGCCGCATCCGGCAGTTGCCGGGCTTTGTTGATGTCACCAGCAACCTCAACAACCAGAGCCCGGTGGTGGCGCTGGACATCGACCGTGACAAGCTGGCGAGTCTGGGATTGAGCTTCGCGCAGGTCGAGGATGCCTTGCAGAGCACTTATAGCCCGCGCCAGGTCTCCACCATCTACGGTTCGACCGCCCAATATCAGGTCATCCTCGAAACCCTGCCGGAATTCCAGGCCGATCCGAATTCGTTGGCGCGGGTGCATGTGCGCTCGAGCAGCGGCAAGCTGGTACCGCTCGATACCGTGGCCAAGGCATCGCGGCGCACCCAGGCGCTGACGGTGAATCATCAGGGGCAACTGCCGTCGGTGACCATTTCCTTCAACCTCCTGCCGGGGGTGTCGTTGGGCGAGGCGGTCGATCGCATCAAGGCGCTGGAACAGGAAGTCCGTCTGCCAGTATCGCTCGCCACCAGCCTGCAAGGCACGGCGCAGGCCTTCCAGTCCTCACTACAGGGCCTGGGGGTCTTGCTGCTCATCGCCGTGCTGGTGGTCTATATCGTCCTCGGCATTCTTTACGAGAGCTTCATCCACCCGCTCACCATTCTTTCCGGCCTGCCGTCGGCGGGTCTGGGAGCGCTGCTCACCTTGCTCATCTTCCACGTCGATCTCAGCCTTTATGCCTTCGTCGGCGTCATCATGCTGATCGGCATCGTCAAGAAAAACGCCATCATGATGATCGACTTCGCCCTGGACCGACAGCGCAAGGACAACCAGGCGGCGAAAGATGCGATTTTCGAGGCCTGTGTCATCCGCTTCCGGCCGATCATGATGACCACGATGGCGGCGCTGGTCGGCACCCTGCCCATCGCGCTGGGCATCGGCGCCGGCGCCGAGGCGAGGCAACCCCTGGGCCTGGCGGTGGTTGGCGGTTTGATGGTGTCGCAGTTCCTGACCCTGTACTTGACGCCAGTGGTCTATATTGCCCTCGATCGGTTCAGCAAGAAGTAGCCCGTCGCGGCGAGGCCTTCACCGGGCGGGTGCGGGGGCTTAGCTCTCGCCGCTATCGCGTACGTCCATGCCGCTTTTCTTCGCGACCGCGGCGTAGAGTTCGCGCGCCGAGGCCACCTTGGGGCTGCGTGGGTCCTTGGCGCGGGCGCGGTCGAGGTATTGCAGGCCGCGTTCGGCCAGTTCCGGGTCCCAGCCCTTGCGGTCGATGAGTGTGAAAATCGCCTTGGCGGCATTGACCAGGAATTGCAGGTTGGGGACCTGATCCGCCGCTGCCATGAGCAGTTCCACCGAAGCCTCGATATCGCCGGCGCGGGCGACCATAACGCCGCGGTTGTTGAGATCGATGATCTCGGCACCGACCTGGTCGAGCAAGGCCTTGCCGACGTCGACGTTGCCGGTCTTTTTGAAGACCTCGGTGATGTGTTCGATGATGTGCTGATCTTCGTTGTTCTCGGCCGCCACCTGATGCAGGATCTTGTGCGCCGTTTCTTCCTTGCCGCCGGCCAGGCAGGCATGCGCCAAATCGACCGCCAGCCGCTGCGAGGGCGGCTTGCCGGTTTCCATGGCGGTGGCCTGGAGCTGCTGGTGCAGGTCCAGCGCCTGTTCGACCAGTGCCTGCGCCTTCTCGGGCTGTCCTTCCTTTTGCAGGCAGAGGCTTTCCATCACCATGCCGGCCATTTCGGCCTGGGTATCGCCGCGCCATTCGCGTTTCAAGTCGGCGACGATCTTGCGCGAGGCCTGAACATCGCCGCGCTCGACCAGCACCCGCGAGAGGTTGGTGAAATCGTCGACCGTTTTCAGGGTGGAACCACGATGCCGCTCCAGCACCTTGCCGTAGGCCTTCTCGGCGGTGAGCAGGTCGCTGTTGCGGGCGGCGATATCGCCGACCAGGCGTTGGCGGGTGGTGTTGTTGGGCGACATGTTGGCGGCGCGCTGCAAGGCTTGCTGGGCGGCGTCGAGCTTGCCCTGGGCCTCATGCACCGACGCCAGGAAATCGTAGGCGGAGAGGAACTCCGGTGCTTCCTCGGTGACTTGCTGCGCCAGAGATTCGGCCTCCTCCAGCGCTCCGCGTTCCTTCAAGGCCATGGCCAGGCCCATCTTGGCCCAAGGGACGACCTTGGCTTCGAGCACGCGCTTGTAGACCTCCTCGGCTTCCTCGTGCCGACCGAGGGAGTGCAGCAGTTCGCCCTTGAAGCGCAGGGCATCGTACATGTAGAGCGGCTGCTGCTGGATGACGCGGTCGCAGGCGGCGATGGCTTCGCGCAGGTCGCCACGCTCGATCTGCTGATAAATGCGGTGCAGCACGTGTTTTTTGTAGATGGCGCGTATCAGCCGCGTCTGCAACTGATCGGCGGTGAACGGTTTGATCAGGTAGTCGTCGGGCGCCAGTTCCGCCAGCGAAACGACGTTGTTGTAGCCGCGTTCGCTGGTGATGATCATGTAAACAGTGGAGAGCGGGATGAGCTGGAGGTGACGCAGTTCTTCCAGAAGCTGTTGGCCGTCGCGGCCATCGTCGAGGATGAAATCGGACAGCACGATGTCGAAGCGATGGACCTTGACCTGGCGGATGACCTCGGCCGAGCTTCCCGCGCCATGCACAGCGGTCACGCCCAGCGCCGAAAGCATCAGGCGCATGGAATCGCGCGCCGGCGGATGGCGGTCGATGATCAGCACCCGCTTCTGGGTCAGCGCCTGCTGGAGCACCAGCAGCATTTCTTCGTTATCGAGCGCGTCCATGCTTCTTTATCCCCGCTATTTCGCCAAATTATGCCAGATTGGCATCGCGATTTACGGTCGCCGCGCGTGTCGGCAGCATTCATGCTCGTCCCGATTTGACAATAGGCCCGCGCTGAACGAGCATTGACCGGCTACGAACCTTGTCGGCCTCCATGGAAGAACAACGGCAGAATCCCCGCCTACGCTTGCACTGGCACGTCGCGCTGCGTCTCGGGCCAACGCTGATTTACGGCGAGACGCTCGACGTCTCCCTCGGCGGCGCTTCGCTCCTGATCGGGCAAAATATTGCCAGCGGCACCATCGCGGCCCTGTTCCTCCAGGTTCCCTCCAAGTGTCCGGGCGCTAAAGGTCAGGTCATCGAGGTCCAGTCGAAAATCCTTTACACCGCCTTTTCCGCCGAGCACGATCGCTGGCGCTTGGGAATGCAGTTCCTCAAATTCAAGGCCGAGGGCAAAAAAGTCCTCGATAAGGAACTGCGCGCCGTCTGACGAGCTTCTCGGCGCTGTAAAACCTGTTAATTTTCAGAGCCCTGACGTAAAATCGGGCCCCTGTTCGGCTGTCCGGCAAAACCTTTCCCATGTTATTCCCCACCCGTTTCGACGTCATCGTGGTTGGCGGCGGTCATGCCGGCACCGAGGCCGCGCTCGCCGCGGCCCGAGCCGGGGCGAAAACCCTGCTGCTGACGCACAACCTCGAAACCCTCGGGGCGATGAGCTGCAACCCCTCCATCGGCGGTATCGGCAAGGGACATCTGGTGAAGGAAGTCGACGCCTTGGGCGGCGCCATGGCGGCCGCAACGGATGAAGCCGGTATTCAGTTCCGCATTCTCAATGCCTCCAAGGGGCCGGCGGTGCGCGCCACCCGCGCCCAGGCCGACCGCGTCCTCTATCGGCAGGCGATCCGCACCCGGCTGGAGAACCAGCCCAATCTCACCCTCTTCGCCCAGGCCTGCGACGACCTTATCGTCGAGGGCGACCGCGTCGTCGGCGCCGTCACCCAGCTCGGCGTCCGTTTCGAGGCGGCGGCGGTGGTGCTCACCGCCGGTACCTTCTTGAATGGACTCATCCACGTCGGCCTCTCCAATTACACCGGCGGCCGCATGGGCGATCCGCCCTCGGTTTCGCTGGCGGCGCGGCTGAAGGAACTGAAGCTGCCGCAGGGGCGGCTGAAGACCGGCACCCCGCCGCGTCTGGACGGCAAGACCATCGATTATTCGGCGATGGTGGCGCAGTATTCCGACGATCCGCTACCCGTCTTTTCCTTTCTCGGCCGGCCGGAGCAGCACCCGGCCCAGTTGCCCTGCTGGATCGCCGAGACCAACGAGCGGACGCACGACATCATTCGCGGCGGCCTCGACCGTTCACCTATGTACACCGGCGTCATCGAGGGCGTCGGGCCACGCTACTGTCCCTCGATCGAGGACAAGATCCATCGTTTCGCCGACAAGGACCGCCACAACGTCTTCCTCGAACCGGAAGGCCTGACGACGCACGAGATCTACCCAAACGGCATCTCGACCAGCCTGCCCTTCGATATCCAGTTGGCGCTGGTGCGCTCGATCAAGGGACTGGAAAACTGCCACATCCTGCGTCCCGGCTATGCCATCGAATACGATTACTACGATCCGCGCGGCCTCAAGGCCTCGCTCGAAACCAAGGTCATCAGCGGCCTCTTTTTCGCCGGCCAGATCAATGGCACCACCGGCTACGAGGAAGCGGCTGCCCAGGGCCTGCTCGCCGGCCTGAATGCGGCGCTGCAAGTGCAGGGCCGCGAGGCCTGGTGTCCGCGCCGCGACGAGGCTTATCTGGGCGTGCTGGTCGACGATCTCATCACCCGCGGTATTTCCGAGCCTTACCGCATGTTCACCAGCCGTGCCGAATATCGTCTTTCGCTGCGCGAGGACAATGCCGATCTACGTCTCACCGAGAAGGGGCGCGAACTAGGCCTAGTCGACGATGCCCGCTGGGACGCCTTCTGTCGCAAGCGCGATGCCATCGACCGCGAGCAGGCACGGCTGAAATCCGCCTGGGTCAATCCCGCGACCCTGCCGGTGGAGGATGCGATTCGGGTGCTCGGCAAGCCGATCGAGCGCGAATACAACCTCTTCGAACTGCTGCGGCGACCGGAGGTGAGCTACCGCTCACTTTTATCACTGCCGAACACCGGAGAAGGCATCAACGAAGCGCTTGCCATCGAGCAACTGGAAATTCGCGCCAAGTACCAGGGCTACATCGACCGCCAGCAGGACGAGGTGGCGAAAGCGGCAACCTACGAAGAAATGCCGCTTCCCGCCGATCTCGACTATGCCGCCGTCGCCGGTCTCTCCAAGGAAGTGCAGCAAAAACTCGCCCAGCACCGCCCGGAAACCTTGGGGCAGGCGTCCCGCGTCCAGGGCGTGACGCCGGCGGCGATTTCGCTGCTGCTCATCCATCTCAAGCGCGCCGGCTTGTCGCGGGCCGCGGCATGAGCCGCGAGCGCCTTTCCGCCGGCCTTGCCGGGCTTGGCATCGCACTGCCCGAGGAAATGCAGGATAAGCTTTTGTCGTATCTTGACCTCCTGCTCAAATGGAACAAGACGTACAATCTCACCGCGTTGCGCGATCCGCTTCAGGGGCTGACGCATCATCTGCTCGATTCGCTGGCGATCCTGCCCTGGGTGAATGAGGCGTCGTTGCTGGATGTGGGCAGCGGCGGCGGTTTGCCGGGAATCCCGCTCGCCATTGCCCGGCCGCAACTGGCGGTAACGCTGGTCGACGCGGTGCAAAAGAAGATCAGTTTCCTGCAGCAGGCGGCCATCGAATTGCAGTTGCCTAACGTTCAGGCGGTGCATGCCCGGGTGGAAACCCTGAGCGGCGCTTACCCGCTCATTACCTCGCGGGCATTTGCCGAGCTGGGCGATTTTGTCGGACTGACGCGGCACTTGCTGGCGGAAAATGGACGCTGGCTGGCAATGAAAGGCGTGCGGCCGGACGCGGAAATCGCGGCGCTGCCGCCGGATGTGGAAGTGGAGGCCATCCAATCCTTGGCGGTGCCGGGGCTGGATGCGGAAAGACATCTCGTCATCATCAAGGTGAAGGCCGGTCGATGAAGGTATTTGCGATTACCAACCAGAAAGGCGGCGTCGGCAAGACGACCACCGCGGTCAACCTCGCCGCCGGTCTCGGCGCACTGGGGAGCCGCGTGCTCCTGATCGATCTCGATCCCCAGGGCAACGCCACCACCGGCTGCGGCATCACCAAGCGCGAAGCACTGCCGACGGTTTATCAGCTCTTGCTTGGCATGTCCGGCATGCGGGATGTTTGCCTCAAGACCAGTTTCGGTTTCGACCTGTTGCCGGCCAATCGCGAATTGGCGGGCGCCGAGGTCGAGCTGATCGAAATCAGCCGGCGCGAATACCGTCTGCGCGACGCCCTCGAAGCTGGCCACGCCGATTACGATTTCGTTCTCATCGACTGCCCGCCGGCGCTCAACATGCTGACCGTCAACGGTCTGGTGGCATCGGACGCGGTGCTGATCCCGATGCAGTGCGAGTATTACGCGCTGGAAGGCCTTTCCGACCTGGTCGAGACGCTGCGGAAGATCCGCGCCCACCTCAGTGCGCGTCTGGAAATCGAGGGCTTGCTGCGCACCATGTACAACCCGCAAAGCACCCTGACGCAGCAGGTGTCGGCCGAGCTGGAGAGCCATTTCGGCGACAAGGTGTACAAGACCATCGTCCCACGCAATGTGCGCCTCGCGGAGGCGCCTTCCTACGGCAAGCCGGTCATTGCTTTCGACAAGAGCTCGCGCGGCGCTCAGGCCTATCTGGCCCTGGCCGAGGAAATGCTCGAACGCTACGGAATTCTCAAGGAACAGACGGCATGAAAATGAAAGGACTCGGGCGCGGCCTCGACGCCCTGCTGGCCGGCGACGGCGATGGTCGCAAGGACGAACAGCGCAATCTTCCCATCGGCCGCTTGAAGCCCGGCAAGTACCAGCCGCGCACGCGCATGGACGAGGCTTCCCTGGCTGAACTGGCGTCGTCGATCAAATCCCAGGGCGTCATGCAGCCGATCCTGGTGCGTCGTATCGCCGCCTCGCTCGGCGCCGACTGCTTCGAAATCGTCGCCGGCGAACGCCGCTGGCGCGCCGCCCAGCTCGCCAACCTGACGGAAGTACCGGTGCTGATCCGCGACATCCCGGACGAGCAGGCGCTGGCGATGGCGCTGATCGAAAACATTCAGCGCGAGAATCTCAACCCGCTGGAAGAGGCGATGGGCCTGCAACGCCTGATCGACGAATTCGGCCTCACCCACCAGCAGGCGGCGGACGCCGTCGGCCGCTCGCGCCCGGCTGCGTCCAACCTGTTGCGTTTGCTGCAATTGACGCCGCCGGTGCAGGAACTGCTGCTCGACGGTAAGCTGGATATGGGCCACGCCCGCGCTTTGCTGCCGCTGGATGGCGGACAACAGATCGCGCTGGCGCAACGGGTGGTGTTGAAGGAACTGTCGGTGCGGGATACCGAGCGTCTGGTGCAGCGCCTGCTCAATCCGGTGGCGCCGGCGGCAGCGCGCGAGCCGGACCGCGATCTCTTGCGCCTGCAGGAAGAACTTTCGGACGGCTTGGGGGCGAATGTCGCCATCCGCGCCAATAAAAAGGGTGCCGGCAAGGTGACTATCGAGTTCGGCAGTCTTGACCAATTGGATGGGCTTTTATCAAGGTTGCGCGTCTAAATCGGCCGGTTAACCGCATGCGTTGTCAATAGTCGAACGTGGCGGAATCGGCAGCCGTTTGATTACGAACACGCCCTAGTTTATTCGCTCTCCGGCTGACTGCGATGACATGGGGAAAATCCCGATCGAATTCCCGGAGAAATAGCGTGCATGCGGGGTTTGACTCTTGTATAAGACCTTGTTACAGTCTGAGGTTTTGGTGATCGAGGTTCGTCTTGCACCCACAGGTGCGCTGGGTACTCAGTCGGCAAGTCGCGATATCAGCGGCGCTGGCATTGGGCGTCTGGGGAGTGGCGGGGAGTAGTGCGGCGATCTCGGCGCTTTTGGGTGGAGCCATCGGAGTCATCGCCAATTTCGGTTATGTCTGGCGGGCAATGCGGGCGGCGCCGGGAAGCGATCCCTTACGAGCATACCGGGCGCAGGCAGCCGGGGAAGCGCTGAAGTTCGCGCTGACCGTCATCCTGTTTGCGCTGGTATTCATGCATTACAAGACGGTGGCAGTGTTGCCGCTGTTTATGGGTTATGTATCAACTTTTGTCATCTTCTGGGTGGCACTCTTGAAGCAACGCTAGGTTGACTGGAGAAAAAATGAGCGCTGAAGGCGGGCTGACCACGACTGGATATATCCAGCACCATTTGACCAATCTGCAGTATTGCGCCGAGTCGGCCAAGGTCGATGGCCATTGCACCGGTTTCTGGACTTTGCACGTCGACACCCTGATCGTTTCCGGCCTGCTCGGGCTGGTGGTCTTCGGCCTCATGGCCTGGGCTGCGAGCAAGGCGACGGCAGGCGTTCCGGGCAAGGGACAGAATTTCGTCGAGATGATCCTCTCTATTCTCGACCAGCAGGTCAAGGATACCTTCCACGGCAAGAGCGCCC
>JAPUEC010000160.1 GCA_027492775.1 Rhodocyclaceae bacterium
CGGGGTGCTCAAGGTCAAGCTGGCAACGGCGCTCATCGGCATTTCATCCATCCATTTATTGAAGACCTTCATCAATGCCGCCAACATCGCCGATCGCGTCATTCTTTGGCAGGCGGTGCTGCACGCCCTCTTCCTCATCTCGGCCCTGATGATCGCCATGACCGACAAGGTCATGAACCAAACCCTCGCACTTCAACGTTCGAAGCATTAACCCGGAGAACACATGCGCACCATCCGCCAGGACGACTTCATCGCCTCCATCGCCGACGCTTTCCAGTACATCAGCTATTACCATCCCCTGGACTACATCCAGGCGCTCGGAAAAGCGTATGAGCGCGAACAGTCGCCGGCGGCGAAGGACGCCATCGCCCAGATACTGACCAATTCGCGCATGTGCGCCGAAGGACACCGGCCGATCTGCCAGGACACCGGGATCGCCGTGGTCTTCCTCAAGATCGGCATGAACGTGCAATGGGATGCCACGTTGTCGGTCCAGGAGATGGTCAACGAGGGCGTGCGCCGGGCTTATAACCATCCGGACAACAAATTGCGTGCCTCCGTCCTGCTCGATCCCGCCGGCGCCCGCACCAACTCGAAGGACAACACCCCGGCCGTGGTGCACACCGAGATTGTCGCCGGGGATCACGTCGAGGTCATTTGCGCCGCCAAGGGCGGCGGCTCGGAAAACAAGTCGAAGTTCTACGCCCTCAACCCTTCCGACTCCATCGTCGACTGGGTGCTCAAGACGCTGCCGACCATGGGCGCCGGTTGGTGTCCTCCGGGCATCCTCGGCATCGGCATCGGCGGTACGCCGGAAAAAGCGATGCTGCTCGCCAAGGAATCGCTGATGGCGCCGGTCGATATTTTCGACTTGCAGGCAAAAGCGAAAACGGGCGCCAAACTGACGCGGGTCGAGGAACTGCGTCTCGAACTCTATGAGAAGGTCAACGCCCTGGGCATCGGCGCCCAAGGCTTGGGCGGACTGACCACCGTGCTCGACGTCAAGATCATGGATTATCCCACCCACGCCGCCTCGCTGCCGGTGGCGATGATCCCGAATTGCGCCGCCACCCGGCATGTGCATTTCCATCTCGATGGCAACGGCCCGGCCAAGCTGGAGCCGCCCAAGCTCGAAGACTGGCCCGCGGTAACGTGGCAGGCCGACACCAAGCTCGCCACCCGCGTCGATCTCAACACGCTGACCAAGGAACAGGTCGCCGCCTGGAAACCGGGCCAAGTGCTGCTCCTGAACGGCAAGATGCTCACCGGCCGCGATGCCGCACACAAGCGCATCAACGACATGCTGGCGAAGGGCGAGCCCTTGCCTATCGACTTCACCAACCGCGTCATCTACTACGTCGGCCCGGTCGACCCGGTGCGCGATGAAGCCGTCGGTCCCGCCGGCCCCACTACCGCGACGCGCATGGACAAGTTCACTCGCATGATGCTGGAGAAAACCGGCCTCATCGCCATGGTGGGCAAGGCCGAACGCGGCCCCGTCGCCATCGAGGCGATCCGCGACAACCGCTCCGCCTACCTTATGGCCGTTGGCGGCGCCGCCTATCTGGTTTCAAAGGCGATCAAGTCGGCCAAGGTGGTCGGGTTCGCCGACCTGGGCATGGAAGCGATTTATGAATTCGACGTCCAGGACATGCCGGTGACGGTTGCGGTGGATGCCCAAGGGACCTCGGTCCACGAGACCGGGCCGCGCGAGTGGCAGATCAAGATCGGCAAGATCCCACTGGCAGCCTGATTCGAGCCATTCCGGACCGGCGTCAGCCGCGCAACCGATACCAAACCATACCGATCCACTCATGCAGTGCGCGGGAAGATGCTCTGAGCGCTCCCGCGCTCGGCATGAAATCGAGCGGCGTCAGCGGCCGCGTTGATGAATAGGCCATGGGCGAGGGCAACACCGCGAATCCCGCCGCATTGAAGACCTGGACCGCCCGCGGCATATGCCAGGCATGCGTCACCAAGGCGATACGACGGATTTTTTCGTCCTTCAGCATAGCGGCGCTGTAGAGCGCGTTCTCGCGCGTGGTGTTTGAAGCGGCTTCGACCCAACGCACTTGGACGCCAAAATCACGCTGCAAGGAAATCCTCATGGCGTCGGCCTCCGAACGTCCGGCGCCATCCGGCTGTCCGCCAGTCACCAGGATCGGCTTTCCCATTGCCTTCGCCAGCAAGGCGCCATAGCGGAGGCGGATCAGCGTATCGTCCGAGACGTCGTCCTGGCCGGCGAACTCCGGCGCCAGGCGGTCACGCCCACCCGCGAGCACAACGATGGCGTCGACCGGCATGGCGGCGAGATTCCCGAGATCGAGCGGCGGATAACGCTCCTCGAGCGGCCGCAGCAACTGCACGGCCACCACATGCAGCGACAATAGCAGCAGCATCAAGAGTCCGCCGGCAATCAACCAACGCCCGAGGCGCGGTCGACGCCGCAGCAATACCAAGCCGGCGAAGGCGAACAATAAGCCGTTGGCCGGCGGCAGCAATAGAAATGCGAGAACGTTGGTGATCAACCAGGAGATCGACATGAACGCGGACTTTCGAGCAGCGGATTACTTTGGCCGATCTTCTTCGGCGATGTGATCGCCAAGCCGCTGCTCGTATTCTGCCAGCGGCATATTCAACTTGAACTGCTCATCGAGCAGGCGCAGCAAAGGCAAGACTTGGATGCCGAAGCGTGGCGCCTGCGGCCGGACGTCATCCGCATGGCCCTTGCCCAACAGGTCGAGCGCCTGTTGCAAGGTCAGTATCCGGACCGGCGCTGCGCCCCGACCACCCATCACGATGCGATTGCCGCCCGCCTGGACCGCTTCGCGCAACCGGCTGGCAGCCAGTTCGAGAAGAATGCCTGCGGAAACCACGCGGTCCGCCGGCGCGTTGGCCACGCCGGCGCTCACGGTCAGTTTCAGACGCTTGCCCTTGACCGCGACATGCGCCACCTGGACCGCTTCGCGGACGCGGTCGGCAAACGATGCACATCGTGCCGGAGATATTCCGGGCGAGATGATCACGAATTGACCGCGGTCGAAATAACCGAGGTTGTCCTCCTTGCGCATCTTGCCGGCGAGAAGATGCGCGAAGCGGGTCGCCACCTGCTCCGCCAGGCCGTTGCCGAGTTTTTCCACCACGGCCTCGTAATGATCGAGGCCGAGCACCATGACGCTGACCTCGCTGTTGTGCCGGGCCGCATGCGACAGTGCCTGGGCCGCCTGCAACTCGATGTACTTGCGTGTAAACACGCCGCTGGAAGGATCGAGCACCAGTTGCTTCTTGTGCTCTTCGACCTGCAGGCGAGCCCGCGAAAGATCGATGAGGTGATTGAGCTTGGTCAGGATTTCGGCGGTACCGGTACCCTTGGTGACGAAATCGGAAACCCCGAGCGCGCGGGCACGTTCGCGCTCCTCCTCGCTCTCGGCGCCCGAAACCAGGATGAAGGGAATTTCCTGCATCCGCCGCAGCTTGGATGACCTAACCCGTTCCAGGAGCCCGAAGCCATCGAGCTTTGGCATCTGCAAATCGGAAATCACGGCCACGAGCGAAAGATCGAGGACCAGCGTCTGCCACGCGGCCTCGCCATCGCTTTCCTCGCGGACATCGAAGTGCCCTTTCAGATGCTTGATGATCGACACCCGTACCATGCGGGAATCGTCAACAACGAGGATTCGGGGCAAACTGTTTTCGGACATCGGTCTCTTCCCCAGCTTCGATTCTTCTTGTGGTTCGAGCAATTCTAATGCGCGATGAGCAGCATTGCACATATCGGCGAAAACTCGGCCCATCTTTACAGGCCGAAACAATTCTTTTACATTTGCCTCCATGCAAAAATTGCTTAACGTGTTTGTGCTGGCGCTGGTACTGGGTTTTAGTGTCTCCGCCCAGGGCGCCGAACAAGCCAAGACCGGCGACGAGCCGACCTTCTTCGAGCGCTATACCAATGCCGCCCAGGATGTCATCCTCAAGGGCTTGCAGTTGGTTGGCATCAGCTATCGCCGCGGCGGTAATGATGAGGACAGCGGCCTCGACTGCAGCGGATTCGTCCGCCTCGTTTTCAAGGATACGTTGGGAATGCTGTTGCCCCGCTCGGCAAAAGAGATGAGTGAAGTGGGACAGCGGATCGACGCCAAAGACCTCAAACCCGGCGATCTCGTCTTCTTCAACACCATGAAGCGTGCGTTCTCGCATGTCGGCATTTATCTGGGCGACAACTACTTCCTGCATTCTCCGAAGCCGGGCGCCGAGGTCCGGGTTGAAAGCATGCAGAGCAGCTACTGGGTAAAGCGCTACAACGGCGCCCGGCGCGTCATCGAAAAATAGGCGGCGCGCCAGCGCAGCCCTTGATCGAGGCCCGCGCGATTCGATTCGGAATGCACAGCGCTCCGGGCAGCGCCATCCTCGCCGAATATCCGTGATCCATTTTCTCGGCCAATCCGATCCATTTCCTCATGTCGAACAGGCACGCCAGGACATGGGCGGGCTGCTGGCCATTGGCGCCGATTTGTCTCCGAGTCGGCTGATCGATGCCTATTGCCGCGGCATTTTCCCTTGGGGCACCCTCGAAGGCCAGCCGCTTTGGTACAGCCCGAACCCCCGCATGGTGCTTTTCCCGGACGAGATCCGTCTTACTCGTTCGCTCCGCAAGACGCTCCGACAAGGCCGCTACGAGATTAGGCTCGACAGCGACTTTCCGGGCGTCATCGCGCGCTGTTCGGAAACGCCGCGCCGCGGTCAGGACGGCACATGGATCAGCTCCGACATGCGATTGGCTTACATCGCGCTGCATGAACTCGGCTGGGCGCATTCGGTCGAAACCTGGGTGGAAGGCGAGCTGGTCGGTGGTTTGTATGGTTTGGCCATCGGCCGTGTTTTCTACGGCGAGTCGATGTTTTCGCACCGGACCGATGCCTCGAAAATCGCTTTTGCCCACCTCGTCCGTTTCCTCTCTGATCGGAAGTTCGGCATGATCGACTGTCAGATGCACACCCATCATCTCGCCTCGCTCGGCGCCAGAGAGATTCCGCTCGGCGAATTCCTGGCGCAGCTCGATCGATTGGCCCAACCGCCGTCCAATAGCGGCGCCTGGCCGCGTCATGGCGCGCTCTGCGACTGGGGCTGAGCATGGCATTGCTAAACGACTGCGAACTTCCTTTTTCGCTCCTTCAGTTCTACGCAACCTCGCCCTATCCTTGCAGCTATTTGCCGGATCGGATGGCCCGTTCGCAGGTCGCCACACCGACCCACCTCATCAGTACCGAAATCTACGGCGAGCTCGTCCGCGCCGGGTTCCGTCGCAGCGGCGTATTCACTTATCGTCCTTGGTGCGATCATTGCCGGGCCTGCCAGCCCGTCCGGCTGCCCGTCGATCGGCTGGAGCTCAAGCGAAGCCAGCAGCGGGCGTTGAAACGCCATGCCAATCTTCAGACCCGCGAACTTCCCCTCGTTTTCCGCGACGATCACTATGCGCTCTACAACCGCTACCAGATCGCCCGCCATGCCGGGGGAGGCATGGACGAGGATAACCGCGAGCAATATGCCCACTTCCTGCTGCAAAGCCGCATCGACACCCGTCTCATTGAATTCCGCGAAGACAACGCCTTGCGCATGGTCAGCGTCATCGACGTCCTGAGCGACGGCCTGTCTTCGGTCTACACCTTCTATGATCCGGATATCGAAGGGGCCAGCTTCGGCACCTACAACATCCTTTGGCAAGCGGGGCAATGCAAGGCGCTCGAACTGCCTTATCTCTACCTCGGCTACTGGATCGCCCAGAGCCAGAAGATGGCCTACAAGGCGCGCTTCAGTCCGATCGAGGCGCTGATCGACGGAAAGTGGCAGCTCTTATCGCCGGATGCCTTGTGAATCATGGGGAAAACCCTTATTGATCGGCCGCCGGTTTTCCTTAAGATAGGCGGCAGATAGCACAAGGACAGAGGTGTCCAGGAGACAAACACGGCAAGAACAGCAACAAGCATCAAGCCAGCAAAACCTCACTCAACCCGCCATCCATCGATGTGCGGGTTTTTTTTGCCTCCCGCCCGGATGGCCGTCGCTTATCCGCATGCGCTAAAATGACGCAATGATCTATCCTCTCCTGCGTCGATTCCTCTTTTCCCTCGATCCCGAAACGGCCCACACTTGGGGCATGAACGGGATGGCGTTGGCGAACAAGCTCGGCGTCTCGTCCTTGCTCGCCAAACCGATGGTCGTCCAACCGCTTGAGGTGATGGGACTGAGATTCCCAAATGCTGTCGGACTTGCGGCGGGACTCGACAAGAACGGCGAATACATCGATGCCCTGGCGGCCTTGGGCTTCGGTTTCATCGAAATTGGCACGGTCACGCCGCGGCCCCAGCCCGGGAACCCCAAGCCGCGCATGTTCCGCTTGCCTCAGGCGGAGGCCATCATCAACCGCATGGGCTTCAATAACGCCGGCGTCGATCGCTTGCTGGAAAACGTGCGCGCCTCTCGCTTTGCGGCGCGCGGCGGAATCCTCGGAATCAACATCGGCAAGAACGCGACGACGCCCATCGAGCAGGCCGCGGATGACTATCTCTTGTGCCTCGACAAGGTTTATGCCGCTTCCTCGTATGTCGCCGTCAATATCTCGTCGCCGAACACCAAGAATCTGCGTGAGTTGCAAAAGGACGATGCGCTGGACGATCTTCTGGCGCGGCTCAAGGCGCGTCAGGGCCAATTGGCGGACAAGCACGGGAAATACGTGCCGATGGTGCTGAAGATCGCTCCCGATCTCGAAGACGCACAAATCGCCGCCATCGCCGACGCCTTGCGGCGCCATGGCATGGATGGTGTCATTGCCACCAATACCACCCTTTCCCGAGCTGGGGTCGAGGGGCTGCCGCATGGCGATGAAACGGGCGGACTTTCCGGCGCGCCGGTGCGCCAGAAATCCACCGTGGTCCTGGAGAAGCTCGCCGCCGCCTTGCAGGGCGAAATCCCCATCATCGGCGTCGGCGGAATCATGCGCGGCGACGATGCCATAGAAAAGCTTCGCGCCGGCGCCAGCCTGGTACAGCTTTATACCGGCTTCATCTACAGCGGACCGGAACTGGTCCGGCAGGTGGCCACGCGCTTGGCCAAGCAGGCTTAGCGCCGTTTGCAGCAAGCTCCTGGCAACCTTATGGCGGTTGCGCGGTCAACCCCAAACCCGGATAATTGATCGATTGACAAGGCACGAGTGCTGCGCAAATGCTGACGCCCGAAAGACTCCTACCGCGCTGTTGGCGCTGTCGCTTCTCTCAATAAAATCGGTCGTTCGCGCCGTTCGGGCGCGCAGTGCCGTAGAAAGTCAGCATTTCCTTCGTTCAGCATGAATCACGCAGATTCCTAGTCCATGGCCAATTATCTGTTTCTCCTTATCGGCGCTGTCCTGGTCAACAATGTCGTCCTGGTCAGAATCCTTGGCCTGTGCCCATTCATGGGCGTTTCGAAAAAACTCGGCACGGCCTATGGCATGGCCGCCGCGACCACCTTCGTCCTCACCATGGGCACGGGCGCGAGCTATGTCATCGATCACCTGTTGCTCATCCCGTTCGGGCTGGAATACCTGCGCACCCTCTCTTTCATTGTCACGATCGCCGCCATCGTCCAGTTGACGGAAATGGTGATCGCCAAGACCTCTCCCGCGCTGCAGCAGGTGCTGGGTATCTATCTGCCCTTGATTACGACCAATTGCGCCGTGCTCGGCATCCCGCTGCTCAGCGTCGCCAATAATTACAACTTCATCGAATCGCTGCTGTTCGGTTTTGGCAGTTCGGTCGGCTTCTCCTTCGTGCTCGTGCTGTTCGCAGGCATTCGCGAACGCATCGAAGGCGCCGACGTGCCGACGCATTTCCGCGGCGTCGCCATCGCGCTCGTTACCGGGGGGCTCATGGCGCTCAGTTTCATGGGTTTCACCGGCCTCGATAAATATTAAGCGCTTGCCGACAACAACCTTGCCTTCGAAAGACCAACGCATGTTGCCAGACTCATTCAGCCGGGAGCCGGGATGCTGAGCGCCATCGCCGTAATGGCGCTCGGCGCCATCGTTCTCGGAGCCGTCCTCGGCTATGCTTCGATCAAGTTCAAGGTCGAGGGCGATCCCCTGGTCGAAAAGATCGATTCCGTCCTGCCGCAAACCCAATGCGGGCAGTGCGGCTTCCCCGGCTGCAAGCCCTATGCCGAAGCCATCGCCAAGGGCGAAGCCGATATCAATCAGTGCCCGCCCGGCGGCGCCGAAGGGGTGCAAAAGCTTGCCGATCTGCTCGGCCGCGAAGTCAAACCCTTGAACGCCGAGGAAAAGCCCAAGCAACTGGCAATCATCGACGAAAACATCTGCATCGGCTGCACGCTCTGCATCCAGGCTTGCCCGGTCGACGCCATCGTTGGCGCGCCCAAGCAGATGCATACCATCGTCGCACCGCTATGCACCGGCTGCGAACTCTGCGTTGCGCCCTGCCCTGTGGAGTGCATCAGCATGGAAGTCATTCCCGAAACCATCAACAACTGGAAATGGAAATATCCGGTGTTTGAATTGCACAAGGCGTGAGGAGACTGGATTGAACCGCGCGCCGTTCCTAGGTATGAAGTGGTGGCCCGCCAAAGCCGCCGATGACAATGGCGACGACATCGCCCCGTCCGCAAAATCCGGCGTCCTTCACCGCTTCAATGGCGGGGTCAAGCCGCCCTCCGAGAAAACGCAATCGGTGACCGAACCGATCGGCACGCCTCCGCTGCCAACGCGGCTGGTGGTGCCGCTGCATCAGAACATCGGCGGCACGCCGCGACCGGTGGTCAAGCCTGGAGACCGGGTTCTCAAAGGCCAGTTGATCGGCGAGGCGGACGGCTGGATATCCGCCGCCATTCATGCGCCGACCTCGGGCATCGTGCGCGAGATCGGGATGTTCGCCCAACCGCACCCCTCCGGCCTGGAAGCCGCGTCAGTACTCATCGAACCGGATGGCGAG
>JAPUEC010000161.1:0-706 GCA_027492775.1 Rhodocyclaceae bacterium
CGGAGGGGATTTTTTGGGCCGTTTTCCTCCTGTAACCAAATCGTCATCTTTCTGTATTGCGGCACCGATGAAATCATCCCTTGAAAAAGGCAAGTTGCTGGACGCCGTCTTCTTCAATCTGGCGCGGGCGTTTGCCGCCCTGACCTTGCTGATTCTGGTCGGCGTCGTGGTTTCGCTGGCCTGGAGTGCCTGGCCGTCGATCAAGGCCTTCGGCTTGGGCTTTCTCGTCAGCAGCGAGTGGAATCCGCCGGCCGACCGCTTCGGCGCGCTCGTGCCCATCTACGGCACCATCGTCACCTCAGTCATCGCGCTCGTCATTGCCTTGCCGATCAGCTTCGGTATCGCCATCTTCCTCACCGAACTCTCGCCGCGCTGGCTGCGCCGGCCGCTCGGCATCGCCATCGAACTGTTGGCGGGGATTCCCAGCATCGTCTACGGCATCTGGGGGCTGCTCGTCTTTGCGCCCATCTTCGGTGAGCATGTCCAGCCTTTCCTCGCCAAGACGCTGGGTCAATTGCCCGTCATCGGCGCCCTCTTTTCCGGCCCGGCCATCGGCATCGGCATCCTGGCGGCGGGGATCATTCTCTCCATCATGATCATTCCCTTCATCGCCTCGGTCATGCGCGATGTCTTCGAACTGACGCCGCCGCTCCTGAAGGAATCCTGCTACGGCCTCGGCGGCACGACCTGGGAAGTGGTCTGGAAG
>JAPUEC010000161.1:716-8911 GCA_027492775.1 Rhodocyclaceae bacterium
TTGGCCTCGGGCGCGCGCTGGGCGAGACCATGGCGGTCACCTTCATCATCGGCAATACCAACTTTCTCAGTGGCGTCTCGCTCTTCCTGCCCGGCAACAGCATCACTTCGGCGGTGGCCAACGAGTTCGCCGAAGCGACGCCGGGGCTTTACACCTCCTCGCTGATCGAACTGGGATTGATCCTGTTCGTCATCACCTTCATCGTCCTCTCGCTCGCCAAGCTGCTGCTGCTCAAGCTCGAGCGCGACTCCGGCGTGCGGCACTAGGAGGCGCCATGAATATCGTCGCCAAACGCAAAGCCATCAACGTCATCGCGCTCACCTGTTCGCTGGCCGCCATGGCCTTCGGGCTGTTCTGGCTGGTCTGGATTCTCTGGATGGTGGTCGAGCAGGGCATCGGCGCCCTGTCGCTGAGCCTCTTCACCGAAATGACGCCGCCGCCGGGCAGCGCCGGCGGTTTGAAAAACGCCATCGTCGGCAGTCTCATCCTGGTCGGGCTGGCGATGGCGATGGCGACGCCGGTGGCCATCCTCGCCGGCGTCTATCTCGCCGAGTATGGACGCGGTACCTGGCTCGGCAAGGCGACACGCTTCGTCAACGACATCATGCTGTCGGCGCCTTCCATCGTCATCGGCCTCTTCGTCTATGCCGTCTATGTCGCGCACGCCGGCAAGTTCTCGGGCATGTCCGGCGCCATTGCGCTGGCGCTGCTGGTGATTCCGGTGGTGGTGCGCACCACCGAGAACATGCTCATCCTGGTGCCGGACACCCTGCGCGAGGCGGCTTTCGCGCTGGGTGCGCCGAAGTGGAAAGTGATTTCCTTCATCACCCTGCGCTCGGCCAAGACCGGCATCGTCACTGGCCTCTTGCTGGCGGTGGCGCGCATCTCGGGCGAGACGGCGCCGCTGCTCTTCACTGCGCTCTCCAACCAGTTCTGGAGCGTGGATCTTTCCGAGCCGATGGCCAATCTGCCGGTCACCATCTTCAAGTTCGCCATGAGCCCCTTCAAGGATTGGCAGGAGTTGGCCTGGGCCGGCGTCTTCCTCATCACCATGACCGTGCTGTTCCTCAACATCATCGCCCGCGTCATGTTCCGCAAACCGGAGCAACGCTGATATGCGACCTTCCGTACACCGAGACCACCAAGCGATGTCCAACATCCCATCCACGCCTGACCTGATCCCACAGATCAGCATCCGCAATCTCAATTTCTACTACGGCAAGACACGGGCGCTGCAGGACATCAACATCGATGTCTATCGCAACCGGGTGACGGCCTTCATCGGCCCTTCCGGCTGCGGCAAATCGACCTTGCTGCGCGCCATCAACCGCATGTACGACCTCTATCCCGGCCAGCGTGCCGAGGGTGAGATCATCGTCGGCGAGCAAAACATTCTCGACCCCAAGATCGATACCATCAGCCTCCGGGCCAACATCGGCATGGTGTTTCAGAAACCGACGCCCTTCCCGATGTCGATCTACGAGAACATCGCCTTCGGCGTGCGCATGCACGAGAAGCTCAACCGCATCCGCATGGACGACCGCGTGGAGTGGGCGCTCACCAAGGCGGCGCTTTGGAATGAGGTCAAGGACAAGCTGCACCGCCCCGGCACCAGCCTTTCGGGCGGCCAGCAGCAGCGCCTTTGCATCGCCCGCGGCGTTGCCGTCAAGCCGCGCGTGCTGCTGCTCGACGAGCCGACTTCGGCGCTCGATCCCATCTCCACCATGCGCATCGAGGAGCTGATCAACGAATTGAAGAGCGAATTCACCATCGCCATCGTCACCCACAACATGCAGCAGGCGGCGCGGGTTTCCGATTTCACCGCCTATATGTATCTGGGCGAAATGGTCGAATTCGGCAAGACCGACGATATTTTCATCAAGCCCCGGGACAAGCGTACCGAGGACTACATCACCGGCCGCATGGGCTGATTGGGAGAAAAGGGATGAACGAAACCGGCCATTTTTCACGGCAATTCGACGAAGAACTCGAGCGCCTGCGCACCCAGGTCCTGCAAATGGGCGGCATGGTCGAAGCGCAGATTCGCCGCGCCGGCGAGGCCTATTCGGACGACGACGTCTCGGCGGTGAAGCTGGTCATCGAGACCGACCGCCAGATCAACGAAATCGAAAAATCCATCGACGACGACTGCGTCCATGTCATCGCCAAGCGCCAGCCGGCGGCCTCCGATTTGCGGCTGATCATGGGCGTCTCCAAGATCGTCACCGACCTCGAACGCACCGGCGACGAGGCGAAGAAAATGGCCAAGGGCGTGCGCCGCATTCACGAACGCGGACAGGCCACCATGGCGGCCAATGCGGCCGAGGTGCGGCACCTGGCTGAAGCCGCCACCGTCCTCCTGCGCCGCGCTCTTGATGCTTTCGCCCGGCTCAATTGCGAGGAAGCGGCGGCGGTGATCCGCGACGACGAGGATCTCGACCGCCAGTTCAAGTCCATCGTCCGTCAACTCGTCACTTACATGATGGAAGACCCGCGCACCATCTCGACCTCGCTCGATATCATCACCATCGCCCGCGCCATCGAGCGTATCGGCGATCATGCGAAGAACGTCGCCGAACAGGTGATCTATATCGTTGAAGGGCGCGACATCCGTCATCCCAAGGGCACGGTATGAACCCGACCATTCTCATCGTCGAGGACGAGCCGGCGATCCAGGAACTGCTCGCCGTCAATCTCAAGCACGCCGGTTTTCTGGTGGTTCGCGCCGCCAGCGCCGAGGAGGGCGATTCGGCCATCCGCGCCGCGCTCCCCGATCTGGTGCTGCTCGACTGGATGTTGCCGGGGCAATCCGGCGTCTCGCTCGCTAAGAAGCTGCGCGGCGAGGATCGCACCCGCGATTTGCCCATCATCATGCTCACCGCCCGGGTGCATGAGGAAGACAAAATCCTCGGCCTCGAAGCCGGCGCCGACGACTACATCACCAAGCCTTTCTCGCCCAAGGAACTGGTGGCCCGCGTCCGCGCCGTGTTGCGCCGACGCAGCCCGCATTTGGCCGGTGAGGCCATCGATATCGGCGGCCTCAATCTCAATCCCGCCACGCATCGCGTCACCAACGGCGAGGAGACGGTGGAACTTGGGCCGACCGAATTCCGCCTGCTCTTCTTCTTCATGACTCATCCCGAACGCGTCTATACCCGCGCCCAGTTGCTCGACGAAGTCTGGGGCGACCACGTCTTCATCGAGGAGCGCACGGTCGATGTGCATATCCGCCGCCTGCGCGCCGCGCTCGAACCCCACGGGCACCACGAACGGGTGGAGACCGTGCGCGGCACCGGCTACCGCTTCCGCGCCACCGGCCGGTGATCGCGCGGCGCTGAGTTTGCCCACCTTCACGATTGCGCATGATGCCCACCCCAATCGCTAGCGCCTTCATCCATCTCTTCATTGCCGCCGCGCTCGGCGTCGCGTTCGGATTGGTTGGCGCGCCCTGGATGGGATGGGCCGTTTTCTCGGTCGGCCTGGCGGTCCAGTTGGCGTTCCACCTGCGCCATGTCGTCGTGCTCGAACGCTGGTTGCAAGGGCCGTCGATCGAAGTCGAACTGGAAGGCGATGGCGATTGGGAAACCATGTTCGCCAACCTCTACCGGCATGAACGTGCCCGCCAAGCCGCCGTCGAAGCCGCGCGCCGCGATAACCGGATGCTGATCGCCGCCCTGCAGGCGCTGGCGGATGGCCTGATTTCGCTTGATGAGCAGGGGCGCATCGAATGGTGTAACGCCTCGGCCGAAGACATGCTCGGGCTCGATCGCGAGGCCGATCTCGGCCAACCGATCGCCAACCTCATCCGCCATCCCGGCTTTCTTTCTTATCTGCGCAAAGGCAGCGAAACCGAGCCCTTGAGCCTGCGCTCGCATGATTCCGAGCGCGCCCTGTCGCTGCATGTCGTGCCCTACGGCGGCGACCGGCGGTTGATCCAGGTTCGCGACGTGACGCAGAGCGAGCGCATCGAGTCCATGCGCCGCGATTTCGTCGCCAACGTTTCGCACGAGTTGCGCACGCCCTTGACCGTGCTTTCCGGGTTCGTCGAAACGCTGCGCGACCTCGACCTTGAAACGGACGAGCGCAACCGCTACTTCGCCCTCATGGCCGACCAGTCCGAGCGCATGCGGCGCATCCTCGACGAGTTGCTGGTGCTCTCCAACCTTGAATCGGCGCCCCCGCCGCCGGCGACCGACCGCGTCGACATGGGTCGCTTGTGCGAAAAGCTTCTCCACGATGCCGAGGCGCTCTCGGCCGGCCGTCACGAAATCCGCCTCGAAACCCGGGGTGCCGGCGATCTGCTCGGTTCCGAAGAAGAGCTCACGAGCGCCTTCACCAACCTCGTTTCCAACGCCGTGCGCTACACCCCGGCGGGGGGAAGCATCACTTTGCAATGGCAGGTCAGCGGTCACGGGGCGGAATTCGCCGTCGAGGACACGGGCCCCGGTATCGAAGCCCAGCACATCCCGAGATTGACCGAACGCTTCTACCGCGTCGACCGCAGCCGTTCGCGCGAAACCGGCGGCACCGGCCTCGGCCTCGCCATCGTCAAGCACGCCCTCTCACGCCATCAGGCGAACCTCGAAATCCAAAGCGCTCCCGGCAAGGGCAGCCGCTTTGCCGCCCGCTTCCCCCCCGCTCGCATTCCCGCCTGAGTTTTTAGGCCCGGCGACGGATTGCCAAAAACACCGCTGTCCAGCGCCCGATTTCGACTCATTCGCCACTGGTATTTCCGACCCTGGTTGGCGAACCAAATGACAAAAGAAGCGCTCTTATCACTAACAAAAATGAAGTTGAGTAGGGGAATGAGCTATAGATTGGAATTGAGATGTGGTTCAAACGTAAGCCCAAGTCCTCGCCGAACCCGATTTACTATTGCGTGAGTTTTCTCTCACCCTACTTCCTGCTGTACATCCGATGCCCTCGCACTCCATGGTGGCAGCTGGCGAGAGATCAGGAAGAGTCGAAGAAGATTGTCGACGGAACCACGGAGCGGCGAATCCATCCGGTCCTCGTCTTCGCCTCGCGTGAGGAAGCGGAAGAATACGCCACCGACGTGCTTGGGCTGCGCTCGAAGAAGGTTTCCTTCAGCCGCTTCAGTCTTGCCTCGCTCTGGCGGGAAACCGAGGAATTCGAGGCGATCACCTTGCCGGAAGAAAGCTTCCCCATCCAGAAGACGCTCAAGGTGGCGCCGATTCTGTACGTCAAGGAACAGCCGCAGATCGGCTCGGTTCACGCCCTGCCCATCGCCGAGCGGAAGTGATCCCAGGCAGGGTGGCGCATGCCAGCCACCGCACTCAAGCGTTATAACGATTGTTTCGCCAAATCAAAGCAGGAGTGGCTGTCAGCCCGGCCGTCAGGCCGGCTCAAGGTAAAGATAGCGCTGGAATCCGCTGAACACCTTGCCGATCTCCTCGGGCTTGCCAAGGTCGTCAACTGCATCCCTGATCGAATCGTGGTACCTGAGCTTCAACAACGGCGTCAGCTTAGACTGATCGAGCTCTTCAACGCCGATGGCGATGTAGTGCGAAAGCACAAAATCGAGGAACACCCGCTGCCGGGGATTGAAGTGTTCGCTGATCACCGCCATCGCCCGCCCGGCCCGCTCCTCGCGCGTCAGTGGCGCCAAGGCGTAGGCCACATGCGCCAGCACGTCGAACAGGTCGCTCTTCTCCGCATCGATGATCTTCTGCATCTCGGCCAGCTGGTCCTTGCCGAAGCCCTTTTCGGCCAGCCCTTCCAGCAGCTTCCGGCGCGTATCGGGGGCGCTCCATAGCGCCCGCAACTCCTCTTCATCGGCGAAGAAATCGGGTAGTTTGCCGAACAGCGCCTCCATGAACTGCTGCGCCGACATCGGCGTGCCATCCGGGTGCCAGAAGCTGGTGACCACCATGTGCTGGATGGTGCGCGACTTGCCGTCCGCCAGCGCCACCTTCGCCTTCCGCCGGCAGACGCAGGGGCGCTGGCCGCACTTCTGGCAAGGGTCCTTGGCGCATGTACAGGGCGATTGTCCGCAGAGGTAGCACGGCGGCAGCGGTTCCCGCAGGCAGGCGCAGGGCTGCATGTGGCACTTGACGCAGATTTCCGGTTCCGCCGGCTCGCCGTCCCATTCCGGGTCGCTGAAATGGTGGTGCGCCTTGACGAAATCGTAGATGGTGAAGTAATCCTTGCCGTCGTAGAGGCGGGTGCCGCGTCCGATGATCTGCTTGAACTCGATCATCGAATTTACCGGCCGCAGCAGCACGATGTTGCGCACATTTCTCGCGTCCACGCCCGTCGACAGTTTCTGCGAGGTGGTCAGGATGGTCGGGATCAGCTTCTCGTTATCCTGAAAATCCCGCAGCCACTGTTCGCCGAGCGCGCCGTCGTTGGCCGTCACGCGGTGGCAGTAATTCGGGTCGGTGCTGGTCTTGCACTGGTTGATGAGATCGCGGATCGCCAGCGCGTGATCCTGTGTGGCGCAGAACACCAGCGTCTTTTCCCGCTGGTCGATCAGCGCCATGAAAATCTCGACGCGCTTCCGCTCACGCTCCCTGATTTCGATGACCCGGTTGAAGTCGGCTTCCTCGTAACGCTTGCCGGTCTCGACCTCGCCTTCCACCACCTGGTCGTCGGGCGTGTAGACATACTCGTCGAGGCTGGTGGTGATCTGCTTGACGCGGAAAGGCGTCAGAAAACCGTCGTTGATGCCGTCCTTGAGCGAATAGATGAACACCGGTTCGCCGAAATAGGCGTAGGTGTCGATGTTGTCTTGGCGCTTCGGCGTCGCCGTCAGGCCGAGCTGTACCGCCGGCGCGAAGTATTCGAGGATGCCGCGCCAGTTGCTCTCGTCGTTGGCGCCGCCACGATGGCACTCGTCGATGACGATGAAGTCGAAGAAATCCGGCGGATACTCGCCGAAATAGGGCGAAGGATGCCCGTCCTTCGGCGGCCCGCTCATGAAGGTCTGGAAGATGGTGAAGAAGATGCTGCCGTTCTTCGGCACCTTGCCCTTCTTGCGGATGTCGGCCGGGTCGATGCGCACCAGTGCATCGTCGGGAAAGGCGGAGAAAGCGTTATAGGCCTGATCGGCGAGGATGTTGCGGTCGGCCAGGAAGAGGATGCGGGGGCGCCGCGAACCTTGCTCCCCGCCTTCATCCTTCCGCTTCCAGTCCGTCAGATTCCAGCGACTCTGGAACAGCTTCCAGGCAATCTGAAAGGCGATGAAGGTCTTGCCCGTTCCCGTCGCCAGGGTTAGCAGGATGCGCTCCTGCCCGTCGGCCAGCGCCGCCAGCACCCGCTCGACGGCGATGTCCTGGTAATAGCGCCCCTGGAAAAACCCGCCCCGGTCCTCGAAGGGCACCGCCGCGAAGCGATCCCGCCAGGCGTTTTGGCTGGCAAAGGTCCGGTTCCACAATTCCTCGGGCGAGGGGTAGCGCGCAATCTCGCCTTCCACCGCCGTGCGCAGGTCGATGCCGTAGATGCCCTGGCCGTTGGTGGCGTAGGTGAAGCGCACCGCCAGCTTGTCGGCGTAATCCTTGGCCTGGGCAACGCCCTCGGTCAGCGCCCGGTCCCACGCCTTGGCTTCCACCACCGCCAGCTTGGTACTGCGGTATTCCAGCACGTAATCCGCCGTCAGCGCCTTGCCGCGCCGGCCCGCGCCTTCCAGCCGCCCGAGGGTGATCGGATATTCGCGCCGGATGCGGCTGCCTTCGACCACGCCCCAGCCCGCCGCGGCCAGAGCGGGGTCGATGTGTTCGGCACGGGTTTCGGCTTCGTTCATGATTTTTTCGTCACTTTGCGTGGTGCAGCGCTGGCGGGCGGCAGAAAATTATCGCCCGTCACCACGTGCTTGCCGGTCTTCGCCTCCAGCGCCTTGCGCGCCTGCTTGGCGATAGCGCCACCCTGGGTGGCCGCAGCGCTGTTTTCGGCCATGCCGGTTGCTTCGTCGGTGTCGGCAATCTGCCGCGTCGACAACTCGGCCAGGGCGGTGAAAATCAGTTCCGCCTCGCTCATGTGGTCGCGCAGATTGTGGTCTTTCAGCCCCTTCATGGTTTTGTGCGCTTTGACGCTGACACCCGCCCATTCCTGATGAATGATATTGGTCAGGATGGCGAATTCCTCGCCCTGCCGGATGTCGTGGTTGGCCCAGTAATCGGTCAGCTTGTTGCGCGTCTCCTGCCCGGTCATGCGCTGCTGGATCCACTTTTCACTGC
>JAPUEC010000162.1 GCA_027492775.1 Rhodocyclaceae bacterium
GAGCTGGATGACCTTTTCCTTGATCAGCCCCGGCACCAGCCACTCCAGCCGCCCGGCCGGCAATTGGTTGAGCTGCGCCAGCGGCACCGTCATGGTGACGCCGTCGCGCGGATTGCCCGGCTCGAAATGGTAGGCGAGCGCGTACTCGACGCCGCCGAGCTTGATGTGATGCGGAAAGGCCTCGGTCGTCACGCCAGCGGCGGAATGCCGCATCAGGTCGTCCTTGGAAAGGAAGAGGAGCTTCGGGTTTTCCTTCTCCGCCTCGCGCCGCCATTGGTCGAAGGTGGCGCCGTTGTGGATGCCCTCGGGAATCAAGTGGTCGTAGAAGGCGGCGATCAGTTCGTCATCGACCAGTACGTCCTGCCGCCGCTGCTTGTGCTCGAGGTTCTCGATCTCGCGGATGAGCTTCTGGTTGTGCTGGTAGAAAGGCCAGCGCTTGGCGAAGGCCTCGTCGATCTCGCCGGCAACCAGCCCTTGGCGGATGAAGATTTCACGCCCTTCCGCCGGTGCCATCGGCCCGTAATGCACGCGCCGCTTGGGGTTGATGACCACGCCGTAGAGCGTGGTGCGCTCCCAGGCCGAAACCTGCATGGTCTTCTTTTCCCAGTGCGGGTCGAAGTAGCTGCGCTTGATCAGATGCGCGCCGACCTCCTCCAGCCAATCCGGCTCGATGCGGGCGACACAGCGGGCGAAGAGTCGCGTGGTCTCGGTGATTTCGCCAGCGACGATCCACTTGCCGGCTTTCTTCTGCAAGGGCGAACCGGGATGGATGAGGTAACGAATGCCGCGCGCGCCGAGGTAGTAGCCGGATTCGTCCGACTTGGAACCGAAGTTGCCGATGAGGCCGGCGAGCAGCGCCTTGTGGATGGCGGCGTAGCGGTTGGGGTCGATGGATTGGGGTTTATCCGCGCCGGCGTGCTCCATGCTGGTTTTGCGTGATCGGGCGGATTCGGCGGCGGCGTTTTTCCCCATCCCCCTCCCAACTTCCCCCCTTGAAGGGGAGGAGTGGACACCCTCCCCTTGAAGGGGAGGGATGGGGTGGGGATGGGGCTGCGATCGCCGCTGAGAATCCCCCTCCCCCTTGATCCACCCCGCCTCAGTCGCCATCGCATGCAACTGCCCGTGCACTTCGCGCCACTCGCGCATGCGCAGCGCCGAAAGAAAATGGGCATGGCAGTGGTCGAGCAGCTGGCGATTGGATTTCTTGTGCTCGACGGCGTTCTGGTACCAATCCCAGAGTTTGAGCCAGGAGAGGAATTCCGATTTCTCGTCGGCGAAGAGCTTGTGTTTTTCGTCCGCCGCCTGCTGGCGTTCCTGCGGCCGGTCGCGTGGGTCCTGCACCGAGAGGGCGGCGGCGATGATCAGCCCCTCGCGCAGGCAACCGTTGTCGCGGGCGGCGACGATCATGCGGCCGATACGCGGATCGAGCGGCAGCTTGGCCAGCCCATGGCCGACGCCGGTGAGCTGGTTGCCCTCGTCCAGCGCGCCCAGTTCCTGCAAGAGCGCGTAACCGTCAGCGACGGCCTTGCCCGGCGGCGGTTCGAGGAAAGGGAAACTCTCGACGTCGGTCAGCTTGAGCGACTTCATGCGCAAGATGACCCCGGCGAGCGAGGAACGCAGGATTTCCGGATCGGTGAAGGGCGGGCGGGCGTTGAAATCGGCCTCGTCATAGAGCCGGATGCACACCCCCGCCGCCACCCGGCCGCAGCGCCCGGCGCGCTGCCGGGCCGCCGCCTGCGAAATCTTTTCCACCTGCAACTGCTCGACCTTGTTGCGGTAGGAATAGCGTTTCACCCGCGCCAGGCCGGTATCGACGACGTAACGGATGCCCGGCACAGTGAGCGAGGTCTCGGCGACGTTGGTCGCGAGCACGATGCGCCGCGCGCCGGAAGGCTTGAAGATGCGGTCCTGCTCCTGCGCCGAGAGACGCGAGAAAAGCGGCAGGATTTCGGTGTGCGGCGGATGGCGCTTCCTGAGCGCCTCGGCGGCTTCGCGAATTTCGCGCTCGCCTGGAAGGAAGACCAGCGTATCGCCGGGGCCAAGGCGGGCGACTTCATCGACGGCATCGACGATGGCCTCGTAAAGATCGCGCTCGTCGTCAGCATCATCCGCCTGCACCGGGCGATGGCGCACTTCGACCGGATAGAGCCGGCCCGAAACCTCGATCACCGGCGCCGGCCGGCCGTTCGCCGCAAAATGGGCGGCGAAGCGCTCGGCGTCGATGGTCGCCGAAGTGACGATGACCTTGAGGTCCGGGCGCTTGGGCAGCAGCTGTTTGAGATAGCCGAGGAGGAAATCGATATTGAGGCTGCGCTCGTGCGCCTCGTCGATGATGATTGTGTCGTAGGCATTGAGGAAGGGATCGGTCTGCGTCTCGGCCAGCAAGATGCCGTCCGTCATCAGCTTGATCACCGACTCGGGAATGGTGCGGTCGTTGAAGCGTATCTTCACCCCGACGCCCGCGCCCACCTGGGTATGCAGCTCCTGCGCGAGGCGCGAGGCGACCGAGCGGGCGGCAAGGCGCCGCGGCTGGGTGTGGCCAATGTAGCCGCCGGTGCCGCGCCCGAGCTCGATGCAGATCTTGGGCAGCTGTGTCGTCTTGCCCGAACCCGTTTCGCCGCAAACGATCACCACCTGATGCTGCGCGATCAGCGCTGCGATCTCGCCCCGCCGCTCGTTGACCGGCAGGTCTTCCTGGTACGTCGGCTTGGGCAGACGCTCCCGCCGCTTGGCGACGGCGCCGCGCGAACGCTCCAGCAAGGCATCGAAATCCGCCTGCGCCTTTTCCCGCCGCGGCCCTTGCAAATTGCGGACGTCGCGACGCAGCCCCGCGAGACGCGGCCGGTCGACCGCCAGGCAATCGCCGAAGGCATCGGTGTTGCGGGAAGGATTCAGGAAACGTTGGTTCAAGGAAGGATCACATCGGAGCAAGGGACGCCATTTTGCCCGAGAGCTAAACGCATGGCGAATAACGGGTGAATGAATAGAACCGTCCCAAAACGCCAATCAGCATTCCGCTTCCATTCCAGCCACACACTTAGTAAACATAGAAAGAGAAGTAGGACGATGTCACATGACCATGCGTTTTCGTGATTGAATATGACTTTTGGGAGAGGCACGCAAAAGAAATGCCCTAGCAACACCACCCCGCATGTCCCGGGCGGGAAACCTTCCATTTTCTTGCGAGTATTTTTGAGGAGATTGTTGTGAAAGCAAGAGAAAAATATGACAACGGTCTTTTCACCCTACGATTTATCGGTGATGAACTGAAAATTCGTGGCGTAAGCATTTATGACCTCTCACATTGCCTGTTAGCGATACAGCGAATAATTCATAAGGCACACCTTTCGCTGGACGGCCGCCTTGTGAAAGGTGCATTTCCCGACAAGGAGGAACGCCAAGTATTGGCCTTGCAAATTGGAGAGAGGCGGCGCGCGTCAGATGCTTTTGCACTAGTTTCAGTTCTTGCAGATGCCAGTGTCCAGCAATATATGTTGAAGCTAGCTGATTATGTCCTGTCTGGAATCGTCGGGTACTACGTCGGTGACGTCCTAACGAAGGTCAGATCAGAACCAGATCAGAACAAGCAGATATTTATAGGCTCAATTTATACAGAGGTTGCGAATATCGTTAACCGGATCGATGCATCTGGAGGCGTAGAAGCAATTTCACTAGGCGCTCCGGCACTTGGAAGGCCGACGATCGCTGCTTTTGACCCACAAACCAAAGATTATTTAGGGACATTAAAAAATCAATACTTCTTGGGCGATTATCAAAGTATAAAAGGCCGCGTTTACAAATTGTATCCATCTAGCAGAATAGTAGCAATCCGCAGACCAGGCGGTCGCACTGCTAGCATTTTCCTAACGGATCAGGACTTCGACCGCATCCGATACCACCGCGAAAGCAATCCTTGTTTTAATTTCCATGGACGGCCCCGATACCAATTTGGGGTTGAAACGAAAGCCATTTCTGAGTTTGAAGCGGATCAGATCGAACACATTTCCGACTAAAAACAAGTACAAAACTGGCGCCTTCTAATTTTTAAAATATCTAACAGCCAGATTTTATCTATGCGGAAACAATATGGCGCCCAATAGCTGTGCAATGAAAAGCTGAGACACTTAATGAAAGTTCGACTTAACACGTTAGTAGAAGGTTTCTCGGGTAATGTTGCTGGCGTTCATAAGCTCATGCACTTCGACCGCGATGTGCTAGATATTGCGATCACAAATATCCGGGACTTATCTGAAAAATTAAAGCAGCATCACCATCTAGACAACCCACATCTTTCAGCGATAAACACTTTAAAAGTATTGGAGGGCATCCGCGAACATGACTCATTGCGTGCTCGATATCAGGTTATTTTTAATCAAGCTATTGTCCTACTTGTCTCATATTTCGGGTCGTCTGTTGAAGATATTTTTAAAGCAGGAATTAATGCTTTTTTAAAAGGCGAAAAAGAAAGCGATTTACTACGTGAAGACATTAAGTTGAGCTTTCGCGAGATTCGTGATGCGGATTGGCGTCTTCGCGATATCGCAGCTGATCTGTTGGTTGAAAAGAAGGATTTATCGTTTCAAGACATGCAGGCAATCTCAAGAGCTTTTAAAAATTATCTAGGTATATCAATCGAAAAAGATGCTCACGTCAACAACATAATTCTCGCCCAAGCATGTCGCCATGTAATTGTTCATGCCGGCGGATATGCAAACGACCGCCTTATCCGACAAATTGAAAGCGCAACACCACGCGATCTAAAACTCAAAATAACAAAAGGAGAATACGTTCAATTTTCTCCAAAGGAAGTTGAGATTGTTTCAGAAAGCATGGAGAGTTATATAAAGTCTCTGGCTGAAAAGGTTCGTGAAGTCCTAGACCCTACGCCCAACCAACAGCGCTACTAGCGCAGCCAGTTGGTCTCAAGACAATAGACGAAAGCATCGATATGAGAATAACTTGGTGAAAGTTGCTTCAACTGAGGGCCGTTGTGTCGATGTGTCCAGTTGCTCCGGGACGCCGCGGCTGAAATAGCGAAAACAGGGAGCGACGGTGACAAGAACCCTGAAGCTCGGAATGTTGCCGTTGAAAATCACATCTCAGTGAGCAAGAAAACACTACCCGAAACGCCTACAAAAATTTTTCCCGAATATCCGTCGTCGATTCCACGCCGATGGTGTCGAAGTGGAGCTGGAGAAAACGCTTGGCCTTGCGCTGCCCCAGGTCGTGCAGGTAGGTGAAGAACTCCCAGTCCGAATTGAGCTTCGATGAAGCGCCGAATTGCGATAGCTCGGCCTCGGCATCAATGGTGTGGATGAGGATGTGCGGATATTTCGACGAATCGAGCTGCTCGCTTTCCAGCAGATCGTGGACGAACTTGATGGTCCGCATTTCGCGCATCAGGCTGGAATTGAACGACAGGGTGCTGACCCGGTCGAGGATGGCGCGGGCGGTGCGCGGGACGTCCGGAATATTGATCGGGTCGATCTGGACGATAACGATGTCGGAAGTCCCGCCGCAGTAGATGAGCGGAAAAATGGGCGGGTTACCGGAATAGCCGCCGTCCCAGTAAAACTCGTGATCGATTTCCACCGCCTGGAACAGGAAAGGCAGGCAGGCGGAAGCCATGAGGACATCGGGCGAAACCTCGTGCGTTTCGAACACGCGCAGCCGGCCGTTCAGCACATTGGTCGCGGCGATGAAGAGCTTCATGCGGTCAGCGGCATCGCGCAGCGCCTGAAAATCCACCATCTCTGCGACGAGGTCGCGCAATGGATTGATGTTCTGGGGATTGAGTTCGTAGGGCGAAAACATCCGCGTCATGGCGCTGAAAAAATGCGACATGGCCGAATAATCCATATTGCCGCGCGAGAGCAGCTTGTCGAACGGCGTGGCATGCAACGGCCCGCTCTGGCCAAGTTCAGCGGTACGCTTCCAGAACTCGCCCAACAATTCGCGGGCGCGTTCCGGGCCGCCGCTGATCAATCCGTAGGCGGTCACCGTGGCGTTCATCGCGCCCGCGCTCGTGCCCACCAAGCCTTCGATTTCGATGCGACCGTCTTCTAACAAGGCGTCGATGACACCCCAGGTATAGGCGCCGTGCGTCCCGCCTCCCTGCAGCGCGAGTTTGACCCGTTTTAGCGCAACCGGCGGAACCGCCGCACCCCGCCTTGCTTTGGCGCTGATCTCTCCCAACTTGCCCATGATTGCTATCTCTTTGATTTTCTTGTCATGACAATCAAATCTAGCACAAACGTGCGATGGCCGCCTCGCATAATATGCCCGGCGGCTTTTTGAGCACCGATTTTCAAAATACAATCCTGGAAGGTCGCTCGACAGCACTTTAATCAGAAGGCAAGAGGACGCCATACAGCACCCGAAGATTTGCTAGCCCGGCATAGCCGATTTTCATCCTGTGCTGTCTCTCAACCAATGGAGGAACTGATGCGAGTTTTGGTATTTATTGTCACCATCCTGCTCTGCCCTATCGGACATGCATCAACATCATCTCCTTCATCAGAGCAACCTCGCCCCGAAACTGCGGCCTCGTCGAATATCAGCCGTTTAGGCAGAGTAGAAAGCGTTCGCGAAGCAAATGAGGAAATGTCACGCAGTCAGGCAGTGGATGGCTATAGCAGAGGGGGTTGATCGGGGTTTTAATCGCGAGCGCTGTTCACTCCAATACTTATTACATTCATTCCCTACAGATGGAAGATGGCTCGTTGGAGTCGGTAAGCAGCAAACAAGAATTTAAGCCCGGAACTTGCGTAATGATGGATAGCAACCGCGAATTGGTGCAAAGCGAACGGTGTAAATAGCAGTTGCAATCATCCATCGTGGCCGCCGGAGATGGAGTCTATGGCATGACCTGCCTAAGCGGAGATGATCTTGGCAAGGCTGGTCTATTGTCCACCAAAAAACTTCCACACCGCCCGCTGGAAAGCCTCTGGTTCCTCGAGGAAGCTCCAGTGCCCGGAGCGCGCAAGCTTCACCAGTTGCGCGCCGGGCATCGCCGCCTGCAACTGCCGTTGCGCCGCCTCGCTGGTGGAGGGCGTCTCCTTGTTGCCGACCACCATCAACACCGGGCTCTTGATGCGCTGCAATCCGGCCACGTCGATACCTTCATCCAGCATGAAATTTCTCACCGCGATCATGTTGGCGTAGGTGGTGGCGCGAAAATCGATGCGGGTGGCGGTTTCGGGGAGGAAGACGCTCTGGGTGAAGAGTTTTCCGGCACGGGCGGACAGCCACTGGTTGGCCGCCTCCGGGTCGGCCGGTGGCACGCCGAGCGAGATCAGACGCATGAGCTGCGTGGCGCTGGCGGACGGAACCGGCGGAGAGACCAGCACCAGCTTGTCCACCCGATCCGGGTAGCGGGCGGCATATTTCATGGCGAGGTAGGCGCCCGATGAATGCCCGATCAGGCGCAAGCGCTCGGCCTTCATGATGTCGCGGCGGAAGGTCTCAATTTCCTCGACCAGCTTTTCGATGCGGTAATACTCCAGCGCCGGTTTGCTTTCCGAATAGCCGGCGCCGCGCTGGTCGTAGAGGTAGAGCGGATGCTTCGCTTCGAGGAAGGCGAATTGCGGTCGCAGCCCCGCGCTGGAAAAACCCGGCCCACCATGCAGAATGAGCACCGGCATGGCGCCTGGCTGGGTCTGGGGCGAGCGGTAATAGCTCAGGGCGAAATCGTCGACCTTCCCGCACTGATAGCCGGCCGGCGCCCGGCACGGCGTCTGCGCCGCCGCTGAAGGCATGTAGCGGCCGTACAAAATGATGCTGGCGGCCACCAGAACGACGACCAAGGCCACCAGCACGGGAAGCAGCACTTTGCCCATGCCTCCCCGCCCTTGGGCGGCGCGATTGAAGGCCAGGCGGCGGCGTCGCGAACGGCTTTTGTCACGCACGATAAAAGCGAAGGCGAAGCGCAGCGTCGCTAAGGAGGCTGTCGAGATGTGTGCGCCAGCATGTCGGCAAGTTCAGGGCTTCATGCATACAATTCGATCTCTCCCGATTCGCCATTCATGCGGATGTTCTGGTTCTGGAAAATGAGGCTGGTGGCGTTCTCCAGGCCGACGATGGTGGGAATGCCCATTTCCCGGCCGATGATCGCGGTATGCGAGAGCAGGCTGCCGCGCTCAACGATCAACCCCTTGGCGCGCATGATGAGGAACACCCAGCCCGGGTCGGTGTTTTCGGCAATGATGATCTTGCCGCGCACATCCGCCGCCTGGTCGGGCTCGGCAAGCACGATTGCCTTGGCGCGCACGGTGCCGGGGCAGCAGCCGACGCCCTTGAGACTCGAGCCATCGCCGGGCATCACGGCGGATTCCGCCTGAGGAATGCGGTTCAGGGCGACCTCGCCTTTCAGCCACAGGCGCGGCAAAGGCTTGCGCTGGCGGTACCCGGCGTAGTCCGCCTTGCGGGCGGCGATACGCGCGGCGAACTCGGTCTGCAGCCCGGGGGCGTCCAGGATGCCCGTCACCTCTTCTTCGGTGAGATAGAACACATCATCCCAATGGGCGATCACCCCCTGCTCCGCCAGCGCGACGCCAATCTGGGCGAAGATTTCGCGGAAGACGCCGAAATAGCGCGAGCGGTTGAAGCGCGCGATTTCGCGGCTCTTGACGAAGCGGCGCAGGTTGGAGACGAGAAATCCACCGACCTTGCGCCGCAGCGGGCTATCCAAAACCTTGCCCAGGGCGCGCTCTGAAGCCGCCCGCACCGCCTCCTCGTGTTCGCGGCGCTTGGTGTCGTCGATGGCGTTTTCCGACTGCTCGACGATGAGCGCGACCAGTTGCATCGGGTCCTGACGGAAAGTGGTGGTCTCCAGCTTCAACTCGCCGATGGTGCGATCGCCATAGTCGACCAGA